>CAYUGQ010000033.1:0-22503 GCA_964444305.1 uncultured Candidatus Sumerlaeota bacterium
ACAGTATGCCACGCGCTACTAACAACCCGGCGTCTCGGCGTCGGCGCAAAAAGGTTTTAAAACTTGCGAAGGGCTATTATGGCGGCCGTCGCAAGCTTTTTCAGAATGCTAATGAAACGGTTAAGCGGGCGCTTTCTTATGCTTATCGCGACCGTAAGGTTAAGAAGCGGGAGTTCCGTCAGCTTTGGATTGCCCGTATTAACGCGGCGGCTCGCCAGAGCGATCTGAGCTATAGCCGTTTTATGGCGGGACTGCGGCTTGCGGGTATTGAAGTTGACCGCAAGATCCTGAGTGACCTGGCGATTACGGACAGTGCTTCTTTCCAGCAGTATGTTGAAGCTGCGAAGAAGGCCCTGGATACTCAGAAAAGCGCTTCGGCATCTGCTTAAGATGATGGCGGATACGGCGACGGGTGAGACTTTCTTACGGAAATCGCTGAGTGTTTTAGCTTTAGTAATGACAATTGGTTTTGCCAATGGCGGCGAGGTGGCGTGGCTTGATAAAGTTACGTCGCCCGCCGCCAATGTTGTTTTAGACCAGACGACCGGCACTACTCCCCTGCTGGATGGGATTACGGCAGAGAGCTGGGAGAGTCGGCGGGCGGAGATTGTCCGTCGGTGGGAATCTATTTTGGGGCCGTTGCCACAGGGGGCACCTGATGGTTTGCAGATGGAGGTTTTGAGCGATGATTCGCTGGCTACCTGCACTCGTCAGATCGTGAAGTACCAAGCGGAGCCGGGGCGGTTTGTTCGGGCTTATGTTCTTCGTCCGGTGGGCGATGAGTCGACGACGCGTCCGGGGGTGGTTCTTTTTCATCCAACAAACCGGGAAACTATTAAGGTTGTTGCCGGGACTGGTGGCCGGCCGCATCAGCACCTGGCGCTGCCGCTGGTAGAGCGCGGGTTTGTTGTGGTTTGTCCGGAGAATTATATTTTTGAAGAATCGACGTATAACGTAGCTGTGGCGGAGGCGCGGAAGCGTCATCCGGAGAGCGTCGGGATGGCGACGATGCTGGCTGACGGAATGCGCGCGGTGGATTTGCTGGAATCGCTGCCGGGGGTTGACTTGGACCGTATTGGGGCGATTGGTCATTCTTTGGGGGCAAAAGAGGTTCTGTACCTGATGGCGTTTGATTCTCGGGTGAAGGCGGGGGTTTTTAGCGAAGGTGGGATTGGTATTCGGCATTCTAACTGGGATGCAGAGTGGTACCTGGGCAAGCAGATCAATATGCCGGGTTTTCAGCATGAGCATAGTGAATTGCTGGCGCTGATCCAGCCGCGGGCGTTACTGATTTTTGGTGGTGAGTCTGGTCGCGGAGCGGCTGACGGAGATCGCACGTGGCCTTTTGTGACGGCGGCTAATGAGATCAGCAGGCGTCTGGGTGAAACTGCACGAATCGGCCTTATCAATCATCGCCAGGGCCACATCTTCCTGCCTGATATGGCTGAGCAGGGTTTTGACTGGCTTGAAACTTATACCGATGGACTGGGCCGGGTTAAGGCTGAGAATTAAGCTTTAGGCGTTCCGTCGTCGGGGTCTTCCTTTGCCTGTTTCATGATTTCGTCCATGGCTATGTTCCCATGGGCGTAGGCTGCTCCGGCTCGCATTTCGGCGGCAATCCAGACGGCTTCCATGATTTCTTCTTCGGTGATCCCTAGTTTCAGGGCTTTCTGGACGTGAACTCGAATGCAGTACGGACATTGGGTGATGTGGGCTGACGCGATGGCGATCAGCTCTTTTGTTTTAACCGGAAGGGCACCTTCTTTGAAAACGGAGGCTGCGAACTTGCGCCAGTTTTCTATGATTTCTGGGGCCGCTTCGGCTTTGCGTGTGTTCAACTCACGCGTTATTTCAGGGAATTGGTTGTCATTGGCCATAATTGATTAGCAAGTGAGACGCCCGGGCCAGAGAATTTATGACTTATTTTTTCTTTCCCATTGATTTATCTAAAGTTTTCAGCATGGTTCAAGGCATCATAGCTGATTATAATTCGTGAGGTTTCTCGATGTCGGTTCCGGAAATTTCAGTACAGATTAAGAACATGCCTGGTCAGATCGTGCAGGTTTCGGCGGTGCTGGCAGAAGCCGACATAAATATCCGGGCTATTGCGGCGTCCAGCAGTGGCAAAACGGGCTGGGTGCGACTGGTGGTCGATAACTGTAAACTGGCAGAGGAAGCGCTGGATGACTGCGGTTATGATGTTGAGGTGGGCGAAGCACTGGCGGTTCGCCTTTATAATGAGCCCGGGGCGCTGGACAATGTGCTCAGGATCCTTGCTGATGAGCGTATTAATGTGGATTATATTTATACTTATGCCACTCATGAGACAGAGTTTCAGACGTTTATCGTAGGAGTGCAGAGCCCGGGTAAAGCTGAGCAGATTTTGAAGTCTCACCAGGTGGAAACCTGTGATATCCGCTGCTGAGAAAGGGGCGGATGTGAACAGTCAACGGAGGTTTACAGGGGAACGAGGCGGCCTTTAACGGTGAAGTCTTTCATGGCGTTTCGGGTGTCGATGATCAGTTTTGCGTGTTGGCTGACCATGTGGAAATCTGTCTGTGCGTGCTGAGTTGTGATAATTACACAATCGGCGGCGGCAATGCGGTCCTGGGAGAGGTCAACAGACTGCATGGATAAGCCGTGATCTTGCAAGGCGGGAACGTGGGGGTCGTTGTAATTGACGTCGCCGCCGAGTTGTTGCAGCAGGCCGATGATGTCGAGAGCGGGGCTTTCGCGGACGTCGCTGACGTTGGCTTTGTATGCGAGGCCGAGGACGAGGATTTGGCTGCCGTTGACGGCTTTGCGGTCTTCGTTGAGGGCACGAACGACTTTGTCGACGACGAACTCAGGCATGTGGCTGTTGATCTCACTGGCGAGCTCAATGAAGCGGGCGGTGTAGTTGAGGGCTTTGAGTTTCCAGGAGAGGTAATGGGGGTCGATGGGGATGCAGTGACCGCCGAGGCCGGGTCCGGGATAAAAAGGCATGAAGCCGAAGGGTTTGGTAGCGGCGGCGTCGATGACTTCCCATACGTTAAGGTCCAGCTTGTTACACATAACGGCCATTTCGTTGACGAGGCCGATATTGACGCTGCGGAAGGTGTTTTCGAGGAGTTTGACCATTTCTGCACAGCGGGCGCTGGAAACAGGGACAACGATGTCGAAGATTCGGGAGTAGTATTCGACGGCTTTGCGGCCGCATTCGGGGGTGCAGCCTCCGACGACCTTGGGGGTGTTCTTGGTGTTAAATTTTGCGTTGCCGGGATCGACACGCTCCGGGGAGAAGGCGAGGTAGAAATCTTCGCCGGCTTTGAGCCCGGATTTTTCGAAGTCGGGCTGAAGGAGCTCTTCGGTGGTTCCGGGATAGGTGGTGCTTTCGAGGATGACGAGCTGGCCTTTGCGGAGGCGGGGGGCGATTTGGTCTGCGGTGGCGACGATGTAAGAGATGTCGGGATCTTTGGTTTTGCGGAGGGGTGTGGGGACGCAGATGCTGATGGCGTCGAGTTCGGAGATTACGTCCCAGTCGGTGGTTGCGCGGAAGTTGCCCTGGTCGATAAGAGGTTTCAGTTGGCTGTCTGTGATATCGCTAATGTGGCTGTGGCCGGCATTGATGGAATCAACCTTTTCGCGGTCAACGTCGATGCCTGTGGCATCAAAGCCAGCTTTGGCAAGTTCTACCAGCAATGGGAGGCCGACATAGCCCAGCCCGATTACGCCTACCTTCATGAATCGCCCTCGGTGTGTGTTGTGCTGCTTCGTCATTTATTGCGGGTGTGTATAGTGATTCGCCGTGGGAAGGATTTCAGCAGGTTTTTATTGTCGGTTTTAATTTTGGTTATTTTTTCTTTAAGCTATAAATGAAAACGGGATATGGTATTGTAGGTATGGAAGTCATGGATACCTCAGCTACGGAAAATTTACTCGATCAGGTCAAGTTTGACGATAAGGGTCTCGTGGGTGCGATTGTGCAGGACCACGCAACGGGCGAGGTGCTGATGTTTGCCTGGATGAACCGCGAGTCTTTGAAGATTACTCTGGAAGGTGGCAACGCCTGTTATTGGAGTCGGTCGCGTCAGAAGCTGTGGCTTAAGGGTGAATCCAGTGGACACATGCAGGCTGTGAAGTCGATTCGGCTTGATTGCGACGCTGATGCCCTGGTGCTGGCTGTGGAACAGGTTGGCGGGGCTTGTCACACAGGGCATCGTTCTTGTTTTTATCGGGTTGCCGATAGTGGTCGATGGCGTGAGGACGGCGATAAAGTGTTCGATGCCGGACAGGTTTACTCAAAAAATTAACGACATTGCGTCGTTTCTTAACTTGTAATCCGGCTGACCCTTAATCTAACTCGTTCCAGTAGCGAGTTTCACCCCGGTTTGAATGATAGGTCTAGCCTTATAATGTCTCCAATTACCCCGAGTCGTAACGAATTTAAAGAACGCGCCACGCAGGGCAACCTGATTCCTGTTTATCGTGAAGTGGTGGCTGATATGGACACTCCGGTTTCGGCTTTTAAGAAACTGGATGAGTCGTCGGAAGAGTGCGTTTATCTGCTTGAGAGCGTTGAGGGGGGCGAGAAGTTTGCGCGGTACAGCTTTATCGGGCTGAACCCCCTGGTGACTTTTAAAAGCAAGCGTCACGATGTGGAAATCACCCGTATGAGCGGGAAGAAGGAATCTTTCAGTGATCCTCAGCCGCTGGATCGTTTACGGGAGATCATGGCGGACTATCAGCCGGTAGAAGATTCCAACCTGCCGCCGTTTTGTGGCGGTGCGGTGGGGTATGTTTCGTATGATGAGGTGCGTAATTTTGAGCCAGTGGGGGGCGGGGCGAATGATGACCTGAACGTTCCGGATATGTGCTTTGTGATTACGGAATCCCTGGTGATTTTTGATCATCTGCGTCATAAGATTAAGATCGTGGTTTTGTGTCACACGAAGGCGGATGATGACCTTGACCAGATGTATGATGATGCTCTGCAGAAGATTAATGTGATTCATCAGAAGCTGCTTCGGTCGATTGTCTATTCTGACAAGACTGTGAGTGTGGGGCGGTGTGAGATTCAGTCGAATTTTACGCCTGATGACTTTATGGCGGCGGTGGAAAAGTGTAAGGAGTATATTGCAGCGGGTGACCTTTTCCAGGTTGTGATTTCTCAGCGGTTTCATGTTAATGTGACGTGTGAGCCGTTTGAGATTTATCGGGCGCTGCGGTCTATCAATCCTTCGCCTTATATGTTTTACCTGCGTTTTGCCGGGTTTAAGCTGGTGGGGTCGAGCCCGGAAATCCTTGTCAAACTGACGGATGGAACGGTGCAGGTGCGGCCTATTGCCGGGACGAGAAAACGAGGCGAGACACCGGAGGAAGACCTGGCGCTGGAGAAGGAATTGCTGGCAGACCCGAAGGAGCGGGCTGAACATATTATGCTTGTGGACCTGGGGCGTAACGATGTGGGGCGGGTGTGTGAGTATGGTTCGGTTTCTGTGGATGATTTTATGACCGTTGAACGCTATTCCCATGTTATGCATATTGTGTCTAACGTGCGTGGGAAATTGAAAGAAGGCAAAGATGCTTTTGATGCGTTTCGGGCGGCTTTTCCGGCGGGGACGGTGAGTGGTGCGCCGAAGATTATGGCTATGAAGATTATTGATGAGGTGGAGAACCTGAACCGCGGTACTTATGCGGGCAGTGTGGGGTATTTCAGCTTTAATGGTAACCTGGACAGTTGCATTACGATCCGTACGATTTTGATTAAGGATGACAAGGCGTATGTGCAGGCGGGGGCCGGGATTGTGGCGGATAGTGATCCGCTTTCTGAGTATCGCGAAACGATCAATAAAGCCGGGGCGATGATCCGGGCTATTGAGATTGCTGAGTACGGACTGGAGTAGCCCAATGATCGTTGTGATTGATAATTACGATTCGTTTACGTATAATCTGGTGCAGTATCTGGGCGAGTTGGGTGCGGAGATGGAGGTGATCAGGAATGATCAGACCACTCCGGCTGACATTTTGGCGATGGGTCCGGATAAGATTGTGATCAGCCCGGGACCTTGCACTCCGGATGAGGCGGGTATTTCGCTGGATGTAATTTCGACACTGGGCGAAACGATTCCTATATTAGGGGTGTGCCTGGGGCATCAATCTATTGGGCAGGCTTTTGGTGGGAAGGTTGTGCGGGCTCCGTATGTGATGCATGGGAAAGTTGCGCGGGTGACTCATACGGGTGCTGATCCTTTATTTGATGGTATAAGTTCACCTTTTGAAGCGACGCGTTATCATTCGCTGATCGTGGAGCGGGAGAGTCTTCCGGATGTGCTGGAGGTGACGGCGGAGACGGAAGACGGGATTATTATGGCGATGCGCCATAAGGAGTTCCCGATTTGGGGGGTGCAATTTCACCCGGAGAGCATCCTGACGGTAGAGGGCAAGGCTATGTTAAAGAACTTTTTAGAGAAGTGTAACGGAAACTAGCCATTCGGGGGCGATTGGCTTAGGGGTTGTAGACTTTGCGCAGGGTGGCTGTGGGGTAATAGTGACCCAGGATTTGATCGAAGCGTCCACCGCGGCGGGCGATTTCGCGGGCACCGTGCTGGCAGAGCCCTACGCCGTGACCGTTTCCGGCTCCGGTGAAGGTTACGGAGCGAAGCTGTCCCGGGGCGCCCTCTGTGGTGACGACGAACAGGCCGCTCCATAAATCAAATACGCGGCGGATGGGCAATTCTTTTTCGATGACTTTGGTCCCGCCTGTGCCGGTTACCTGCAGCTTCCGGACGCGGCCGCTGGGGCGGCGTTCGATGACACGGATATCTTTCACTGTGCCTACGCCTGCGGCGCGGCCTGCTTCGCTAGCGCTTAAAGTTTTGGTCCAGCGGAAGTATTTTTTCGCGTAGTTGGCGTAATTGGGATTTTCGGGATGGCAGAAGGAATCGCGGCTGTTCGAGTTTATAAACGCTGCGGCGGCGGCTTCGGACTGCAATGATGGCTGAGAAGAGCGACCTGCGTCAAGGATGGGGGTGAGGCCGGGGACGGGACCGCCTTCCCAGACGTCTTCTGATGCGGCGGTTGCTCCTCCGCAGACGTTATGATAGACGGCGTTTACGACGTCGTTGTTTGCCACGAGGACGTAGCCGAGAGTTTCTTCGCAGGCGCGAACGACTTCGGGGGTTTCAACGCTCATGCCTTTGTAGGCCTGACAGTGGACGCCTGTGCAAAAATCGTAGCCGTCGGATTCGTGGGGAGGCCTGGCGAGGCGGAAGATTGCCTCGGAACGACCTGCGACAGCCTGGGCTTTAAGGGCTTCCAGGGGGGCGTCTTTTCCAATTTCAGCAGGGAGAACGCCTTTCAGCCAGTCTTCTATAACGATTTCGTTAATCACTCTAATGGAACCGCTACGGCTGATTAGTCGGACGCGGCCCCGATAGGTTGATCCTTTGTAGGTAAAGTGGCCGGCAGAGGGGGCTATGACGATGTCGCGGGCGGTGATGTTTACCTGTCCGGGGAGGGCGATATTAACTCCGCCGGAACTGGTGATAGCCATAATGGGTCCAGCGATACACTGGACCTCTTTTCCGTCGGCGGAAACCGTACCGCCGGAGGGGATTCTGATGTTTGCGTTCTGGGTTGAGTTAGTAAGGAGAATCCGAATCCAGCCGCGGCGGGCGAGGAGTGTTTCGAGGCGGTTGCTTTCGAGGCGCTGGGCAGAGATTGTTCCGCCGCAAAGGGAAAGAACGAGCAGGGGCAGAAGCCACCTGAACCAGGGGCCTGGAATAATATTGATCAAAATCAGGGTAACCTCTTGCCGAGGCGGGAGGGGGGCTGGCTCATGCGGGCGATAAGTTGTTCGTTCATGATTTGAGCCGGGTTTATCCCGCTGTTTTTAAGGCGTTGAGTGAGTGCTGCCATTTCAACCATGATGGAAATGTTTCTGCCGGGCTGAACAGGCAAAACGTATTTGGGAACGCGTACGTCGAAAATGGTGTGAAATTCTTCGTCGATGCCAAGGCGTTCATACTCGACGCTGTCGTTCCAACGCTCAAGCCAGACGACGAGCTCGATAGATTTTTCCTCTACTACGGAGGCGATGCCGAAGAGCATTTCGACGTTAAGAATTCCTAGTCCGCGGATTTCCATATGATATTTCAGGACTTCGGAGCTTCGTCCGATGAGGTTTTCTTTGCTGAGACGGCGGATGATTACCTGATCGTCTGCGGCCAGGCGGTGGCCGCGCTCGATGAGCTCGAGGGCGCATTCGCTTTTTCCGACGCCGCTGCTTCCCATGATGAGGACGCCCATCCCGTAGACATCAAGCAGGTTGCCGTGGACATTGATAGACGGGGCGAACACGCGTTCGAGAAATGAACTTACCTGGCCTACTACTCGTGTCGTCGGCAGTGGGGTTCGCAGGAGTGGTGTGTTGTGTTTGCGGCTGGCTTCGATAAACTCTTCGGAAAGCTGGTTTCCATTAGTGACAATGAGGCATGGGATATCAAACTGCAGGGTTCCGTCCATGCGGCGATTTCGGTCTTCGCTACCGAGACTGTTTAGGTAGGAGATTTCGGTGTTGCCGAGAACCTGGATTCGATCCCAGGCAAAAACGTCATAAAAGCCGGCAAAAGCCAGGCCGGGGCGGTTGAGTTCTGCTGTGGTGATTGCCCGGCCAAGGTTGTTCTCGCCGGTTAGGACTTCCAGTTCGAGATCGGCCCCGCATTCATCCAGAAGCACTTGAATCGTAAGCTCATCGCTATTTAAGGGTGACATGCCGATTCCGTTTCCTCCAAAGCTATAAGAACCTTTTTCTGTGCAGACCCCATGGGCAAGGCGGAAATGTCAGAGAGGGAAAGAAATTGCATGGTTTCGTCGTTGTCTTGAAGGCGGTGTAATTCGGGTATGGCTAATTGCCAGACGCGAAGGCGGACTTTGTGGTGGGTGACTTGATAGGTGATATCTTTGAAATGGGTGGGGGAAGTGGAAACTGCTGTTGGCAGATTAAGTTTTGTCAGGAGGTTTTCGGCAACTTTTGTGGGGTTTGCTTCGGGGCTGTCGAGGCGGATTGTGGGGAATTCCCACAAACCGGCGTGCCACTCCCCTGCCGGGATTTTTCGCAGCAGGTATTGTCCGTGGGTACTGGAAAAAATGTAACCGAAAAGGCTGACATCGACTCGCTCGCGAGATGGAGCCTGGCGGGGAATTTGGGTAGCGATACCGGCGGCGAAGGCTGTGCAGTGCTGGTTGACGGGACATTCCTCGCATCGGGGCTGAGGTCGACATACGAGTGAACCGAGTTCCATGGCGGCTGTGTTAAATGTGCGAGGGGAACTGGCGTGATGTACGCAGATTTCAGAAACCTGCCAGAGTTGCTTCATGAAAGCAGATTCACCAATGGTGCCGTCAATGCCGGCGAGGCGTGAAAAAACGCGAACGGTGTTGGTTTCGAGGATGGGTGCGGGGAAATCATAGGCCGCTGAGGCAATCGCTCCGGCGGTGTAGCGGCCAATTCCTGGCAGTTTGATCAATTCTTCCGGGGAGCGGGGCATTTGTCCGGCATGGTGTTCCATGATGGCCTTAGCGGCGGCGTGCAGTTGTCGGGCGCGGCGGTAATATCCGAGGCCGGCCCAGAGGGTCAGGACGTCGGACTCGGACGCGGCTGCCAAAGCGGATACTGTCGGAAAACGACCCATGAAGCGGGGAAAATAGCCTTGGACGGTGGCGGCGGTTGTTTGCTGAAGCATTAATTCGGCGACCATGATAGCGTAAGGATCGCGGGTTTTGCGGAAGTTTAAATCGCGCTGATGCTCTGCGAACCATGCGGTCAGGGCTGCATCAATGTAACGGGCCGTCTGAGGGGGGATGTGGGATGAAGCCGAAAGGCTGGCGCTATTTCGAGGACTGCGGGACATAATTGGTGTTGAATACAACGCAATTGCCAAGACAGTTGCAAACCTATGTCCCATAAAGTTTCCATCATTGTTCCGAACTGGAATGGTAAAGCGTTTCTTTCCCGTTGTGTTGGCGGGCTTTTGCAGTCGGCTGCTGAGGCGAATCTGCCTTTTGAACTGCTTTTGCTGGATGACGCGAGCACAGACGGCAGCGCTGAGGAGACGGCGCGAGAGTTTCCAGATGTGCGGTTGATCAGACAAGAAACAAATCTTGGGTTTGGGGCGACTGTTAACCGTGGAGCGCGGGAGGCGAGGGGTGACATCCTGGTTCTGGCCAATAATGACCTGGTTCCGAAAGCGGGGTTTATACGGGAGTTGATCAGGCATTTTGATGAGTCAGAAGACGTGTTTGGGGTTTCTGGGAAAACGGTGGACTGGGAAGCCAGTGCGCCGAACCATGTGAACATGACTGCGGGATTCTCTGGGGGGCGTTTTCGATTAAAGTGGAGCGATGATGCTGAGACTGCGGAGACGATGTTTATGCAGGGCGGCTCGTGTGCGATTCGGCGGGATCTGTTTTTAAAGTTTGGTGGGTTGTTTCATTTGTATGCGCCGGCTTACTGGGAAGATTATGACATCTGCTACCAAGCCTTAAAAGCGGGTTACCGAAATGTCTATGAGCCGCTGGCGGTGGCATCTCATTTAGGCCAGGGGTCAATGATTCGTGCATACGGGGAGGAGAGAGTGAACCTGTTTAAGTTGCGAAACCTTTTGCTTTTTCATGCGCTGAACTTGTCGGACGACGATCTCTATGGTGGGTTTTGGCGAGGGCTTCCGGGGTTTGTACGGAGTGGGAATGAGGCGCGATTTAAGACGCGCCTGGAGGCGTTTGCGTACCTGGTAAGGAATGCGGCTGGGATCCGCGAAGAGCGGCGGAAGCGGAAGGCGGTGTCTGTGGTTACGGATCGTGAGATCCTGGATCGATTTGCCATGCAGGGTACGCTTTGCTGACGAAGGATTCAAAAACGGGCGACATGCTTTACGGCAGCGAACGGATATGGCCTTCGATCAGTGTTTGCGTGCTTACTAGTAACCGGGATGACTTGCTGGCGAAGCTGCTGCAAAGGCTGGTTCCGCAGCTTGAACCTTGTGACGAAATCGTAATTATTGATACGGGTGATTCGGGTTCCACTTTGCGCGTTGTGGAACTGGTGGGTTCGGCGCAGATCAGATATTATGGCATCGAGATGCAGCCGTTTAATTTTGCCGCGGCCCGAAATGAACTTTTAAAGCTGGCCCGTAAGGATGCTATTGCTTTTACGGATGACGACGCCGTTCCTTTGCGGGGTTGGCTTGAGGAGATTCGGGAGACACTGAAGCGGCACAGCGCTGTGGGGGGTGTGACGCTGGCGCAGGGGTCATTGCCGAAATGGTGGGATCCGGCCGTTAACTGGTGTGTGGGTCTGAGTCCGCCGGGAACGATCTTAGGACAGCCGGGGTTTTATCCGGATACGTGTAACATGGCAGCCCGGCGGGAGATGTGGGAAGCTTATCCTTTTGACCAGGTTCCGCGACAGGACAGACAGCTTTATGTGACGGGTCGTGAAGACGCTGACTGGTGGATGCAGCGGCGGTTGTCGGGGCATAACGTGAAGGTAAACTGGCGGCAGGCGGTGAGCCACTACGTTCATCCGTCGCGGATGTCGATGGGCTATATAAAGCAGCGGGCTTATAATGACGGTGTGGCAAGCTGGCTGCGGCGTCCGCATTACCGGGGGGCGACTGATATTCCGTGGGACCTGGCCCACACAGCGGGGGTTGTGCTCGATAAGTTTATATTGCGGCCGCTTGACCGGAAATACCGGCTTGAAGATGTGGTGTGGCTTCGGCGGCAGTTTGGGCGGTTCATGGCGGTATGGGACGAGACTGCGGATTTGCGTCCGCCCCGACGAGAGCAAATTTTTCAGCTTTCAAAAGCAGCGGTTTTTCAGGCTCGTATCAGGGCGGGACGAGCTTTCTTTTCGGCGCAGAAACTGATGGCGCAGCCGGGCGAATTTCCACCGATTGCTCCGGGCCGAATCTTTGTTTCGGCGGATTGCCTGCTTGGAGATTCGGTGCTGTTGCGGCGGCACGTATATGAGCTGGCGCAGACCTTCCCGCGGGTTGAGATTATGTTGTCGTGCAGTTATCCAGCCGTATTTAAGGGGCTCGGAGAAAATATCAGGATATTGCCTACAGCGGAGGCAGCGCAGGAAATTCGTGAGAAGCGGTTTCAGCCGGACGTGGCAATTGTTCCGTATTATCTGAAAGGCGACTACCGGCTTTGGCGGGAACACCTGGCGGAAACAGGGGCGACTTTCGATTGTGATGTGGGGTTTAGCGGACGGCGGGACTATACGTTGGCGCGGGTGCAGATTCCGAAGAGTATGGAATTGCATGAGCACGAAAATCTGGCGCGACTTTTCCGGTTGTGGCCGCTGGTTAGGCGTGAAGAGTTGCCTCGTCTGGATGTGGATTCAGTGGTTTTAGCGGGGTTGGAACGCCAGCTCAACGCGCAAGGTGTTTCGCCTCCGTTTATTGCGGTTCAGTTGGGCTCCGGGATGGACTCCAAAAGTTGGCCGGCGAGAAGCTGGATTAAGTTTCTAAATAAGTTTATCGGAGAAACCGGACGAAATGTTGTCCTGTTTGGGGGATCGGACTGGGCCGAGGCGGGTAATGAGGTCAAGGAAGCCGTGATTGGGGCTGTGCAGGCTAAAATCGGCGTTCTGTTTGGGGGGCCGGTGGAAGAGATTATTGCTTTGATCAGCCGGGCGGAACTGGTTATGGGGGGATGCTCCGGGCCAAAGCATATTGCAGTGGAACTGCGAATTCCAACATTCACTCTTTACGCGGCAAGCGAACCTGTCCGGTGGGGGGCGGCTCAGGATTATGATCTACATGGCTATATTAATGCTCTTCCGCAAAAATTATCCGGGATGGAATTGCAGAACATGCAGGATGATCATAGAATCCGATTGTTGAAGGCGGACCGGGTGGCGGAGGCGGCCCTGGCCCATTGGCGGCACATCAAATCGGATTGATAGGAGTGCCTGGTTATTTGGCAATTATCACTGAATTGTCATAATTCTTGCATCGAGTAGCTGGCCATCCGATTGCCGTTTTCATGAAAGGGTTAACCATCGTTGGGGATTGTGCTGGAAAAGGATAACTGGCAGGTTTGCGCGCGCGCTCATGCTGGCAATGCCGAGATAAACATTGAGGGACATGACGAATGGAACTGGTTTCCGGCAGCACTGCCTTTTGATGCCATTAGCTGGTTGCACGGATCCGGGTTGGGCGATGATCCGATGGTGGGTCAGAATAACTTGAAATATCGCTGGGCGGAAGGTGTGGACTGGGTGCTCCGGAAAGAGTTTTCGGTTGAGCCCGATACGGTGAATCTGGATGATGAGTTGCAGTTGGTTCTTAATGAGCTGGATTGCTACTGTGATGTCTTTTTAAATGGCGTTTTCCTGGGCCGAACCGCGAGTCAGTTTCGGGAGCATCAACTGGACGTCGAGACGCTTCACCTGGACAAACCTAATGAGCTTGTGCTCTACATTCGCAGCGCAAAGCATGTTAACAGCCTGTTGGAGTCGGCGTATGGGCAATTGCCGGCGGGATTTGATAGTGGGCGGGTTCATGCGAGGCGGTGCCAGGCGCTTACGGGGTGGGATTTTGCGCCTCGATTGAGCAGTGTGTCTTTTCTTTGCGAACCGGTGATTAGGACGGTCCAGCCCATTTATGTTTCTCAGCCCCACATTTACACGAGCCAGATAGCACCGGTGGATTTTGGTCAGGATCAGGCTGCCACGGCGCAGATTCAGGGGATGGTTGATGTTGTTTCGCGACGGAGGGGACAAGGGGAGCTTGCATGGGAGATATCGGAAATTGCAACCGGCCGGGTGGTGGCGAGTAAGTCTGAGCAGATTTGGATTAAATCACGGCCGCAGAAGCTGAAGACGACTTTTGAGTTATCCGAGCCTCAGTTGTGGTGGAGCAACGGCGTTGGGGAGCAACCGCTTTATCAAGCAACGGTAAGTCTGAAGGCGGATGATCGTCTTGGAAATCGACATGAGTCATCGGAGTCGTTCACTTTCGGAATTCGCACCCTTACGATCAGCAGGCAGTATGATGAGGCGGGAGAGTCGTTTACTCCCCTGCTTAATGGTCATCCGGTGTTTTGCCGAGGGGCGAACTGGTTGCCGGTTAATTTGCTGCTTTCGCGGGTGAAGCCGGAGGATTACCGTCGTCTAATTAGCACGGCTTTGGGGGCAGGGATTAATTGTCTGCGGGTATGGGGCGGTGGTGTTTATGAGCGCGATGAGTTCTATGAGCTTTGTAATCGGGCCGGGATTCTTGTGTGGCAAGATTTCATGTTTGCCTGTGCGGCTTATCCGGTATACCGGGGCTTTCTGGATGAGGTGGAGGCGGAAGCCGCTTACCAGGTGAGGCGTTTGCGGAATCATCCATGTCTGATGGTTTGGTGTGGTAACGATGAAAACGAGTGGCTGCACCAGCGGGGAAACCTGAAAAAAGGGAATGAACAGAAAATCATCGGGGAGACAATCTGGGCGCACGTTTTAAATGATGTGGTGGAGGATCATGATCCGTCGAGGGTTTATCATCAGAGCAGCCCGTTTGGCCGGGACAGATCTGACTATAACGATATGGGGTCTGGAGACCGGCATAGCTGGGAGGTCTGGGCCGATTGGGCACCGGTTGAGTCTTACCTGGAGGATAAAGGGCGTTTTGTTACGGAGTTTGGAATCCAGTCGTTACCCTCCATGGAGACGCTGGATGATTTTCACAGTTCACCGGCTCAGCCGAGCCTGACGGATCCGGCGATTGCTAATCGCCAGTATATGGAAGGCGGGATGGAACGACTTATCAGCTATACGGCAGCGCACTTTGCTTTGCCGAATGCGTTGGAAGAATGGGTGAAGACGACCCAGGAACTCCAGGCGGACGTGTTGGGCCGGGCGGTGGAGCACTGGCGGCGAAACCGGTCGGTGACGATGGGTGCGTTGATATGGCACCTTAATGAACCGTACCCTGGTATTACATGGTCGCTGGTGGATTTTAACGGCCGACCGAAAGTGGCGCTTGGTGCGGCTTTGCGGTTTTTTGCGCCGGTTTTATTGAGTATGGAAATTCTGGTAGCGGATCGCGGGGTTTATGCGGTGCCTCCGCAGATTTGGCCGGAATATCAGCCAAACGTGAATCCGGCGATTCCACTGGCTAATGATGAAGGATTTACGTGTGTGACGCCGGAGCCAACTGTTCTATGCCGACTCTATGTGATCAACTCGACGGGGCTAAGGTTGACGGGCCGAGTGCGTGGCGGATTCTATCGGGGAGAGGATGAGGTGGAAACACTTGCGGCGATCCTGGTTGAGTCTGCTCCCAATGGTACGCAGGTGGTTCTTACTCATGTACTGGATTCGTCCCTGATGGCGAAGATACGTGAACTGGAACTGCGTGCGGAGTTTTATCTGGATGAGGAGTCCCGGGACCGGCTCGAATGGCTGGAAGGAAAAGCCAGGGCGCGACAGTTGGAAATCCTGGGTGGAGAGGACGAGGCCGGATCTGGCGATCTGAGAGAAGGGGCGGTGTCGACCTTGCCGGTTTCCTACATGCAAGGGTTAAAGGTTACGGCGCGAATGGTGGAACCAAAGCACGTGGTGCCTGTTTAAGTTACCAGTCGTATCGCTCTCCCAGAAGCTCAAAGAGGTTTTCATTTAATGGCCTGAAATAGTGCTCGAGAGCTTCGCGGGTGGCCGGGGCCATTTTGTCATAGTCCCCCACGTTGCTGCGTTTTGGTTGTGGAAGCGGATGGTGTTGCAGACCGAGGAAATCGTAGATTCTGGCGAAGGTTTCAGCAAAGTTGTGATTTAACTGGCTGCTTTCCAGGACGAGAAATTGCTCACGCGGGAAATGTGCGAACCAATTTTCGAGCTGTCGGGCGTAATTGCCGCGATCCATATAGCTGTAATGCTGGTGAGTGAAACTGCTGCCCACGGCACCGGTTTTGATGCGGGCTTCTTCTCCGGCCAAGCGCTGGTGCTCCTGTTGCAAAGCCTCTTCAAAGCTTAAAGGTTCGCGCTTTTTTCGCTTTTCATGGTGGAAGTGGCTGTAGGCGCGCTCGACAGGATTGCGGAGAACGACGATGAGGCGGGCATTAGGGCAGATGTTTTTGACCCGTTGAGGAGCAAGGGTATGATAGAGATAGTAGGGACTGGCTTCGCCGGTGATTTCCCCGGCTTCGCGTAATTTATTCTCGAATTGAAAATGCGCGCGGTACCAGTTTTCCTGTTTATGCCAGTTATTATCGAAAAAGTGGACTTCTTTGATGTCTGCGGGAGCAACTTTCGGATGTTTTACGAGGTTGTCGTATATTGTGGTGGTTCCGGCCTTCTGGGCACCAATGATCAGAAAGTCTGGCAATGCGCGCCAGCGGCCGGTAATTCTTCTGGCGATGGGAAGCCGGTAGAGATCGTGTTTGGATTCTTTATGCATTCTGGACATGCCGCCTTGCTACGCACAGGTTTTCGATGGTGGCTGCCCGTTCTGCAAAGGGCGGTTGTTGATCTGGTTTGATTTCGTCGCAGATGGTGACATGGCCGACTTTGCGCCCTGCGCGGGGGGTTTTGTTATAGTCGTGAAAATGGGCACCGGGAATGCTGGTAATATCTGCAGAGGATGGCATTTCGCCAATGCAATTGATCATGGCGGAGGGGGCTCGCAAGCCGCAGGAACCCAAGGGGAGGCCCGCTACGGCACGGACGTGGTTTTCGAATTGGCTGCAGACGCTGCCTTCGATGGTCCAGTGGCCGCTATTGTGAACCCGGGGGGCCATTTCATTTGCGAGTAACTTGCCATCGACTTCAAAAAACTCAATGGTGAGAACGCCGATATGTCCGAGGGCTTCCATGGTGGTGCGGATTGCGTTTTCGGCTTCGTCTTTAATTTCATCAGATATGCGGGCGGCAGGGGCGATGGTTTTATGGAGGATTCCGTCCCGGTGTTCATTCTCGACCAAGGGCCATACGGCCATGGATCCGTCGACAGCACGGACGGCTATGAGACTTAGCTCTCGTTGGAAGGAAATCGTTTTTTCAGCGATGAGCGGATGCTGGCCAAGGAGGCTGAAGGCGAGATCGATATCCTGCGGTTGCTGAATTCGAAACTGGCCTTTACCGTCGTAGCCGAAACGACGGGTTTTTATGATACAGGGACCGAACTCATCGAAAGCGCGTTTGAGGTCATCGGTTGAGTTTATGGCTTTCCAGGGGGCTGTTGGTATGCCGTGCTTCTGAAAAAATGATTTCTCTGTAACGCGATCCTGAGAAGTGGCAAGGGATAATGCGCCGGGCCGGCATGGAGCGAGGGATGATAGTCGGTTAATGGTGGCGGAGGGCACGTTTTCGAATTCGTAGGTTACCACATCCAGGCCAGCGGCGAAGTCCTCGGCGGCGGCGAGATCGTTAAAATCGGCGGTAAACAACTCCCCTACCGCGCCTGCGGTTGCTGTGGGCGAGGGATCCCAGAATCGAAATTTAAATCCCAGGGGGACACCTGCCAGGCCAATCATCCGGCCAAGCTGACCGCCACCAACTACTCCAATTTTCATAGGTTAACTCGAGGATCTGGGTCAGCCAGGACGGCCTCTGTCTGTTGTTGTCTGAAGGCCAGCAAGGCTTCCCGGATAAAGGGAACCTCGGAAGCGAGGATGGAGGCGGCGAGAATGCCGGCATTGGTGGCTCCGGCTTTACCGATAGCTACCGTGGCGACAGGGACGCCGGCGGGCATTTGTACTATGGACAGGAGGCTATCGACTCCGCGCAAAACTTTTGATTCGACCGGAACACCAATGATGGGCAGGTAGGTTTTGCTGGCGGCCATGCCTGGAAGGTGAGCGGCACCGCCTGCTCCGGCGATGATGACACGCAGACCACGACCGGCGGCAGCGGCGGCGTACTCAAAGAGAAGATCGGGTGTGCGGTGGGCGGAAACAACCCGGACTTCGTAGGGTACCTGAAGCTTTTCCAAGGCGGCGCAGACATGTTGCATAGTATCCCAGTCTGATCGGGACCCCATGATCACTCCGACAAGGGGGTTGTCATGGTTACTGGTATCGTTTGGGTGGTTTGTCATAGAGGGGTTTTTGTTATCTGAAATCCTGGTTGGTTGCGTTGGTGCAATATGTCACCAGAAATTATTAATTGCCGGGTACCTGAGAAATTTCCACGAGTTTGGAAGCGAGCCTGTTTTCTTCTTCGGGAGTGGAGGCCTTTGCCACGGCTTCGGAATACATGACATAAGCGGAGTCGATATCGTTGATCCTGGTAAAAAAGTCTCCGAGGGCTTCCCAGGTGGCGGGTGTGGAGTAATTTGTTTCGACGGCTTGGACGAGAAGACGGCGAGTTTCCGGTCCTGTGTTTCCGTCGTTCATTTGGGCCCGGCCGGCCAAAACGGCTTCGACAGCGGTCTGTTTAGCTACCTCGCTGACGGGGAGGCTAAGTTTGCGTTCGAGATTCTGGAGGGTGCTGGTGGTAAGTGCAGAATTACGGAGTTCTGGGGCTAGATTAATAGCTGACCTCAAGTAGGCGTCGGCAATGGCACGCTCCTGATTGTTCAGGGCTTCGAAAGCTAACTGATAACGTCGCTCGGCTTTGGAGGGAGCATCAGGAGCAGTGTATCCGTCGATCTGCTGGAGCTGTTGAAGGACGAGCTGGGTTTGTACGTTTGGGTAGCGATCCTGAAACTCAAGCCACAGCTCACGGGCTCCCGCATGGTTTCCCATTCGGACAAGCTCTGTCGCGCGCATTTCTACGGTTTCGAGCTGCTCGGAAATTTCAGGCGACAGGGTACCATCACCGGTAAATCCGGGCAGGGTATCGGACGTTCGAAGCCAGATTACCAGCACAATCAGCAGGACAACAGCGAGGAAAACGAGGCCTCCGAACACCATCAGGGCCCGTTGAAAGTTCTGATCAGATCGCTCGTTCGTGCCTGTAGGCGCGTTACCAAAGGAGCTGTCGAACTCTGGGACGCTACCGGTGGAGGTTAAAGCAGAAGATACCTTAGCGGCGGCATTGGCGATTTCTGCAGGAGTGGCGTTGTGAGGCAAAGTAATTTCTGATGAAGCCGGCGTGCCACCTGTGTACCCGGGTGTGGTGACGGCACCGCCGCTTGCGGGGGATCCAAAGGTTTGTGCAGGCATTTTGACAGTGACGCCGCCAGCCTGAGCGATGTTGTCATCGGGGGTGGGAAATTTTCGCCCGACGGCAGCCTCGAGGGCCTCGGCCATCTCGACACCGGTTTTGTATCGATTGTTTTTCTGCTTTTCCATGGCCTTTAGGACGGCTGCTTCTACTTGGGGGGCAATGGATGGATTAATTTTGGAGGGTAGTTCCGGTTGCTCGTAAAGATGGCGAGTGGCGACAGAAATGGCATTTTCGCCGTCGAAAGGAGGACGCCCGGTCAGGCAATAATAAAGGCAGACACCCAGGCTGTAGAGATCGGTCTGGCCGTCTACATTTTTGCCGGTGACCTGCTCTGGACTCATAAATTTTGGCGTGCCCATGCTGATGCCGGTTTGAGTTTTCAGTTTGCTGTCAAGGTAACGGGCGATGCCGAAATCCATGACTTTGGCGATGCCGCGCGGGGTTACATGGATATTGTCGGGCTTAATGTCGCGGTGGATAATGCCGCGCGTATGGGCGTATGCCAGGGCGCGTGCAACCTGAGCCCCGATGTCCATGACTTCGGCATCTGGGAGGGTAACATCTCGGTCAATCTTCTGTTGGACGTTTTCGCCATCCACGAACTCCATTATGATACAGAAGGTGTTTTTGTGGGTTTCAATATCGTGAACCTGTACGATATTGGGATGGTTCAGCCTTGCGACAACGGTGGCTTCCTGTTGGAAGCGTGCGCGAAATTCGGGATCGGCTGCGAGTTCTTCACTGAGCATTTTAATGGCCACGATGCGATCGAGGTTTGTCTGTCTGGCTTTGTAGACAGTCCCCATTCCGCCGCGTCCAATGGTCTCGAGTACTTCATATTTTCCTGCTATAATGTCAGGCATTGCCCGGTGATTCCGCGCTTCCTATTAATTAGTGATATTGTTCCGGCGGGTTACGAGCCGATACCGAACCGCTATTAATACATTTTTCATACCTAACAGCAGGAGGGTCAACTCAAATCCCTGAATCTCTTCGTTGAAATGAGTGAACTTCTGCCGGTTTACAACATTAATTTGTCGGGCGTTTTGTCTCTGCAACGCTGAATCAGGGGCGTCCGGCGCGAAATGGAACCAGGCAGAGGTCTTCCAGGATCCCGCTGGTTATTTGTATAGCGTTACCGTTGAGGGCCGCCAGTTCTCTGGCCGATGGACGCAGTGTCTGGGTGTACTCCGACAGACTTTCTGAAGTTGCACCAAACACCAGACGTGGAATTTTGGCCCAGAGGATGGCTGTCATGCACATGGGGCACGGCTCGGCGTTTGAATAGAGCGTGCAATCTTCCAGGTTTGTAGTGCCTGTTTCTTCCATTGCGGCTCGTATGGCCAGAATTTCAGAATGGGCTGTGACATCCCGACTGGACCGGACGGTGTTGTATCCGGTTCCGATCACCTGGCCGCGTTGAAGCACAAGAGCTCCGTATGGCGTATCTCCCTTTTCGGCGAGACCGATAGCCATACGGATAAACTTGTCGTGATCATGTTCCATCGACTTGGCAGATCAGGTCGACGCGTACTTGCGTGCGCGGGGCTCAATCAGGCCAACATCAACCGATTCGTAGTCGAGCTTTGGTCCTTCGGGACTGTAGGTGGCCATGGTCGTCTTGAGCCATTCGCCATCATTACGATCCGGGAACTCTGGTTTATAATGAGCACCGCGGCTTTCGTTTCGGGCGAGCGCACCGGCTGTGATTGCTTTGGCCAGGTGGAACATATCCCGGAGCTGTTTCGCGAAGAGGATGGAAGTGTTGTAGGTGCGGGAATCGTCCAGCACGTCAATGTTCTGCCAGCGCTCTTCAAACTCGTGCAGCTTTTGATAAGCTTCTTCGAGACCTTTGTTATAGCGGACGATGGTGACGTTTCGGGTCATCTCGAAGCCCAGCTCCAGCCACATCTTGTGAGCGTTTTCTTTTCCATTCATGCTGGAAATAGCCGCGAGGTCTGCCTCTTCAATCTTACGGGCTTCTTCAAAAATGCTGCTGTCAGCCTCTTCGGCTGTGCTGGGAAGGTTGCTTAGATAGGTTTTAATTTGAGGACCGAGGACCATTCCGGCGAAGAGACATGACATGAGGGAGTTGGCTCCAAGGCGGTTAGCACCGTGGTACTGGTACTCCGCTTCTCCGCCGGCAAAGAGGCCGGGTACGTTTGTCATCTGGTTAAAGTCGCACCAGAGGCCGCCCATGCTGTAGTGAACTGCAGGGAAAATCTCCATGGGTTCTTTGCGGGGATCGACGCCTACGAATTTCTCGTAGATGCCCAAGATGCCGCCAAGTTTACGGGTCAGCTCGTTGGGGTCTTTATGGGAAAGGTCGAGGTAGACTTTGTTGTCGCCGTTAATACCCATTTCCATTTGGGTGCAGATCATGAAAATCTCGCGGGTAGCAACGTCACGGGGAACGAGGTTTCCGTACTTCGGATACATGTCCTCCAGGAAGTACCACGGTTTGCCGGTTTCGCCGCACTGGAACTTCTTGGGATTTCCTTGATCGTCACGGATAAAGGGGTTTGCGTAAACTTTGTTTGAATCCCCCCACACCCAAACGCGCCCACCTTCACCGCGAGCGCTTTCGCTCATCAGGCGGAGCTTGTCTTCGCCGGGGATGGCTGTCGGGTGAACCTGTACGAATTCACCATTGGCGTAAACTACACCCTGCTGATACGCACGGCTGCCTGCTGCACCTGTGTTAATGATTGAGTTGGTCGAACGTCCAAACACCATGCCGGGCCCGCCGGTGCAGAGCACAACGGCATCTGCGCGGAAGGTATGGGTTTCAAGGTTGCGGATGTCGGTAGCGACAATGCCGCGGCATACGCCTTGGCTGTCCTGGACAAAGCGCATGAATTCCCACAGTTCGTATTTCTTAACCAGGCCGGCCACTTCATGACGACGAACCTGCTCGTCCAACGCGTACAGGAGCTGCTGCCCGGTGGTCGCGCCAGCATAAGCGGTGCGGTGATGGAGAGTTCCGCCGAAGCGGCGGAAGTCGAGAAGGCCCTCAGGGGTACGGTTAAACATTACGCCCATGCGGTCCATAAGATCAATAATGCCCGGGGCTGCATAGCACATGGCCTTCACCGGCGGCTGGTTAGCCAGGAAGTCGCCACCGTAAATGGTGTCATCAAAGTGGATATCCGGGGAGTCACCTTCGCCTTTGGTGTTTTTCGCTCCGTTGATTCCACCCTGGGCACACACCGAATGGCTCCGCTTTACAGGAACCAGTGAAAAAAGGTCTACTGGTATGCCCGCCTCCGCAAGCTTGATGGTGGTCATCAGCCCTGCCAGCCCACCGCCAACTACAATTACCCGCTGTTTCGAAGGCGCCATAATCTCCAATACCTTGTTAA
>CAYUGQ010000034.1:0-5186 GCA_964444305.1 uncultured Candidatus Sumerlaeota bacterium
TTGGGTATAGCGGGGCGCTGGTTTACCGGGGGACGGGGAAGAATCGGGAGCAGCTTTGGGATTTGAGGGGGGAGCTTGCGGGGCGGGCCTCGGGGGCGGGGGGTCGGTTTTATTTTGCGAAGGATGCGACGTTGCGGGCGGAGACGGTGCGGGAGTGGCTGGGGGTGGAGCGGATTGAGAGGTTGCGGGGGCTGAAGGGGCGGTTGGATCCGGAGGGTTTGCTGCAGAGTGATTTGGCGCGGCGGGTGGGTTTGATTTAGGGTGGGGGTGGTGTTGGGGTGAGTGGGGGGATGTGGCGGGTCAGGGGGTGGTGGGGTTTTTTGTTTGCTGGCGGTGTTGTTCTCTTTGCTGGCGGATCTGGTTTGGGGCGTTTGGGTTGTAGCGGCCGGGGTGGCCGTTGTTTATGGTGGGCCAGGCGTCGTTGTCGAATTGCATGATGTCGACCATGAGGTAGCGTTGGCCGTGTTGGAGATTGTGTAGCCAGGAGTGGTAGAAGATGTACCAGGTGCCGGTTTCGTGTTGGATGACGAATTGGTGGCCGGGGCCGCGGAAGTTTTTGTCGCCTTTGAGGAGGGGTTTGGGGTTTTTTTGGTAGGGTCCCCAGATGTTTCGGGATCGGGCGGCGGCTACGGCGTAGTGGTCGGAGTTGAAGCCGTTGCCGCTGTAGAGGAGGTAGTACCAGCCGTGGTGGCGGATGAGGGAGGGGGCTTCGACGAGGGGGCCTTCCCAGGGTTGGTCGTTGCGGAGGATTTCGCGGGGCTGGCCGAGGAGGGTGAGGCCGTCGGTGGTGGTTTCTTGCATGATGATGGGGGTGGGCTCGGGGGGATTGAAGTCGTTTCGGTCTTCTTTCCAGATGAGGTAGGAGCGGCTGGTTTGGGGGTCTGAGAACCAGGTGACGTCGATTAGGCCGACTCCTTGGGTGCGGACGAGGGGTTGACCGATGTCTTTGTAGGGTCCGGCGGGGTGGGGGGCGGTGGCGGCGCCGATGACGAAGTGGCCGGTGGAGTCTTCGCGGGTGGTGTAGTAGGCGAGGAAGTGGTTGGGGGTTTTGTGGAGTTCGGGGGCCCACCAGTTTTGTGATTTTTGTGCCCAGGAGGGGATGGTGTCGGGGGTGAAGACTGATCCGGCGAGTTCCCATTGGTGGAGGTCGGTTGAGCTGTGGATGGGGAATCGGGTTGGGGTCATGGTGGCGCGGCCGCCGGGGTAGGTGTAGGTTACGTACCAGGTGCCGTTGTGGCGGAGGACTCCGGGATCGGGGGAGTCGAAGTTGAGGATGGGGTTGGGGGAAGGTGTGGATGGGGGGCGGTTGTGGTTGTGGTGGTTTGGGCTGTGGCGTTGGTTTGTGTGTTGTCAGCGGTGGCGTTTGAGGCGGACAGGGTGAGCGCGATGGCGGTTGTCAGGAGGATTTTTTTGGTGGGCGGTGTCATGGGTATTTTGTGGGGCGGGGGGTGTGGTGGGGTCAATGTGAAATTCAGGGGCGGCGGCGGCTTTGGCGTTCGAGGACGAATATCAGGAGGAAGAAGAGGATGACTTGGGTGAGGATGATGATGGCACCTTGGCGGGGGAGCCAGCGGAGGTTTACGGCGGCGAGGCTCATGGTGAAGGTGACTGTCCAGATGAAGATGACGGCGGCGGTGCGGCTGAAACCGAGGGCGACGAGGCGATGGGAGAAATGGTTCTGGTCGCCTTGCATGAGGGGTTTGCCGTTGCGCCAGCGTATCCACATGACGGAGAGGGTGTCGAAGAGGGGGACGCCGAGGATGATGATGGGGGCGATGACGGGTAGCTGGCTGGGGAGGCCGGTGTCGTAGTAGGTGACCATTATGCTGAGGGCGGCGAACATATAGCCGAGAAAGAGGGATCCGCTGTCGCCCATGAAGAGGCGTGCGCGGGGGAAATTGTAGGGGAGGAAGCCGGCGGCGCTGCCGGCGAGGGCGGCGAACATGGCCATCATGAAATATTCGCCGCCGGTGCGGGAGACGAGATAGAAGCTGAGGGCGCATACGACGGCGACGCCGGCGGAGAGGCCGTTCATGTTGTCGAGGAGATTGAAGGCGTTGCTGATGAGGACGACCCAGATGATGGTGAGGAGGGCGCCGGGGAGCCAGCCGGGGATGAAGAGCTGGATGGTGATGCCGCCGGCGACGAGGATGCAGCCGGCGAGGATTTGAAAGGTGAGCTTTGTGAGGGGGCGGAGATTTTTTTTGTCGTCGATGAGGCCGACGATGAAGAGGAGGGCTGCGCCGGCGATGACGGCGGCGAGGCGGCTGAAGACGAGGGGGATGTTTGGGATGTGATCGCGCAGGCCGGTGGGGAGTAGCTGGCGGGGGGCTTCGAAATGAAGGAAGGCGAGTCCGGAGAAGAGGGTGAGGCAGAAGGCGGCGAAGATGCCTGCGCCGCCGCAGCGGACCATGGGTTCGTGGTGGATTTTGTCGGGGTGGACGGGGTCGACTATGCCGAGGCGTTTTCCGAATTCCCGGGCTATGGGTACGAGGATGAGGGAGAAGATAAATGCGGTGAGGGCTACGGCGAGGTAGGCTAGATCGGTCATCAGGAGTCGGTCTCGCCGATGAGCTTTAGGAATTCGTCTTCGGTGATGATGGGTACGCCGAGGGTGGCGGCTTTGTCGCGTTTGCTGCCGGCTTCGTGGCCGGCGACGACATAGCTGGTTTTCTTGCTTACGCTGCCGGATGCTTTGCCGCCGGCGGCTTCGGCTTTTTCTTTGGCTTGATCGCGGGTCATTTTTTCGAGGGTGCCGGTGAAGACTATGGTCATGCCGGCGAGGGGGCCTTCGGTGGATTTGCCGGCGCGGAATTCGGGGTTGGGGAGCTGGAGGCCGAGTTGGCGGAGTTCGGCGATCTGCTGGCGATTTTCGTCGTTGTCGAAGAAGTCTATGATGCTTTCGGCCATGATGTCGCCGATGCCGTCGATGGCGGTTAGTTGTTGGGCGGTGGCGGCCATGAGGTCGTCGATGGTGGTGAAGTTTCGGGCGAGGACGCGGGCGGCGGTGGCGCCGACATGGGGGATGCCGAGGCCGAATATGAAGTGGTGCAGGGGGCGGGTTTTGCTGGCTTCCAGTTCGTCGATGACGTTTTGGGCGCTTTTGGTTCCCATGCGTTCGAGGGTGGCGAGTTGGGTGGCGGTTAGGCGGTAGAGATCGGCGACGGTGTTGACCATGTTGTGCTGGCGAATCTGGGTGACGAGGGCGTCGCCGAGGCCTTCGATGTCCATGGCGCCGCGGCTGGCGAAATGGATGAGGCGTTCGTGGATTTGGGCGGGGCAGACGATGTTTTCGCAGCGGACGGCGACTTCGATTTCGCTGCGGGCGAGGGGGGAATTGCAGGCTGGGCAATGGGTGGGGAACTGGTATTCGCGTTCGGTGCCGGTGCGGAGTTCGGTTTGGACGCGGACGACTTTGGGGATGATGTCGCCGGCTTTTTCGATGATTACCTGGTCGCCGAGTTTGACGCCGAGGCGTTCGAGTTCGTCGACGTTATGAAGGGTGGCGCGGGAGACGGTGCTGCCGGAGACGAAGACGGGGGTGAGGTGGGCGACGGGGGTGACGGTGCCGAGGCGGCCGACCTGGCAGGTGATGTCTACGAGGATGGTGCTGGCTTGTTCTGCGCTGAACTTGTAGGCGGCCATATAGCGGGGGCTTTTGCTGGTGGTGCCGAGCTGGTCCCACCAGTCGCGGCGGTTGACCTTGATTACGAGGCCGTCTACGGCGACGGTGTGACCGTTGGATTCGACGACGCGCATGGGCATGTGGGTGGGGAGGTCGGGTTCTTTTTGGGTGACGGGATAGAGGCGTGACTGGACGCGGGATTCCATCTGGGTGATGTAGGTGAGGACGGGATCGACTCCGTGGTGGACTTCGAAGGATTGGTTTACCTGGAAGCCGAGGGTTTTGAGCCACTGGAGCAGTTGGTCTTGTGTGTGGGGTGGGGGGATGGTGCATTGGCCGATGGCGTAGGCGAAAAAGCGGAGGCCGCGGCTGTTGTCTGTGTCGGTTTTCTTTTGCTTGAGGGTGCCGGCGGTGATGTTGCGGGGGTTGGGGTATCGCTGGGCGGGGTCGCGGCTGAGATTGATGCGCTCGAAGTCTTCGAGGGGCATGTAGACTTCTCCGCGGACTTCGATAACGCTGCCGGGAATGGCGAGTTCGGGGGCGAGCTGGCGGGGGATGTCGGCGAGGGGGTGGAGATTTTTGGTGATGACTTCGCCGACTTCGCCGTTGCCGCGGGTGAGGCCGTAGAGGAGACGTCCGCTTTCGTAGCGGAGGGAGATGGCTACGCCGTCGATTTTGAGTTCGACGAGGTAATCAATGGGGTTGGTTTGGTCGACGAGGCCGCGGACGCGGGTGTCGAACTCGCGGACTTCTTGGGGGTTGTAGGTGTTTGAAATGGACAGCATGGGCTGGGAGTGGCGGACTTGATCGAAGAGCTCGTAGCCGGTCTGGGGTTGGTCGCCGGGCTGGGGGAGGCTGCTGCCGACCTGGCGGGTGGCGCTGTGGGGGGAGGCGAGGTCGGGGAAGCGCTGTTCGAGGGTCCGCAGTTCTTCTTCGAGGAGGTCGAATTCTCGGTCGGAAATTTCGGGGGAATTCTGAAGATGATAGAGGATGTTATGATGGGCGATTTGGGTTCGCAGGTCTGCGATGCGTTCGGCGGCTTTCTGGCGGTCGTTCATGGCAGGTAATGACTGTCGTGATTTGATGGGGCTGGCAACCGTGAAATGATGGGTGGAGGGGGTGATGGGGGTGATTTTTTCGGGGAGTTGAGGGGGAGGGGGGATGCGGGGTGATTGTGGGGGAAGGTTTATTCCAGCGAGAAAGGAATCTGCGTTATATATAGATGTTGATATCTATAAGAGCACTTTTGAACAGAACTTTTGGAAGGTTTCCGGATAATGTTTTCCGCCACTATGGAGTATGCGCTTCGTGCCATCGTTTTCCTGGCTGCCCAGGGTGGCAAGCCCAGTATTAACCAGGAAATTGCGGGTGCCATGCAGGTGCCGGTGGGTTATATGGCGAAGGTGCTTCAGAACCTGCGGCGGGCGGAGCTGGTGAAGAGTCAGCGGGGGCTAAAGGGGGGATTTGTGCTGGCGCGGCCGGCTTCGGAGATTACGATTTTGGACGTGGTGAACGCGGTGGATCCGGTGCCGCGCATTACGAAGTGTCCGCTGGGATTGAA
>CAYUGQ010000034.1:5286-21266 GCA_964444305.1 uncultured Candidatus Sumerlaeota bacterium
GGTTTTTGCAAGCCTGAGCCGGATGCGTTGAAGGTGAACCTGCAGAATATGGCGGCGACGATTGTTCGGGGTAAGCGTGGTTCTTTGACGGTGGCGGGGTGTATGCAGGTTTGTTCGCTGGCGGGGATTGAGGTTGTGGCGACGGGGGGTCTGGGAGGGATTCACCATGATTATGATCGGTGGCATGATGAGTCAAGCGACCTGACGGCGCTGGCGCGTTATCCGGTGGCGGTGGTTTGTTCGGGGGTGAAGTCTGTGCTGGATGTGCCTGCTACGCTTGAGCGGCTTGAGACGCTGGGTGTGCCGGTTATTGGTTACCGGACGGAAAAGTTTCCTTTGTTTCACAGCCGGGAGAGTGTGTATGACTTGGATGTTCGGGCGGAGCGCCTGAGCGAGGCGGCACGGATGATCAGGAAACATTGGGAGCTGGGGGGGCGCGGTGTGGTGCTGGCGACGCCTATTCCGGAGGAGCATGCTGTGGATCCTAATGAATTGCAGGAGTGGCTGGACGGGGCTCATCGGGCGGCGGAGTATGGGCGGGTGTCGGGCCGGCGGCTTACGCCGTTTCTGCTGAAGAAAATGGAAGAGCTTAGCCAGGGGCGCAGCTTGCGGAGTAATGTGGCGTTGCTGGAAAACAATGCTGTTGTGGGAGCACGGCTGGCGCGAAAATTGAATGCGCTCAAATTTGTGTAGTGGCTCTTGATGCCGAAATGGGGATGCAACTTTTTGATATTAAAAAAACCTGCGAAAGATGGCTCTCTCGCAGGTTTTATTTTTGGGTTAAGTGTTTTTGATTAACGCAG
Source organism: uncultured Candidatus Sumerlaeota bacterium (assembly GCA_964444305.1). GTDB lineage: Bacteria > Sumerlaeota > Sumerlaeia > Sumerlaeales > Sumerlaeaceae > JAKFFN01. The sequence continues at coordinate 6,090 of CAYUGQ010000034.1, forward strand.
GCTGTTCATGACCTGGTCGAGGGCTTCGGGTCCGGGAACGAGTTCCTGGGTGGATAGCTGGGCCAGGGGTTTGTCGATCATGTTGAGCTGATCGGCCATTGTGCGATCGCCGGATTTGTGATAGATGAGGCCGGTGAGGAAAAGTTTTTCTTCGCGGGCTTTATGAAGGAGATCCATTGCCTGGCTGCGATTGCGGGGGTCATAATCATGGGCCAGCTTTTTGAGGGTGATTTTGCTGCCGTCGGTCATTTCGATGGACTGCATGGTGCCGGGTTCGTAGTCGGCGGTGAATTCGTCGTAGAATGGGACGAAGCCGACTTCGTGAAGGGGATCTTCGTTGGCCTTGGCGTATTTGAAGCTTTTGGTGCTTCCTTCGTGGTTATTGAAGGTTACGCATGGGCTGACGATGTCTACGAGGGCGAAGCCGGGATGAGCGAGGGCTCCCTTTAGGAGGGGGACGAGCTGTTTGATGTCTCCTGAAAAGGAGCGGGCGACATAGCTGCAACCCATTTCGATGGCCATGGCGCAGCAGTCGATGGGGTCCATTTCATTTTCCACGCCGCGTTTGGCTACGCTGCCTTTGTCGGCGGTGGCGGAGAACTGGCCTTTGGTGAGGCCATAGACGCCGTTGTTTTCGAGGATGTAAACCATGGGGAGATTTCGGCGGATGGCGTGGAGGAAGTGGCTGAGGCCGATGGAGGCGGTGTCGCCGTCGCCGGATACGCCGAGGTGTATGAGTTTACGATTTGCGAGGTAGCTGCCGGTGGTCATGGCGGGCATGCGACCGTGGACGCCGTTGAAGCCGTGGCTCTGACCCAGGAAGTAAGCTGTGGTTTTGGATGAGCAACCAATGCCGCTCATCTTGGCGACGTTCCAGGGTTCTACGTCCATCTCGTACAGTGATTTGATAAGCTGGGCGGTGATGGCGTCGTGTCCGCAGCCGGCGCAGAGGGTGCTTTCGGCACCTTTGTAGGTTTTAAGTTCCAGCCCGAGGCGGTTGAGTACCGGCGGCTTGGCTGATGCGGGTCTGGTAGCGCTCATATTATTCCGTTCCTAAATTTCTAGTTTACTGGTGTCGAGGAGTTCCTGGTGACTTGCTCTTACTTTACGGCTTCCACGTTTGAGAGGATTCCATTGACGACTGTTTCAGCGTCCAGTGGGAGGCCGTTGTAATGGAGGACGCTGTGGATGCGTGAGGCGAGCTCGGGGTAGTCCGCGCGGAGGATTCCGGCCATTTGGGCGTCGCGGTTTTGCTCTACGAGAAGGACGCGGTCATATTGCTGGATGAATTCTTTGACGAGGTCGCTGGATGGCAGGGCCCGGATGCGGAGGTAGTTTGTTTTGATGCCGTGTTCGTTTTCGAGGCGAATGCGGGCTTCCTCTACGGGTGCGTGGCTGCTGCCGTATGCGATGATGGCTACTTCTGCTCCGTCCACCTTTTCGACGACGGGCTGGGGGACCAGGGTGCGTGCGGTGGTGAACTTGCGGGCGAGACGGTCCATGTTGTTCTGCCAGTCTTCCGGCTTTTCGGAATAGGTGGCGCGATCAGTGTGGCCGGTGCCGCGGGTGAAGAAGGCGGCTTTGGGGTGGGGCGTGCCGGGCAGGGTGCGGTAGGGAATGCCGTCGCCGTCCACATCGCGGTAGCGGGCAAACTCTTCGACTTTTTCGAGGGCTTCGGCGTCGAGGACTTTGCCGCGATCGAGGGGTTTCTGGGGCAGGACGAGGGGATCAACCATGTAGTTGTTCATGCCGAGGTCGAGATCGAGCATGAGGAATACGAGGGTTTGGAGTCGCTCGGCGAGGTTGAGTACGTCGATTCCGAATTCGAAGATTTCCTGTACGGTGCCGGGGATGAGAAGTACATGCTTACAGTCGCCATGGGAGAGGTAGTATGCTTTGGCGATATCTCCCTGACAGGTGCGGGTGGGAAGGCCTGTGGAGGGGCCCATGCGCTGGACGTCTACGATGACGGATGGTATTTCGGCGAAATAGCTTAGTCCGGCGAATTCTGCCATGAGGGAGATGCCGGGTCCGCTGGTGGCGGTGACGGCGCGGGCTCCGGCCCAGCCGGCTCCGACGACCATGCCGATGGCGGCGAGTTCGTCTTCGGCCTGGACTACGGCGTAGGTTGCTTTGCCGTCGGCTTCGTGTCGGTATTTACCGAGGAAGTTGATGAGATTTTCGCAGACGCTGGAGCTGGGGGTGATGGGGTACCAGGAGAGTACGCTTACGCCGCCATAGAGCAGGCCGAGGGCTGCGGCCATGTTGCCGTCCATGATGACTTTGTTTTCGGCTTTGCCGGTCATGCGCTCGATGGCGAAGAGGTCTTGGCGATCGAGGTTTTCTTCGGCCCAGTCGTAACCGGCGACGGCGGCGTTCTCGTTTAGTTCGAGGGCGGCGGGTTTTCTGCCGAATTGCTTTTGGATGGCGTTTTTGACTTCCTGGATGTCCATGTGAAGGAGCCAGGCGACGGTGCCGACGTACATCATATTGATGACGAGGCGGCGGAGGCGGCCATCGGGGCAGACGGGGATGACAAGCTTGGAGAAGGGGACGACGTAAATGATGAGATCGTCGCGGTTGATGAAGGCTTTCATGTCTTCATTGATGAGAAGAATGGCGCCGGGGCGGAGTGCGGCGATGTCGTCGCGTACGCTTTCGGGATTCATGCAGACCATGAGGTCTACGCCGGCGCGGCGGGAGGTAAAGTCGTCTTTATTTACGCGGATATCGAACCACGTGGGCAGTCCCTGGATGTTTGATGGAAACAGGTTTTTCCCGCCTACGGGTACGCCCATGTTAAAGATGGTGCGCATGAGGATGTTGTTGGCGGACTGGCTGCCGGTCCCGTTGCTGGTGGCAATGGAGATGACCATGTCGTTGATTGTGGGCGTGCGCCCTGCGGATGCGGGGAGGCCCCTGGTGGCGGGTTCTGTTTCGGGTGCGTCAGCCCCGGGTGTGGACGCCTGGGATGCATTTGTGGACATTATAATAAAATGACCTTCGTTTCACGTGTGATATTTTGCCCGGACAGGAAACCGAGACTGCCGCGGTTTTGCTCAGCGTATGCTGGGTTTTCGCATTTTACCATGACTGGAGACCAGTGTTCGTTGCGCGGCCTGTTTTTAAAGAATATGCGCTTGGACGGGGAAGCAGATAACAGGCCAGCGGTGGGCGTTCTTAATATCCAGTAATCTGGTAGACATTAGGTTTTTAGATTAATTCGTTGTTGGGTGTGATTTTTCTGGAAGAGGGGTTTTTGGGTGGGGAGCGGGGGAATTGAATGGCTTTGGGATGAAGGGCAGAAAAGCGGTTGCATCTGGAGGGTGGTCATTTTTTGTTACATAAAGTCACTGCATGGTTCTTGCACAAACGGTGGCGGGCTCGTGTGCGGGCGATGGCGGGCTAATTTTGGGACAGGAAAGTTTTGTTTGAATGGATGATTCGCTGATAGCTGGAAACGAAGATTCTTTGCCCACAGGTCCTCTCCCGGCTAAGGAAACCTCGGAGGGGCGGGTGGTGGGGCCGGGGGTGCCTGAGAGCAGTGAGAAGGAGCGCCAGCAAAAGCGGGATTTGATTTTTAAGCGGCATTACCGCAAGAGTCACCTTGAGCGGAAGTTGGATGACAAGCTGCGCAAGCAGTGTCCGGGGGGTCGGTTGTGTGAGCTGGTGAACAACATGGTGGATGATCCGCTGATTGCGAGCATTCAGAATTATGCGAACGTGGTGAGCATTCAGCGTCTGGGGTATAATGATCATGGTCCGGTGCATGCGCGGATTGTGGCGTTGAACAGTTTGCGGATTCTGGATTTGTTGAATGAGGGTGGTGTGCCGCCGTCGATTGTTTCTGAGGAGGTGGCGACGCTGGATGATGCGCGGGTGGCGGTGTTTGCGGGGGCGTTTTTGCATGACGTGGGGATGTCTGTGACGCGGGATGATCATGAGCGGCACAGTATGCAGATTGCGGAGCAGATCCTGGAGCGGCATCTTTCGCGGATTTATGATGATGAGGGGCAGATCTGGATGATGCGCAGTTTGATTAATGAGTGTATCATTGGTCATATGGGCAATTATCGTATTCACAGTGTGGAGGCGGGATCGGTGATGATTGGGGATGGGGCGGACTGTACACGGGGGCGGGCGCAGATTCCGGTGTTGTTGAGCAAGAGTCCTATGCTGGGGGATATCCACCGGTTTAGTGCGTCTGCGATTACGGAGGTTCGGATTATTAAGGGTCAGCGTAAGCCGGTTCGTTTGGAGATTGATATGACGGGAAGTGCGGGATTGTTTCAGGTGGAGGAGGTTTTGATTGGGAAGGCTAAGATCAGTCCGATTATGAACTTTCTGGAGATTGCGGCTTATCTGGATGGGAAAGAGCGGCTTTATCTGCAGTAGTTGGACTGCTGGTTTAAAAAGAAATGGCGTCTGGCTTTTCCTTGTTTGAGGGGAGCCAGACGCCTTTTAGTTTTGGTTTGGTTTTGTTTTTGGCTTAGCTGAGTTTTACTCCGAGGCCGGGGCCGTTGAGGCTGCTGGCGTCTACGGAGCCGCCTTTGAGTTCGAGGGCGGCGGGGTGGAGTTTTGCGGCTTCGTTGTTGGAAGCGGGGCAGAACTGGCGGGCGTTGGCTTCGAGGCCGTCTACGCCGACGCGGGCGGCGAGGCTGGCGGATTCGAGGTAGGCCAGGCCGGGGCAGGTGAGGTCCTGGACGCAGAGGTAGAGGCCTTCGCCTTTGGCTACGGCGGCCATCTGGATGCTGAAGCCGAATCCTTTGCAGGTTTTGAGGCAGAGACCGTTGTAGCCGTTTTCGAGGGCGCGGCGCATGGCTTGTGCGTCGACGAGGCCTTCGTCGATGACGACGGGTTTGAGTTTTGCTGCACGGCTGACGTTTTCTTCCGGGGTGCCGGCGAAGGCGCGGGATGTGGGCTGTTCCACGAAGGCGACGCGGTTAAAGGCGCGGGGCTGTTCGGCTTTGAGGCGTTCGAGGAGGTCTGCGAGGATGTCTCCGCTGGGGCACTGTTCGTTGAGATCGAGGGAGAATACGAGGTCTTTCTCGGAGCGGCCTTCGCGTTCGGCTTGTTCGACGACTGCGCGGTCGACGGCGGCTACGCGCTGGAAGTCCCATTCGGGGTCTTTGCCCTGGAGTTTGATTTTAAAGTGGGTGAGGCCGTCGCGTTTCATCCAGGCCTGGAGGTCGTCGGGGAGGTCGTCGCCGGGGGAGTTCTGGACTTCGGATGGGGTGAGGGCGTCGAGGCCGCCGACGACGTGATAGATGGCTAGATTCTGTTGTGGGGTGGCGGAGAGGACCTGGCTGAGGGGGGCCATTTTGTAGCCTTCGATGGCGGGTGCCTGGTGGGTGCGGAGCAGATCATAGGTGTTGCCGCCCTGGGCTCGGCCCCAGGCATCGAAAAGGGCGAGATCCCATGGGCTGAAGGTTACGAGGGCGCAGAGATCGGGAATGGGGAGGGCGAGATCGTCGCGTTCAGCCTGGAGCTTTCTGGCTTCTTCAAAGGCGACTTCGTGGAGGCGGGCGCTCATTTGCCAGATGTCGCCGTCTACTTCGAGGCCGTCTACGGCTTTTGCGATTCGGCCGGAGAGGACTTCCATGACATCGAGGGAAGTTTCGTAGGGGACGCCGGGGTAGGACCAGGCGTTACCGAGGGGCATGCTGCCGACGCCGACGGCTTCGCCTTGATCGGTGGTGATGCGAAGGTAGACTTCTTGCAGGGTGAGGGCGGTCATTACGGCGGCGCCGAACTTAAATGGGGAACGGAATGGAGCGGACTGTGTCAGCTCGTGTTTTTCGACAGTAATTTTCATGTTTGTCCTCGTGGTTAGTAGTTGATGAGTCAGTCAATAGCCATAGCGGCTGAGTTGCATTGGGCGGCGGCAGGGGCATTGGGGGAGGCTTCGCGATACATGCCCAGGGTTTGCATGAGGCGGCCGTCTTGATCTTCGCCGGGGTTTGGGGTGGTCAGGAGTTTTTCGCCGGTGAAAATGCTGTTTGCTCCGGCCATGAAACAAAGGGCCTGGGTTTCGTCGGTCATGGCGGTGCGGCCGGCGCTGAGGCGGACGCGGGAGCGGGGCATGATGATGCGGGCTGTGGCGATGCATCGGGCCATTTCGATGCCGTCTACGGGTGTGCGGTCTCCCAGGGGTGTGCCGGCGACGGGGACCAGGGCATTGATGGGGACGCTTTCCGGATGAGGCTGAAGGTTGGCGAGTTCTGTGAGGAGGCCGATGCGGTCTTCGCGGGATTCGCCCATACCGAGGATGCCGCCGCAGCAGACGTCGATGCCGGCCTCGCGCACGTGGCGGAGGGTCTGGAGGCGGTCTTCGTAGGTGCGGGTGGTGATAATTTCACCGTAATATTCCGGGCTGGTATCGAGGTTATGGTTATAGGCTTTGAGGCCGGCGTCTTTGAGGCGGCGGGCTTGATCGGGGGAAAGCATTCCGAGGGTGACGCAGCTTTCCATGCCCATATCGTTGACGCGGCGAATCATCTCCAGCACCTGGTCAAATTCTTTGCCTTCGCGGGGGCTGCGCCATGCGGCGCCCATGCAGAAGCGGGTGCTGCCGGTATCGCGGGCGGCCTGGGCCTGCTGGGTCAGCTCGTCCAGATCAATCAGGCGCTCGGCCTGAACGCCGGTTTTATAGTGGGCGCTTTGGGGACAGTATTTGCAGTCTTCGGGGCAGCCGCCGGATTTGATGTTTCCGAGGGTGCAATGCTGCACGGCCAGGGGGTCATGAAACTGGCGATGTGTGGTCATGGCACGGAACAGCAGTTCCGGCAGGGGAAGTTCGTAAACAGCGCGAACGGCGTCGCGGGTTATTGCGGGGGCGGATGTTTCCATATTCACAAGCTATGAGATGAGCCGGGCAACAATCAAGTGCAAGCGTGATTTTTGACTGGTGGAAGGTGGGGAGATAAAAAAATGGCCATCCCGGGTCTGCGATTAATCAGGCAGATGAGCCGGGATGGCGGTTTTTGGTTTTTTGGTTGCGGGTTACGCGCCTGTTATTCTTTGGCGAAGAGCTCTTCCGCGTTCCAGTAGGAGCTGGCGAAGGGTGTGGGGCGGACGTTGCCGAAGGTGACTCTTATGCAACTGAAGGCTTTGGGATAATAGAGGGGCATGATGGGGACATTATCCATGAGTGTCTGTTGCATTTCGAAGAAGATTTCCTGCTGTTTGGGAAATTCCAGGGTTTTGGCAAATTGCTCGGCCAGGGTGTCGATTTTGGCTTCCCATTCGGTTGCGGGAGATTCCTGGAGGGGGTTCCAGAGGTGTGTGCGGCCGCTGCTGCGCCAGACGTTCATGCTGGTGATGGGGTGAACGCTGCCGGCGAGGCCGAGGAGGCAGGCTTCGTACTGGAAGGTGTCGTTCAACTGGGTGACGAGGGTGTTGAAGTCAACGCTCTGGGGGGTGGCCTGTATACCGATGCCGCGGAGGTCTGTGGCGATGATTGTGGCCAGTTCGGTTCGGGTTTTGTTTTCGACGTTGGTGATAAAGGTAAACGCGAGGGGTTTGTTTGTGCCGGGGATTTCGCGTACGAGATCGCCGGTGGTGTCGAGGTAGCCGGCTTCGTCGAGGAGGGCCTTGGCTTTTTCGGGGTTGTATTCGTAATCGGGCAGGTTCGGGTTATACCAATCTTGGAGAGCCATGGGGGTCAGGCTGTCGGCCTTGGTGGCCAGACCGCGGAGAACGGTGCGGGTCATGGCGTCGCGATTGATGGCGTGATAGATGGCGCGGCGGAACTTTACGTCGTTAAAGACTTTTTGCAGGTCTGGATCGACGTAGGGGCGACCGTCGGCGTTTTCGCCTTGTTTTAGGTTAAACCAGAAGAAGTTGGCGGTATCGCCGGGGCCTTTGTCGTAAAGGCGGAAGCGCTCGGCGCGCTGGGCGACGCGGAGGTCAGGGATCATTTCCGGGCGGGGACCGTCGAGAGTGTCGGCTTCGCCGGCGCGGAATTTGGCTGCCATGGCGTCCATGTCTGGAGCAACGCTGTAGACGAGGGAGTCGAGATAGGGCAGGCGTGTGCCTTCTTTATCGACGCGGAAATAATGATCATTGCGAACGAGGACAACGCGCTCGCCCTGCTGATAAACCTGCAGCTTGAATGGTCCGCTGACCACGAGCTTTGCGGGGTCTATGTTGACGTTCATGGCGGTGTTATACTGGCCGGCTTCGTAGGCTTCCTGGAGGGCGTGTTTCGGGAGGGGGGTAAAGCTGCCCAGCATTACGTGCATAAAGCCGGTGGGCTCGGCGGGTTTGACGGTGAAAGTGAGGTCGTCGACTTTTTCGAATTCGAGGGGTTTGTCGGCGACTTTGAGGATGTCTGAAACGGGGGAGATGATTTCGGGGTCGTAGATCAAGCCGGCGGTGAAAATGACGTCGTCGGTTGTGATGGGCTGGCCGTCGCTCCATTTCAGGCCGTCGCGCAGTTTGGCGGTCCAGGTCTGGTTGTCGTCGGCGACGGTGAGAGATTTCAGCATGAATGGGTAATGCCGCTGGTCAACGGGATCGAAGCCGATGAGGTTGGCGAACATCATCCCGATGACCTGAGAGCTGCTGCTTTCGTTGCTGGTAAGGGGGTCAAAGGTCTTTGGTTCGCCGATGACGGAAACTGTGAGGCGTCCGCCGCGGGTGCCGGTGGAGACCATGCCGACGGCGGGCAGGGCGTCAGGCCAGGGCAGATTGTAGTCGGCAGGGGCGGCTTCTTCGGGAAACTGAACGATTCCCTGTGGCATGTTTTGAAGGCGTAATTCCTCGACCGGGTCCATCACGGTTTCTTCGGTGGCGGTGGTTTCGGTGGTGACGGCCTGAGTGGACGTAGTCTCTGTTGTCTGTGGGGCCGGGGTCTGTTTTAGTTCTCCGGGAGCGCAGGCTGTCAAAGCTGCGACTGTAAATATTGCGCAAGCGAGACGAAGTGCGGGGGAGGCGAATGCCGCAGGTTTCACGTATTCAGGCCTTTCTTATGGTTTAGATTTCATTAAGGTATCGAACTTTTGCATGGATGCAATGGAATTCTTGCCGCTGGTGGGAAGGAGGTGATTATGGGGACGAGGGTGTGGAGATTAAGAAAGTGAAAGCTTTTCTTTGCAATCAGGGGGATGGACTGGCTGATGAGGCTCATGCTTCGTGATGATGACAACCCGGGTGTCGGCGTGAGCGACACGAGTTCTGCAGAAATGCCTTCGTCGTGGTGGCGCGCGATTGGTCCGGGGATTGTGGCGGCGGCGACGGGGGTGGGGGCGGGAGACCTGGTGGCGACGCTGGCGGCGGGAAGCCGTTATGGATATACGCTTTTGTGGGCGGTGCTGGTGGGGGTGCTGGTAAAAATTGCGCTGGGGGAGGCCGTGGGGCGCTATCACCTGGCGACGGGCAGTACGCTGTTGCGAGGCTGGCGCACGCTTGGGGCGTGGACGACGGTCTATTTCGGGTTTTATGTGGTGATTTGGGGTTTTATTTATGGGGCTACGGGGATGACGGCGTCGGGGCTGCCGTTGAATGTGTTATTTCCGTTTTTTTCCACGCAGGTGTGGGGAGTTGTTTGCGGTTTGACGGGGCTAATTTTGGTGTGGTGGGGTGGGTATGCGCGTTTTGAGAAGCTGATTACGGGGCTTGTGGCGGTGATGTTTGTGTGTGTGGTGGGTTTTGCGATCCTGGTTACGCCGGATATCCCTAATATGATGAAGGGCCTGGTGCCGCGCCTGCCGGCGAATTCGCTTATTTATACGCTGGGGTTGCTGGGCGGGGTGGGCGGCAGTATTACCATGGCGGCGTATGGCTATTGGTATAACGCGAAGGGGGGTAACGATCCGCGGTGGCTGCCGTTTATGAGGATGGATAATACGCTGGCGTATGTGATGACGGGGATTTTTGTGATCGCCATGTTGATTGTGGGGGCGGAGTTGCTTTTTGTGGCTCAGATCGGGGTGACGGAAAACAGCCAGGGTCTGGTGATGCTGGGTGAGGTATTGCATGAGCGGTTTGGGAAGGTGGCCTGGGCGTTGTTTATGGTTGGATTTTGGGCTACGAGCATGACCAGTGTGCTGGGCGTATGGAATGGGGTTAGCCTGATGTTCAGCGATTTCGTGAGGGCGTTACGGGGGAAGCCGGCTTTGAGTGGGGAGGCGGCGACGAAAACGCCGGAGTTTCGCGCTTATGCCCTGTGGCTGACTTTTCCGCCGCTGGTGTTACTGTTCCAGTTTGCGGAGCGGCCTGTTAAGCTTATTTTGATCTATGGAGCGCTGGGTGCGCTGTTTATGCCTTTCCTGGCGGCTACTTTATTAGTTTTGTTGAATCGTGGTGTGGATCGCCGCTATCGGAACGGCTGGCTGTCCAACATCATGCTGGTGGCGGCGGTGGTTCTTTTTGCGGTGCTGTGTGTCCATGAGATTGTCGGGATGCTTTAGGGGCGATGGGGTTGCATTTAAGGGTTGAAAAAGGTGTTGATGCCCCTGTAGCCACATTATCAGCAGATTGAACTGAGTGGTGCTGACCCATTGTCTATCACATCTCGTAAGAAATCGCGTCCTATAACGCCTCGTTATGCGGCATTGCCCTTGATCAGCCTTTTATTGAAACTGGTTGGTTACTTGATGATTGGGTTCGGCCTGGCGGTGTCTGTGGTAGGGTTGATCAGCGCGTTGCGTCACTCTAGTATAATGGGGGACTGGACTGCATTTACTTATGTTGCGCCGTTGATTCTGCAGTTGTTTCGTCATTTCATCTACGCGCTAATGCTGCTCGGGGCGGCTGAACTGATTTATGTTTTGCTGGATATTGAAGATAACACGCGGCGCACGGCGGATTATGTGACTGGTCGGGTTTCCGGCACGACGCCTCGCCAGACTCCCTCTTCTGAGCGGGATCAGTATTGACCGAGGCTAAAGTCTGGTCTGTCGCAGGAGCGAATTTCCCATGATTACCAACCTGGTAACTGGTGGGGCCGGTTTTGTCGGTTCTCACCTGGTAGAGGCTTTACTGGCTAATAACGAATCTGTGATTGTGGTGGATGATCTTTCCACGGGGGCGATCAAGAACCTGGATGGGGTGAGGTCTAATCCGAAGCTGACGGTCCAGATGGGTAACATTATGGATGTGCCGCTGATGAGGGAGCAGATAGACCGGGCGGACAGAGTGTGGCATTTGGCGGCGGCGGTGGGGGTGAGGCTGATCGTGGAGCGGCCGGTGCATACGATCGAAACGAACATTCGCGGTACGGAGGTGGTGTTGTCGCTGGCGGCCGGGAAGAAAAAGCCGGTTTTGATCACTTCGACCAGTGAGGTTTATGGCAAGAGCACGCGGGTTCCTTTTTCTGAGGGGGATGACCTGGTGTTTGGGAATACCACGCGGCCACGCTGGAGCTATGCTTGTTCGAAGGCTATTGATGAGTTCCTGGCGCTGGCGTATTATGCAGAGCGGGAGCTGCCGGCGGTTATTGCGCGGCTTTTTAATACGGTGGGGCCTCGCCAGACGGGTCAATATGGAATGGTGATTCCCCGGTTTGTGAAGCAGGCCCTGGCGGGTGAGGCGTTGACGGTTTATGGGGATGGTTCGCAAAGCCGGGCTTTTGGGGACGTGAGCGATGTGGTGCGTGGGCTTATGGGCCTGATGGCTTGCGAAAAGGCACCGGGGCATGTCTTTAATATTGGTAATGAGCAAGAGATCACCATTGTGGACCTGGCGCGGAAGATTATTGAGAGATGTAAAAGTACGAGCCAGATTGAGTTTGTTCCGTTTGAGAAGGCATACGACGAGAACTTTGAGGATCTGGTGCGGCGGGTACCGGACCTGGGCAAAATCCGTGAGTTTACGGGCTATGAGCCGAGCCTGGGGATTGATGAAATCATTGACCGGGTGATAAACTGGTCGCGGTCTGTATGAATCGGGGCGGCAGGGCAAACATCAGTGATTAATGAAGCAAACGGCATTTATACGTTATAGCTTACCGTTTGAAAACCGGTTTCTACTGTTAGGAGAATTAACTCGTGGTTGACGAAAAGGACGGCGTCGAAACCGCCACCGCTGAACCAACACCCAAAGGCGCGCTTGAGAGCGCTGTGCAGAAAGTGCGCGAACAGGCGCAGGATAAAGTCGCTTTTAAGGTGCTGTCGGAAGAGAATCTTTCCGGTGCCCGGCGCAAATTGCAGGTGGAAGTGGAGCAGGGTGAATGGGAACGTCGCCTCGAAGAACTTTTTAAGAATGTCCGGTCTCAGGCCACACTTCCCGGCTTCCGTAAGGGCAAAGCTCCTCTGCACATGTTGAAGAAGCGTTATCGTGATGGCGCTGTGAACGAGCTGGTGGAAAAAGTTTCTCCCATGATTATCCGTGATTATGAAACGGATAAAGAACTGGTGGTTTACGGCACGCCGACCATTACGGCTTATGAGGCTGAAGACGGTAAGGCGCCGACGATCACTTATGAAATGGAAATCAAGCCGGAGATTGTCGCTGAGAATTATAAAGGTCTGAGCGTGGAGTCTGCGGAGCATGAGCTGGATCCTGAAGCGGTTTCGACCCGTCTGGATGAGCTGCGTGAGCAGGCTGCGGTTTATGATGAAGTGGAGCGTGGCTGGCAGGACGGCGACGCTGTGGTGATTGACTATAAGATCACGGGTGAAAAGGGCAAGACCCTTAGCCACCGCTCGAACCAGTTTATCGAGAATCCTGCCATGAATCTGCCGGCGGAAGTTGTGGAGCTGTTGAAGGACAAGAAGGCCGAAGACAGCTTTGACGCCACGTCTAACAACATCAACTATAGCGTTACCGTTAAATCGATTAAAGAGAAGAAGCTGCCTGAACTGAACGATGATTTTGCGAAGGATCTCGGCTATGAGAATGAAGCCGACATGCGCGCGAAAGTTCAGGAAGAGATTGAGAAACTGGTGAACACCCAGCGGGATGATGAGGCTTTTGAAGCTCTGACGCTGAAGCTGGTTGAGTCTCACGAGTTTGATATTCCGGATGCCCTGAAACAGCATGTGCAGAAAGAAATGGCCGAGACGGACATGAACTATCTGCGCAGCACGGGTTATCGTCCGCCGCGGCTGATGAACATCGAGGAGCCGGAGGCATACAGCAAGGTCCTTGAGCAGGATGCGATTCAGCGGGTGAAGGGCTTCCTTCTGATCGATGCTATCGGCAAAAAGGAAAACATTGAGGTTACGGAAGAAGACATTAACGCTGCGCTGGAAGTGGAGGCTGCTCAGGCTGGCCGCAAGCCGGTGGCTGTTCGTGCGTCTTTGGAGCGTAACAAGCAGTGGGCTCGCTTCCTGGAGCAGGTTCGCTTTGAGAAGATCCGCGATTTCCTTCTGAAGCAGAACAACATCACTTATGTGAAGAAGGAAGAGCAGGCGGAAGATGAAGGGGGCGCTGATGCTGCTCCTACTGAAGAGAAGAAGAAACCGACGAAGAAGAAGGCCAAAGCTGAGGATGCCAAGCCAGAGGCTGAAGCTGAGGCGAAATCAGACGAGTAATTTTGTCTGGGTTTATAGGGTAAATGATCGGCCGCGACGGGTTTCCGTTGCGGCTTTTTTCATTGGGGGGGTTATAGCAGGTGTTCGATTACGGAGTCGGCGTAAAGCTGACCCTCGGGGGTGAGGCGGATGTGGTCGGTGGTCAGATCGATCCAGCCTCGTTCGCGCAACTCGTTCAGGGGGCGGGCGCGGGTGATTCGGATGTCCTGTCCGAGGCGACCGGTTAGCCAGTCGAGGGGCGCGCCGTCTGTCAGACGCAAGACCATCTGGAGGTTTTCCACGAGGGTGATGTCTGGATCGGCGCTGTCATGATTTTTGGCGAAAAGCCGGTTTTCTCTGATGGCGGCAGCGAAATCCCGGGCGCTTCGGGGGTTGGCGAAACGGCTCCCGGCCACGTAGGAATGGGACCCGGCGCCCAGGCCGACGAATTCGCTGAGGGTCCAGTAGGTTTTGTTGTGTCTGGATTGAAATCCGGGCTTTGCGTAATTGGAGATTTCGTAATGCTGGTAGCCTGCGGCGATGAGGCGTTGGCGGGTATGGCGAAACATCTCGGCACGGATGGCGTCGTCTGGCTGGGTGATCTGGCCTTTTTTCCACTGGCGGTAATAGTCGGTTCCGGCGTGGTAGGTCATTTCGTATACGCTGATGTGGTGGGGGTCGAGGGTGAGAGCCTGTTCGAGTTCGGCGGCCCAGCGCTGGGGAGACTGGCCGGGCAGGCTGCAGATCATATCGAAGGCAACAACTGCACCGGTGGCGCGGGCGTGGGCGATGGTTTCGAGGGAGTCTTCCACGCGATGGCGGCGTCCGGTGGGCTCCAGTAAGTCGGGAGAAAACGTCTGCACGCCTATGCTGAACCGGTTTATGCCGGCCTGGGTCATGGCGAGATAATCGCCGGGGGTCAGGGTGGCTGGCTGGGTTTCGAGGGTGATTTCGACCTGGTCGGAAATGCCGGCCCCCATGCTGCGGAGGCGCTGGACAAAATGGGCGAAGGCATTGGGCGGAAGCAGGCTTGGCGTGCCGCCGCCAAAGAAAATACTGGTGACTGGCCGGTCAGCGAGGTGCGGATGCTCCTGCAGCCAGAGGGCGTATTCTTGGGTGCAAAGATCCAGCCAGGTATCAAACAGCGGATGCTCCCGTCCGGGGTCGGTCAGCGTAAAGAAGTCGCAGTAAGCGCACTTTTGTTCGCAAAACGGCACATGAACATAGATGCCGAGCTGTTCCGGGGAGGCTGTCATGATACTGGCGGTTGTGGGCTGTGAATCAGGTCGGTCCCTTTACAAGCCCAGTTTGTCCCAGATGGCATCTACGCGGGCTTTTACTTCGGGTGACATTTCGATGATCTCGGGCCAATCGCGGGTGAAGCCTTCGCCGGGCCATTTTGTGGTGGCGTCGATTCCCATTTTACCGCCGAAGCGGGGCATGTAGGAGGAGTGATCGAGATCGTCTACGGGACCTTTGACGAGTTCTACGTCGTGGGCGTAATCGACGCTGCCGAAGGCGCGCCAGGCTAGTTCGCGGTAGTCGCGGATGTTGACGTCGGCGTCCACCACGAGGATCATCTTTGTGAACATTGCCTGACCCAGACCCCAGATGCTGTGCATTACCTTGCGGGCGTGGCCGGGGTAGGCTTTTTTGATGGCGACGATCATAAGGTTATGAAAGACGGCTTCGGCGGGCATGTGCATGTCGACGACTTCGG
>CAYUGQ010000035.1:0-21240 GCA_964444305.1 uncultured Candidatus Sumerlaeota bacterium
CAGGATCCACAGGCTCTTCAACGCATAAAAGAGGCCGCTGAAACCGCCAAATGTGAACTGTCTTCCGCACCCGAAGCTCTTATCAGCCTTCCTTTTATATCCATGACAGAATCGGGACCGCAGCATTTGCAAACTCAGATCACCAGAGAAGAGTTTGAGCAAATGATCACACCCTTTGGCGAAGAGCTGATCTCATGCTGCAATGATGCCATGACAGACTCTGGCATTCCGCGCGACAAAGTGGACTCAGTGATTCTTGTAGGAGGCTCAACTCGTATCCCGTGGGTTCAAAACCTGGTTCGCACTTTTTTTCAATGTGAACCCGTAAAATCCATCAACCCTGACGAGGCCGTTGCCGTTGGCGCTGCAATCCAGGGAGCCATTCTCTCAGGCAGCCTGCGTGAAGTTCTCCTGCTGGACGTGACCCCCCTCAGCCTCGGCATAGAATTGTCCGGTGGTATCTTCACTCCTCTAGTGCCACGCAACAGCTCGATCCCAACATCCCACACCCGCACCTTCACCACCGTAAAAGATAATCAGGATACGGTAAAAATCCATGTATTGCAGGGTGAACGCAAAATTGCCGCGGAAAACCATAGCCTAGGTGTGTTTAAACTTCTCGGGATAACCGCGGCACCCAAAGAGATTCCGGCCATCAATGTGACATTTTCCATCGATGCCAACGGAATCCTTCATGTAGAGGCTATGGACGTCACCAGTGGCGCGTCCAACGCCATCAGCATTGAAAGCTATGCCGCAAGCGCTTCCGCGGAACAGGCTGAGGAAGTGATTCGTCAGGCTGAGGAAGTCAGCGACGATGATCGGCGCTTCGTGCGCATGCAGTTCATCAAGCGCCAGGCCGAGCAAATCCTCAATTTGGCCAATGAACAGGCCCAGGACCCGGAGTATCCGCTGCCTGTCCTTTTGGTTCAACAGATTCGCGAAGCGGCTTTTAAACTCGACGTCGCCAGTTCAGCGCAGGACACGGAAGGCGTTGAACGCCAATACAATATCCTGAAAGAATACGGCAGTGAAGTCGAAGGCCACCGCTCCATGGCTCATCATAGACGCAGCACTAATAACGGAGATACTCCCGAATTAGAATTGTCGGATTTTGATGACCATTAGCGCGAATCACTAATGGATTTTTGAGCTAAGACTAACGCCGGCCGGCAGGACGCTCCTGCACGGTCATATAATGCTGATAGGCCCGCTGTAACACGTCTTTAACGCGACCGGATTCAGTATCCTTGTGTTGCTCAATCAACTGCCGATAAATGGCTTTGCCTTCTTCATAGCGCCCCATGGAATCGTAAATACGGGCTATGGAATATTTGGCTCGAACCTGGACGAATTCTTCCGACGTCAACGTCATTGAATGTTGATACGCCTGGATCGCCTGATCTGGATAATCGCTCTGCGCCGCACAGTCGCCAAGCTCCAAATAAGTCATCGGAACGTAGACAGGGTCATTAGGGAAATTGATCAGCACCCGGTTATAATACTGAGCCAGTTCGTTCATCTGCACCCGCCGGCGTTCCAGTTCCGGAGCAGTGAACATTCCGTGCTGAAACATTTTTGCGAAAGCATACTGTTCCTTGGCCGTCGGAAAGTCCGGAATCACCAGTTCCTTTTCGGCCACCGCGTCCCGTTTTCCCAGGTTAAACTTTCCTCCACAGCCCGTCAGGCCGAGACAGACCAAACCAGATAGCATTAGCAAAACAGTCCAATTTAGGTAAGGTCGCATCATAAGTTACTCCAAAAAAAAAACAAATTTGAAACCGGTTCCCCGACTTAGGGCATCATTTGACGCAGGGCTAAATTCCTATTTCAAGGATTTCATCAACTCTGCCACGTTTTCAGCTACGGGCTTTTCATTGTACACAGCACTACCCGCCACAAGGATTTCCGCCCCGGCAGCAACGACCAGGTCGATCGTCGACAAATTAATGCCGCCATCGGCCTGGATCACATATTTATACTCATGCTGTTCCCGCAGACGGGCGAGTTCACGAATCTTGCTCAGACAGGAAGGAATCAGAGCCTGCCCCCCAAAACCCGGCTCCACGGTCATCACCAGCACCAGATCAATCATGGGCAACACATCGGCTATCGTATCCAGAGACGTATCGGGTTTGACAGACACTCCCACCTTCATGCCGGCATCGCGGATCTGGTTCAGCACATCTTTCAGATTATCCGGGCATGCTTCCTGATGAATTGTCAGGTTCTGCACTCCGGCATCCGCAAATGCATCAATCAACGTCCACGGATGATCGGTCATCAGGTGGGCATCGAAATAGGCCTTCTTGGAAACCTTACGTAGAGCTTTCACCACCGGGGCCCCGAAGGTCAAATTCGGGACAAAGTGATTGTCCATCACGTCCAGATGGATCCAATGGCATCCGGCTCGGACGGCCTCCCGAACCTGGGTGCCCAGTCGGGAAAAGTCAGCGCTCAAAATAGAAGGCGCGATCTGAATCTGAGGTTTAAGTTTTCTGTGCGGCATCAGGATGTCCCTACGCCTGCGCCTGCGTTCTATTTGAGACGGCTGGTCGCCTCAGTATGTTCGGCCGTGTTTTCCGGAGCCAGGGCTTTAACTTTCTGCCAGGAAGCCTTGGCCTGACTGGTTTGTCCGCCGGTATCCTGAAGTAATGCTCTCAAGCGATACACTTGCACGTTATCGCTCCCGCGAGCCACCAGTTTGTCCAAAATACCCAGACCCTCTTTTATTACCGCGCTCTTTTCGTTGGAGTTCAGGCTGCCCATCGTAACATAATAGTAAATGGAATTAGCCAGACGCAAAGCAAGGCCGCTGTCATCGGGCATCACGCCAACTGCTTCGCGGTAGTGTATGACTGATTCTTTTAGTTCGCTCTTGCGGAGTTTATCCTCAGCTATCGCATTAAGCTGCGTCGCCAGCTCAATTCTAATCGGATCGTTCGCCGGATGCATTTTTCCATCCAGCAAATTGGCTTTCAGCAGGTTAACGGCCGCCTCGGCCTGACCACTTCCCGCCAGTCGGCGAGCTTCCGCCACCGGACTGGTAGAAACTGCGGAAAGATCAAGCGCACCGATACTGGCCGATGCCACTGACCCCATTCCCGGCACAGTTTCCACCTCTGGGAATTTCTTCGCAGCGTCAAAACACGCATAACCAAACAAAACGGCCAACATCAAATAGATCCCGGCATACCCAATTTTTTTCTTATCGGCATTCCCTGCCGCTTCAATCAGGCTGCCAAATCCTGCTGCCAGAACGTCTTCCATATCTGTGGGTCTGGATTTTGATTTTGGTTTTAACGATGAACTGCGAGCCTCCTTGCGCGCGGTCTTTGCAGGCTGAACCACGCGCTCCACTTCCGGCTCCTCGTCTGCCACGACCGGCTCTTCTTGTAACGGGCGGTACATCTGCACGCTGCTCGCTTCAGGAGCCGGACCCATGATTTCTTCAATGTCTCGCGAATGCGTGAACAGTTGAGCTTCAGCACTACCAACAGTGGCTCCGGAATCCACCTGCGGAGCCGGTTTGCGTAGAGACGATAGCTGACTGAAGGAGCTTTTCCAATTTTTTATCCCCGTTTGAAGCAAACTTGAAATAGCGCTTCCGGTCTGAGCCCCCACCCTGGCCGTTGTATCCGCTGCCGCGCGAAAAGCGCTCTGTGTGACCTCGGAAATCTGCTGAGCCGAATACCGATTATCTGGTTCGTCGCCATAGAAATCATCCGGCTCGTGGTCATCCGGATACTCGGAAGGTTCAAAATAAACCACAGGTGCGGGGGTGGCCACCGGAGCCACAGCCTTTTTCTTCTTCCTCGGGGTGGATGCGGGCGCACCCTGCAGAGCCATCGCCAGCATATTACGCACATCCCGGCGCAATGGCGCCACATGACTTGCCTGCCGCAAAATGATTACGGCTTGGTCATAATCCTCGTCTGCCATTGCCTCTTCAGCACATGACAGCAGGTTTTCCAGTTCATCAGTCGGGTGGTTCATCAACCTTGGCCTCAGCTTAAATAATCACGAAAGTGTTAACCGACGCACTCTTTATATGGCGGACGGACCATACGGCGCAATAAAAAAATGGAAGTTTCAGGAAATTGCCCCTTAGGGGGCTGGAACATAAGGATCGCTGGCCAGCGTAAGACCCTCAGCCTGCATCGCTGCGCAATAGCTTTCATGGGCATGATAATGATGAACGAACTGCTCCCGCTCATCCAGCAGCCTGCGAAGTTCGGCAATGTCACCCCCGCCCTCTTTCAGCATGGCGTAGATTCTATTTTCCAGCTCTGACGTGTCTTCGCCCTGCGCCCGCATTTTCCGTATAACATCCGGAAGATACCCGCCCGGACCAAGCTTAACTTCCGTACTGCTGAACGCTCCGGCCACTTTTGCAGCTTCAATCTGCGTCTTTAAAGGCACCCGACAATTCGGAAAAACCCACGTCGAGCGGTCGGGCAGTGCCAGCAGATAAAGCGCAGATAACGCCGGGAAGAGGCGATTAATATCCAGGCGTTCCGCAGGACGCAGGTCTGTCTCGCGAG
The DNA here is from genome assembly GCA_964444305.1 of uncultured Candidatus Sumerlaeota bacterium. Taxonomy (GTDB): domain Bacteria; phylum Sumerlaeota; class Sumerlaeia; order Sumerlaeales; family Sumerlaeaceae; genus JAKFFN01. Next base: position 4,545 of record CAYUGQ010000035.1, read on the forward strand.
TCGTGATAGCATTCCAGATCGGCATTCCGATAATGATCGGATGCTCCGGGCTCACATCATAGTGGTCCGCCAGATACCGCGCGTGATCCACCGTAGCTATGAATTCTGTCGTCACATCCGGATTCAAACCCAACATGCTTCCGAGCCCGACTTCCAACCCTGCACGCATGGCCCGCTCCTGGCTCTGAATGCGAAACTCACATCCATTGCCCGACCGGTCCACCTTCCAGTCATCCGTGATCCCGAACGCCTTCGGTCCACCCTTAATGTGGGAATCGAAAACGGCAGAATCATAGGCCTCCTGCCAGACAATCATGTTGTCCACACCGAGCGCCTTGAAATCATGATATTGGGCCTCAGTCAGCGCCAGCGTACAAAAAGAAATCTTTCCTTTGATCCCGCGTTTCTCAAACAGGGCCCGGGTTTGGGTAATCAAATCCGGCAGCAGGTGACGCACGATCGAAATGTCGTCCCCACTCACAAACTCAATATAATGTATCCCCATATCCACCAGGTACTCCACCTGCATCATCGCAAGGTCCGCAGGCATCCGCAGTCGCTTCATGGCCCGATTACTGACCCGCCATCCGCAAAAGAGACAGTCTGAAGCGCAGGTGTTCGACACCTCCACCGGTGCCATCGGCACTACGAGGGACCCAAATAGATCCCGGCGCACCTTCTCCCCCGCCGCCATAATCGCGCGACCGGCCAGCGCCGAATCCTCCGAAAGTAGCGTGTTCATAAGAATCGCCAGCTCATCCAAGGAAAGACGCCTGCCCGACTTTGACGAAAGAATTTGTTCCACTTCCGTAGGTGAGGCGACGGCCTCCACCGAAAGGCGTTTCAGAGAATCAATATCCGGGCTGTAATAACTGGTTCCAGCAGTTGCAAGTGATGTCATGCATCAAGTTTACACAGAGAAACCTGAAATGCTTCCCGATTTCTTTGTTACCTGTGTCCACCTTATAAATCACTTGCCACTAAATACAGAAAAACAACGGTAACTCTATGCTCACCTATCCCAAATGGTTATCCCCTGATCTTATCCACCTGGGTCCCGTCCGCGTCCGCTGGTATGGGGTTATGTATCTCATAGGCTTTCTCGTCGGCCGCTTCCTCGCCCGTTATCTGGCGAAAATTCGCTACCTGAAAATGCGGGCTGAACTGGTGGACGACTTCTTGATCTACCTGTTCATAGGCATGCTGCTTGGTGCGCGGCTGCTCTATATGGCGGTTTATTATAAGCCCGTTCCCGGTGAGGAATTCCACTGGTACACGCCCTTTGCCGTCTGGGAGGGCGGCCTCGCTTTTCATGGTGCAGTTATCGGGATGGTTCTCGCCTGCGCCCTGTTTGGCAGAATCCACAAAGTGCCCTTGTGGAACCTGAGTGACACCCTCGCTCTGGCCGGATCTCAAGGCATCATCTGGGGCCGCATTGGAAACTTTATTAACTCTGAACTCGTCGGACGCGAAACCAGCAGTTTTATGGGTATGCAGTTCCCTGTCCGCGATTTTGAAGGCAACATACTGGGCTACACAAGTCCCCGCCACGCCTCACAGCTTTACCAGGCCGTTGGCGAAGGACTCCTCCCTTTTATCATTATCTGGATTTTGAAACCCAAAATCCGTCATCAGGGGGTCCTCGGCGGAATCTGGCTCTGCCTGTATGCCGTAGCCCGCTTCATCATCGAATTCTTTCGGGAGAAAGACGCCCAGCTTGATTATTATCTCGGGATGACCATGGGACAGGTTCTATGCGCCATCATGTTTGTGGCAGGACTGGTTGTCATTTTCTGGAACCAAAAACGCGCCGTGGCTGTTTATGAAGACGACACAGCGCCTGCCGCCGATTCCACAGTCAAGCCCGCTCAGCCTGCGCCATGATTGCTCAAATTAGACCAAGCAGTTCCTCCGCCAGACGCCGCGCTGCATATCGCGAATCCAGGCTCTCGGGGGGATCCGGTGTATAGCCGCTCTTAATCTTACACAGGCCATCCAGCAGCGCCTGAACCAGCTTCTCCCCCACTTCCTTTTCAGGGATAACCGTGCCCAGGCCGTATTTCTCCGACTCCAGCGCGTTCAGCGTCTGGTGATCATAAATCGCCCCGGGAAAAGGCACATAAATCGTATAAACCCTGAAGCTGGTCAATTCCGCAAACGCACTGGCGCCAGCCCGGGCAAGGGCAATATCCGCCCCTCGCAATGCACTGCTCATATCAGAAATAAACGGCGCCAAATGCAGCTTTAAGTTCCGCAGCGAAAGCTGATCCGTCTGCCTTTTCAAATCATCATAGTTGTTTTGACCTGTACTCCATAACATCTGCACCGGCCCGTTGACAGCCTGATCCAGCTCCAGCAACTTCGCCGCGATACTCTCATAGAGAAACTTCGCTCCCTGACTGCCCCCCATAATTAAAACAGTCAGTATGGAAGGATCCAGGCCCAGCCGCGTTCTCGCCTCTGCTCGATCCAGATCATAATCCAGCCGCCGCAACGGCATTCCCACGGCAAACTTCCGCCGTCCGCCCAGGTGATCCAACGTACTTTCGAAATGCGTCGCTGTTATATCCATCATGGGACCAAGAATGCGATTCGTCCGACCCGGGATACTGTTCGCCTCATGCAAAGCTGTTTTACAACCAGCAAATTTTGCCCCGAGAACCGTCGGCCCGGCCACATAACCACCAAAGCCCACAACCAGATCCGCCTTCACCGACCGAACCCACTGCCGCCCCCGCCACACATTTCCCGCCGCTGCCATCACGCCACCAACTTTCCCCATAATGCCGCGTCGAATCTGCCTCGCCGGGAAAATTACTGGTTCGATATCATTATTACGATAAAGCTCAATTTCAAGCGGGCGCTCGCCACACGCATAAATAACCGTAGAGTCCGGCGCCAGCTCAGAGATTTCTCGCCCTGTGGCAATGGCCGGAAAAATATGGCCGCCCGTTCCGCCGGCGGCAATGACCACCACCGGTCCCGCCCGTTCGGCCACACTCACGTCCTGACCTGCTTCAACGGCAGCTCAACAACCGTAGCCCGGTACTGTCCATTACCATCGATATCCACCACAGTCCCCTCTTCCCTCTGATTCCACCTGACATACGCCAGCCCCATCATCCCTCCCAACGCTGGCGAAAACGACACACTGGTAATCTGACCCGTTTCTTTTCCCTCAAACAGCAGCTTGCGCCCGACCAAATCCGAAGTCGTTTCCGGCAACAAAACGCCCACCAGCACCCGAGCCGGATGACCCAAATTATTAATCCTGGCCACAATTTCCTGCCCTGGAAAACAACCCTTCGTGAAACTGATGGAAGGTTTTTGTCCTGCCTCCAGTGGAATCGTCCGCTCGGTCGTATCAACTCCGAACTTCGGCACCCCGTCTTCCATTTGAATCACGCGCAGCAGATCAACGTCCCCAATCACAGCCCCTCGCAGCTCCAGAACCTCATACAGGGCGTGAGTCACCTTCGAAAAAACCACGTCTGGAATCACCAGCATCAGGCGCGACGCCTCGGGCGCAAACGTCACGTCCGCCGCCACCACATCGGCAAGAACCTCCCGACTCGTCCCGGCCACTCCCGCCATAATATCAGCCCTGCCCGGGCCAGCCAGCATCCCCACATGGAACTTGCTGCGGTAATCGCTGATTGTCAGCTTTTCCGTAAAATGAAAACGCTCCAGGGCTTCCAGCAAAGCCTCACGGCACACCTCAGGCATCACCAGGAGGAAGTCGTCATTATCCCGGCAAAGCACCGCGCATTCCCCGATCAGACGCCCGTCCCCCTTCAGAAAAAGCGTCTGCGCGCCGTTACCCGGCGACAATTGCCGTAAATCTGCCGTACCCAGCCGTTGCAGGAAATCCCGCGCATCCTGCCCCACCACAGCCGCCACCGACCAGTCTTCCAGATGAAACCAGGCGACCTTGCTGCGCGCCTTCTGATAACGAGAAATCAACGTGTTAGTCATACTATCTGTTACTCTTGAGGCTGACAGCCCTTCGCATCGGGCGACACAACCCGCGCTTCTACGCTCATATCCAGGCTCTCGAAAAGTTTTCGTCCCGCCAGTGCAACAGAATCTGCCTCATTCTGATCACACACCGCCAAAATTGTCGGCCCGGCCCCGCTGATGCAAACCGCTGCCGCCCCGGCTTCCATAGCCACTTGAGCCAATGGCTCATAACCCTTTATCAGCGGAATTCGGAAAGGCTGATGCAGCCTATCATCCATAATCTCAGTCAGGTTCGCCAAATCACCACTCTTTAGACGAGCCATCACGAAGGGTATCCGGCTTCCATTAAACACAGCATCTTTCGTGCTGATTGTCTTAGGCATCACCCCGCGAGACTTAGCCGTATCAAGCTCATAGTCAGGAACAAAAAACACACAAGCGACGTTGGACGCCGGCTGAACCTGTTCGATAGCAATCTGATTCTCCAGGCAAAGTGACGCCGTCAGGCCACCAAACAAGCAAGGCACCACATTATCCGGATGGCCCTCCATTTGCGTCGTTTCCCAAGCCAGGTCAGCCAGGCTCAGCGGCCGGCCCGCCAGCTCATTGGCGGCAAACATTCCACCTGCAATTGCCGAAGCACTGCTGCCCAGCCCGCGCGCCAGAGGCGCATCAATGTTCATACGGATCCGCAGCCCCCGCACCGGCTGGCCGGCCAGGTCCAAGACTCGCGCAGCCGCCCGATAGACCAGGTTGTTTTCGTTGCGAGCAATGGTCTCAGCAGACCCCGACCCGGACAGCTCAATCTCCAGGCCGTCGCCGTCGATTCGTTCCATTTCGATGGTATTATAAATGGCAACAGCCATCCCGAGAGAGTCAAACCCCGGCCCAAGATTAGCCGTCGTGGCAGGAACTCGAACCTTTACCATAATCTAAAACAGCTCGCTGACACTGCGGTTCGAGCAAATCCGCCGAATCGTCTCAGACAGCAGCGGCGCCATGGAAACAACCTTCAGCTTGTCCCCCAAAAATCCGTCCGTATGAGGAATCGTATCTGTGACGATCAGCTCCTTTATCGGAGCCGCCTCAAGCCGTTCCAGGGCAGGTCCACTGAAGACCGGATGCGTACAGCACGCATAAATATCTTTAACCCCGGATTCCTTAAGTGCATACGCCGCACCGCAAAGGGTTCCCGCGGTATCAATCATATCATCAAATATGAACACATCATGGCCTTTTACCTCACCAATGATGTTCATCACCTCAGCCACGTTCGGCTCAGGCCGCCGTTTGTCGATAATCGCCAGAGAAGTATCCAGGCGCTTGGCATAACCCCGCGCCCGCTTCACGTTACCCACGTCTGGCGACACAACCACAAAGTCAGAAAAACCGCGCTGTGTAATATAATCCACCAGCACCGGAGCCGCATAAAGGTGATCCACCGGGATGTCAAAGAATCCCTGGATCTGCGCCGCGTGAAGATCAATAGTCACCACACGGTCAGCACCCGAAGTCGTCAACAGGTTCGCAATCAGCTTGGCTGACAACGCCACCCGCCCCTCATCCTTACGATCCTGCCGCGCATAACCAAAGTAAGGAATAATCACGTTCACTTCTTTAGCCGATGCCCGTCGCAGAGCATCAATCGTCAACAGCAGTTCGAGCAAGTTTTCGTTAACCGGAGAACAAGTGGACTGGACAAGAAAGCACCGGGCTCCGCGCACATTCTCATTAATCTTGATGCGCAGCTCGCCATCGCTGAAACGACGCACCTCCACCGTCCCAATCTCCATCCCAAGATCCTGGCAAATTTTTTCTCCAAGATGTTGGCTGGCGCTACCAGCAAAAATGATTGGGGGACAATCAGGTGACCCGTTCAATGTGCTACCCACGAAAAGACGCCTCCGATGCAAACTATCAGCGCTTCGGACGGCGCTGACATCATAATGGTACCAGAGCCCTTTTCAAACACTATTGCCCGGCATTCAACTTTTCTTTTCAGATTTGAGCGATCAATCACGAATCAGCCTTTAAACCGCAAAATCTTCCCTCAAACGATACGAAGCATAATTCCCCGGAATCCCCTCCTCGTTAAACCGCTTCTCAAAACCCGTTTTATGTTTGGCAATATGTTCAGGGGTATCCACCGGCAGAAAATCCGACTGTGCCCCCATCACTTCCATCATTTGCTCAAAATAATTTACATGGTCCGTCCGCAGATAAAGATGCCCTCCCGGCATAATCTTCCGCGCCAGCGCCGCCACAAAATCCGGCTGTATCAACCTCCGTGGCAAGTGCCGTTTCTTTGGCCAGGGGTCCGGAAAATAAATGTGTACCGCCTGAAGGCTCTTATCCGGGCAATACTCCGCCAGGAAGTGGCGCACCTCCACATTCAAGAACTGTACGTTCGTCAGACCGCGATCTTTCGACTTATTAATCGCCCGGGCAAGGTAAGCCAGCTTCCGTTCAACCGCCGCCAGATTTACTCCTGGGTTTTCAGCGCAATACCCAACCAGAAAGTCACCCCGCCCCGCCCCAATCTCAAGCTCTACCGGCGCGTCATTGCCAAACAATGCCTGGAAATCAAAAGGCTTTTGCAAATCCGCAAACGTCAGGTACCCCGAAACGCTCTTCTTTCGCTTGGTCATAACAGATTCAAAACTGCTCTTTCTAAAACATTGCCAAACAAGCACAGTTCGGCAGATCGAATCCTCTGTTATCCCACGCCGCCCCTTCCATTCGAAGCAATCCCCTCTACCTCAGCCGGATCACTCCGTCACTTATCGTTCCATTACTCGGGGAATAGTCCACATCCGGATTCATCGGATTATCAATATCCGGCCCGCTTCCGTAAATCTCATAACTATCTCCGGTCGGTTTATAAATAATATCCTGACCCGAAAACGGATCAACCGGCGACTCCGGCAGATATCCGCCATTAACCAGCGCAGACAGATCCGGCGCAGGAGAATTATTTTGATTCATGTACGCCTGAGCCGCAAGGTCAATCTGCTGCTGCCGCATCTTCGAAACAGTATATAAGTGACGCACCTCTGCTTCCAGGTAATTTGCCACAGGAAATGTTGACCCTTCTTCAACATGCGGATACTCCGATCCATCCCGGTCCCAATACGGTTTAGAAAGGTAGTCTGACACCGACTCCGCGTAAGCGCTGTAAACCTCGAGCATTTTTTGAAGTTGATCTTTTGACGGAACTGGCTCATCCTCGCTTATAGGCATCTTCATGCTCTCAGGCGCATTTAAAAGCTGATCCACAGTCACCAACGTCAATTTCATTTCAGTAGCCATGACCTGCGTCATCCCGCCTTGAGAAACATCAACCTGCCTGTGCTTATCAATAAACTGCCGCTCCGATCCAGCGTAACCTTTTTTCTCCGCCAGGGACGCAATCTGCCTTAACGCCATGTTTTGAACGGCAGTACCGATCAGGCCGCTAAGTAAAATGTTGTCCGGGCTTTTAAAATCCCGGCCCATATTCATCATTACCTCCAGAGCCGCCGCGGCTTCCGCATATCGCCCTTGAGACTCCAGGTACCGGCTGTAAACTCCTAACATCCGCGCTGAGTTTTGAGCTATCAGAAATCTAGGCACAGGCACCTGCATACCCATTTCTGACCCAAGCCCCCGGGCGTACCCAATATGAGCCCCTTCATACAGCTTCGCAAATGCAGGCTCCCACTGTTCAAGATACGGCAAGAGTTCCTCCGCATCCTCGCTCCACCCCTCCTCCATCACACGCTTAATAAGATCCATTTGCGCTGCTGTCGGATTATCTGGGGCAAGCTCAAACGCCAGCGCATAATGCAGCAGCGCATTATCAAGCCCATCCTTCTCAAGCTGTGCCATCAGTGCTGCAATATACTCCTCCTGCTTAAGCGGCTGAGAAGTCTCTTCCTCCCTGTTAGCCGTCGCACTGCTTCGGCGGTCCGCCCTGCCAATATCCCGGTCCGAAAAATCCCGAGCAGCAAACCCATGCCCTCGCACACTCGCACCACCATCATCAATCTGGCCGATCCGCGCTCCGCCGCCAGATTCTCCCCCGTCCGCACCCTCCGCCAAGACTGACCTCGCTTTATCCCCTGCCCCGTCAAATGCAAACCGATTAACGCCGATCAGTGAAACCACGCCAATGAACACAATAGCAAAAATCAAAACCCTCAATTTAGTGTTCGACGTCATTCCCCGTCACCATTCAGCGCAAAAGTGGACTACCACAACTCTACGATAATTCCACGCCAGGCCGCGGCATTGTCAAGCAGAACACAAAATAGAGGGATAGTTCACCATTCTGAAATAAACACCGTGTCCCGGTCAACCTGCATAAATCTCCGCGACGTCAAAAACCCGCCCAGCCGATACCCGTCCACTTTCGGAATCACCACGCTACTGGTCAGAATATCCTCATGGTTACTTTCCCCATACCCACTCATATCCACCACAATAATACTATCCATGCCGATCACCGCCGCAGTCTTGGATGGCGAGTGCCATTCAAGCGACAGCTCATGGGTGTTCCATGGAACAGAATCAGCAGCATCATATTGCATTAGCGGAAGGGAAGTCGTGGTTCCGGTTTCAAAAGCTCTTACTATTAGCCCTATTTCACGAATCTTGCCCCGGTTCGAATTCTGTGTATTGTCGTGAAACTCAGATATGGAATACGCAATAACTGTCGCCGGCCCGTCAGGTGCTGAGATAACTGGAAAACCGAGCGAACCCAATTGATGAACCTCTTTCTCGGTCAAAAGGCTGCCATCCGCCAGGGTTGTCGTCGTCTCAATATTGCCTATCCTGGGTTTCATATCAGAACCCTTCTGGGCCTCCTCCCAGGAAAGCGCTCGTTTATAAAGAGCCGGCGTCGTCGAAAAATCTCTCACCCACTCGCCATCTTCTGAAGCCTCATAAACATGACCCTTAAAATAACCCGCCAGTTCCACCTCACCCTCCTGATCCCCCCGGCGTAAAACCGCTGTCAGGGTTGTGTCGTTTGCTATGACTTCTCCCACATATACGTTCTGGGCAAAGTAATTAGAATAAATCAAACCCAGCCTCCCGCCGTCCGGCAGCTCAAGTTTACCATTTTTCCAGTTCAGCCCATTATGAGTATAGTAATCATTCACCCCCCGTGGTTTATCCTCCGGCCATTTCCACCCTAAACCTGAACCCTGGATAGTATCTAAAGTGCCTTCGATTTTCTCCCGAAGGAAACCCGGCATCGCTTTTAAAGGCCACGAAAAGCCCCCCGGAAAAGCAATTGCCCCGCCCCATAAGATATTTTCGTGTGCTTCAAGCCGATCGTTACTCCGGGCCACCATAAAGCCTGGATCGGTTGAAAAGGCCATAAAACGCAAGGTAGCCATCAACACTGAATCATACGACTGAACAGCCCCATTGTCCTCGACGATTACCAGCGAGTACTTTTCCCCACGCTGCTTCTTGACGTTATTCGCCACAAGATATCCAATATTACCGCCACCGTCCAGCGTATACACCTTGCTGTTATGTTCTAAAAAGGATCCATCCTTTAGCGTCGCAACCGGCGTTGCTGGGACAACATTCCGAGCCGGATACCTTGCCTCAACCCGCGCCACATCCTCGCCTGAATACGGCAAAGGTTTCCCCAGCAAATTACCCTCAACACGAATGTTCAGCCACGTCAGCAAGACCGCCACCATAAACATCACGACCAGGGCGCCAGACATAACCATCCAGCGACGTTGCGGCACACGGATGTGCATTCGCGAAGCCAATAGCACTAGAACGGCCGCCACCCCTGCAAACCGAGCCCAAACCATTTCCGGATAAAATAGTGGAAAAGGCATAAAAAGCGGCATTACTCGAAAAAACGGATCAGCGAGTATCAACCCCGCTCCCACCACCACCGCCGGAATAATCGCCACAAACAACCCCTGGTAGTCGCTCCGTGAGTGTGATCCCGCAAAAAATCCGATCGCCGCAAAATACAACCCAAACATCCCGATCCAAAAACCCCGGAACACCGCCGGAAAGAACTCCTGATCTTCCATAAGCAAATGAAACGCATAAGGCAAAACCCCGGCAATCACCCCAACCACACCCGACACTACCAACACCTTGGCAAGAACAACCTTCCACCGCGCAACCGGCAAAGCCGACTGCCACGCCAACACCCCCAGCGGCTTTTCCGCCGCGGCCGCCGTCGAACCCGACATCACCGGTAAAATGATAATCAACACCGGAAAGAGCACCACTCCGAGGATCATCTTCTGGATATCATCCGGTGCATATCCGCCCATCAAGGCGCCATTGGTCTTAGCCAGCCATAGCCCCAACAGCCCCAGCAAAAACCCACCCCCCGCCACAAGCATCAGTCCCCGTTGCAGGCGCAGTTCCTTCAACATAAGCTCAATCCAGCCGCTCATCAGCGCACCTCCATCCGACGCCATAACAAGGCTGCCACAAAATGGGAAATTATACCGAGGATTAACGTCAACGCAAGCAACACCGGACCTATATAAGGGATCGTCGGTGAAATGGAAATCATACCCTGGTTAAAGCCAGTTAGCCCGCTAATCAAAGCCACTAACACCATCACTCCAAATGGTGAAATCAGCGTTACTGAAAACACCAGCATAGCCCGCCTCAACAAGACAGCCGCCAACGGACCAAAGCACCACGCACACCAAACCACAAACACCCCGAAACTCAGGTTGCTGTAGCTCTCCCCCAACTGATCGAAACCCTTCCCCCGCAATGAAACACCCCCCCACCCCATCATCAACGGAACAAACAGCATAAACCCGCTCAACGCCACCCGCGCAATCCAGATTTTCCCTCTTCCCACCGGCAAGACCAGCAATCGCTCAACGGTGCCATGAGAAAAATCCGTACAGAAAATCCGCGTCACAAGCACCGCCGGGACGACCAGGCCGATCATAACCCACCCCGCCGCTAACCACCCGGGCGAATCATCCGCCGCTAAAGTAAAATCCCAAACAAACAGCGCCACCCAAACCACGTAAGCCACCAAAGCCGCAGCACCATGCCAGCAATCCACTATCAGCAACTCTATTAACCACGCATTCGCCCTACCCTCCGAAATCCGCTTCGTGCCCCCCACACTCTTCTTTCCCGGCCTGTTCATCTCACCCGCCATATCCCCGCCAGAATCCGATACCTGCGCTATCTGGATCATGCCACCCCTCCCGAGGCATCGCCATTATCACCAGACCGCCGTCCGCTGGTCGCCACAAAAATATCCTCCAGGCTCAACGGTTCCACCTCCACCACCTCAGCCCCCAGACCTCTGAGCCGCACCTCAGTCTCCTCCGTAAAACTTGTAGAAACCAGCCTAACAAGACTCCCCTGGCGCGCAACCTCCCCACTCATAACCCCCGCACCCGACTCCACCCGCCCCAGTTCCTCTGGAATCACCATCTCCCCTTCCCCTCCCCACCGAAGATATATCCGCCGACACCGCGCCCGGGCCTCCTCCGTCTCCATCGTGATTAACTCACGCCCTTTATCCACAATAGTAAACTCATCGATCAGCCCCTCCCACTCCCCAATCAAATGCGTAGAAACCAGCACCGTTTTTCGCCCGGGGTCCGACTCCAGAAATGCCCCGATCACCGTCTGCAAAAATTCCCGCCGGATCACCGGGTCCAATCCCGAGGTCGGCTCATCCAGCAGCAAAATCTCCGGATTAGGACACACCGAACAAACCAGCGCCAACTGGCTCCTCATCCCCTTACTCATGGCGTCCACTCGCTTCTTTGGATCCAGATCAAATCGCCGCAGCAACCGCTCCTGCAAGTCAACGTCCCATGCCGGCCGAAACGCCGCATAATAGCGCAACACCCGCTCCACCGTCATCCAAGGATGAAACGCCACCTGCTCCGGCACATAACCAATCATCCCCTTTACCGCCAATTCATCCTTCTGCGGTGAAACCCCCAGCACGCTGATTTTGCCGCTGCTCGGCCTCAAAAGGTTCAGCAGACACTTAATCGTCGTACTCTTCCCCGCCCCATTTCGACCAAACAGGCCATAACATCGCCCTCGCTTCACCCCAAACGAAAGCCCCCGCACCGCCTCAGTCTTGCCATAAGCACAATGCAAATCATTGACAACAACCGCATAATCCTCCACGGTCCGCCCATCACCGACCTCTGTCACATACAGTTCAGCTTCCCTGCCTCTCCCACCAACTGACTCTTGAGAATCAGCCTTGGCGTGACCAAACTGCGACCTGTTCATTTGTCATCTCCCTTACTGGATGGAAACTCTTTCAAACGCGCCTCAACCAGGCGCAAAAAATCCGCATTACCAAAGCCCAGGTGCCGGGCCTGCACAATGGCAGCATCGATAGACTCCACCGCCATATCCTTCCGCGCCGCCACGGTCAGGTGGGTCGCCCAGGGTTTCTCAGCGATAAACACCCCAAGCCCCTGGCGAGTCGCCGTCACACCACGATGCTCAAGCTCCGTATAAGCCTTCGCCACCGTATTACGATTAATCCCCAACAGCTCCGCCAGCTCTCGTATTGAAGGAAGCTGATCCCCAGCCACCAGCGTGCGCCCCGCCACCGCCGCCTGCACCTGCTCCACAATCTGCAGATACGCCGGTTTTCCCGCCTTATAATTAAGTCGAATCGGAGGAATCGCTGTCATAATAAACTATGACAGTAATCCTACTGAAAAAGTTTTCAAAAATGTTTAAATACGTGCCGGATAGCCACTGACACCATTGAACCATATAGACTTAACTCATTGCGACACCAGTCAATTTACAAGCCAAAAGGGAATTCCACCTTGACCGCCTAAACCCATGGCCCCGACCCTACCTGTACTATAGAAAACTCTGGTGCCTTCCGTTCCGCTGCCATCAGATAAAGGATGTAAGATTGACGAAACGATTTACAGCAGCACTCACCGCCTTCTGTCTCACAAATGTAGCAGTATCATACGAACCAGCCATCGAGTGGACTACGTTAAATAATTCGCTGTCTGCAGTGCCGGGTATCCAGACGCACGGGTCGGCCGCCCTGGAAGTTGATGGCCAGTTAATGCTTTACGCTTTCGGTGGAAACTATCCCGGTCTTGGCGATTCTACCAATAGCTATTATACGCCGCTCCATCTTTCTCCACCGCAGGCTGGACCCTGGACATCCACCACATTCGAATTCGACAAAGATGGATCAAACAACGCCGTCGGCTCTGCCCATATTGAGCGAACAACATTCTCGTACAACGGTCGCATCTATGTCGTTGGCGGTTCTCACACCACTTCCTCCGAGCCGCCCCTCAATCAAATTCGCGTTTTTGAACCAACTGCAACCGGCGATATCCTGACTGTAGGCCACACTTTTGATGGGAATGCCCATTCCGTTAGCTTAAACCTCGGTAATATTGGCACCAGTGCAGCAGTTGATCCTGATACTGGCTATCTATACGTAGTGGGCGGCAGCCCACACCAGACATCGCTTCGCCGTTTCACAATTGATAATATCACCGGCTCCGTTAGCGATTACACGTTGTACCCCGACGTCCTGCTATGGCCGGTTCAGAACGCAGCCGGTATCATCGTTAAAGACGGCTATCTATATATCCTCAGCACCGAGCAAACTCTCAATGCCGCCAATGTACAATATGCCCCAATTAACCCTGACGGGTCCCCAGGCACCTTTGAAGCCACATCTGCCAGTCTTCCTGTCGCACATATAGACGGCAGTTCAGCGCTTCTAAATGGAGAAATCTACGTAGTCGGCGGTCACACCACTGCCGGCGGCTTTGATCTAATCCATGCAGTTCACCGGTCAGTAACCGCCAGTAATGGCGACATTATAGAATGGATTGCCGATGCCCCGATGCCAGGCCCCACCCAAAGCGAACATACCGGTATCCGCCATACCGGGATAGCCAGCCTCGGTAATGACGGCTTTGTAGTTGTTGGCGGGCGAGGACCGCACTTTGCGGTAAGTCACGTTTTCGTAGCCACACCACTCCGCGCCAGCGTTCACGAATGGACCCTGTACTAAAAAGACAACGCCGTAAACTCAGTGTAATTAGACTTCTCGGTCAAAATAAGGCTCCGCCTGAATCCCTTTTGCGTCGCCCCATACGCCGTCACCGAAAAGCCTTAAAATTTATTTAAATAAATAATCTTCAGCCCTCACAGCCTTGTCCCATATAGCATTCCTAAAAAACCCCGCATAATTTTTAGGCAACAAACCGAATTCAAACTTGACACGTTAGGGGCCGACGGGGCCCAATACATGATCAAATAAAATTCAGGCCATTTCCATCCATTGGAAAAGCACCTGAAAAAAGGAGCATAAGCAGTGAGAAAACAATTATTTAGTGCTGCCTTAGCCGCACTATGCCTCACCGGCACAGCCACAGCACAGGAGCCCACCATCGAATGGACCAGGATCGATAATTCGCTGGGTACCATCGCACCGAGTGGAATCCAAATGCATGGTACGGCAGCCCTTGATATCGGCGGCACGACGTATATCTATGCGTTTGGCGGTAACCGCTTCGTGGAAGGCGATTCCCCCCATATCAGCTACACCCCGTTGTCACTGGAGCCTGAGCCTCAGACTGGAACGTGGGCTCATACCACCTATGAGTTCAACCGCGGTGAGCACCCAACCAGTGGAAATATTTTTGTCATTGATTCCGCCTATATCGAGCGTCACGCTCACGCTTTTAACGGCCGCCTTTACCTTGTAGGTGGTACCCACAATACATCTGGTGGCGGATCTCCTCTTAACCAGATTCGTGTTTTCGAACCGACCGCTACAGGCGACATCCTCGAAGCCAACCCTGCTCTCGGCTACGACGGAGCGGCGGACGGTGTAACCCCCTCCCTTTCCGCGTCCGGCGCGTTGTCAGTAATTGATCAGGATACCGGTTATCTATATGTTATGGGTGGCAGCACCACCAGCCTGGACGTTCGTCGCTTTACTATTGACCCGAGCACAGGAGACATAAGCGACTACCAGCTTCTGCCGGAAGTCCTCGCTTACCCGCCCTATTTCAGCTCCGGTGCTCAAATTGTTAACGGATACCTTTACGTAATTTCTGCAAACCAGGCAGCAGACCGTGGCAAAGTTCAATACGCACCAATCAATCCCGACGGCACCCTCGGCGTCTTTCAGGTTGCATCAGCCATTCTCCCTGAATTCCATCTTGACGGCGGTTCCGCTGTTCTTAATGATGAGCTTTACGTCATTGCAGGTCACAACGGCGGCAACACACTCGTGACCGATCAAGTCCGCCGTGCCATTTTTGGTGCTAATGGCGATATCACCTCTTGGTACACCGAACCAGCATTGCCCGGACCATGGCCCCACAACGCTGGCGTTCGTCGTGTAGGCGCAGCAGCACTGCCAAATGACCAGGGTATTGTCATCATGGGAGGCCGCACCCATGATTCTGTTGCAACAAACGATTACCTTGCCGAACACGTCTGGGTAGCAACTCCAATCAACGCCAGCGTTGACGAATGGTCGCTCTACTAAGACCTGACGGACATAAAATCCGACCTATAAAGCCTCTTCCCTTCGGGGAGGAGGCTTTTTTTTATCCAATACGATTTTCACTCACGAAGGCAAATCACATCAGCCCCGCCCGTTCATTCCCGGCCCCGGTCTACCGAGTCTCCTTCAATAATTTCAGCGTCTCCCAGATCGTCTTAAACAGCGGCAGTTTACTCCTGGATCTCTTCTGGTCATACCTCAGCACAAACGGGATTTCAGTAATTCGGCTCGTCTGCTTGCTCAATCGCACCAACAGCTCATCCGTACACGCAAACCCCTCTCGCTGAATCAATTTCTCCCCATGGATCTCCAGCGCCTCACGAATTAAACCAGCCCGGTAAGCTCGAAATCCGCACGTGTAATCCCTCACCCCCGGCAAACGCAAAATCGCCTGAAAAACAAAGCGCGCCCCCCGGCTTAATAACAGCCGAAATGGCGGCACACCAATCTCCTCACTTCCCGGCTGATACCGGCTTGCAATAACGATATCATACCCCGCCACCCAGACCTTCTCCCCCATCAGGGGAATGTATTCCGGCGAATGCGTATTATCTGCATCCATACAAATGATCACATCGTCAGGGCTCTTCATCTGTTCCACCGCCGCCTTAAGCCCCGTCATAATCGCCCGGCCCAGCCCCCGGTTTTCCGAATGAGTTATCACCCGAACCGCAAACTCCCCCGCCAGTTCCTCCGCCACAGCAGCCGTCTCATCATTTGAGCCATCATTCACAATGATCACACAGCCATCCAGGTTATCCCGTTCGAAAACCTGGTGCGCATGCTCCACCAGCGGCCGAAGATTCTCAGCCTCATTATACGCTGGAAGAGTAAGAATAACCTGCACTAAAGCACCCTGCCTCCAAAACGCTGCCCCGCAGAACAACTACCGCGAATCAGGCTCCCTTCCTCCCTCGCTTCAGCAGACATCAACGAACTTTGATCCCTAGCAAGCCCCGTCACTTGCAGACTTCCCAGTTTTTTCCGGTACCCATCTCCACCAACACCGGCACTTTCAATGGTAGCGCATTTTCCATCTCTTCCCGAACAAGAACCTTCATCTGATCCAGCTCAGATTCCACAACATCAAAAATCAACTCGTCATGCACCTGCATGATCATCCGGCTCGCCAGCCCTGCTTCCTTCATCCGGTTATGAATCTGAATCATGGCAATCTTGATCATATCAGCG
>CAYUGQ010000036.1:0-20545 GCA_964444305.1 uncultured Candidatus Sumerlaeota bacterium
CCCCCCCCCCCCCCCCCCCCCCCCCCCCCCCCCCCCCCCCCCCCCCAACCCCCCCACCCCCCCCCCCAAGTGCATCCGAACGGGATGACGAATCATCATGGGGCGGGTCATGAGGACGAGGGGCAATGGGATGAGGTGCGGGAGGTGGATTATGTGACGGGGGCGGGCCTGGCGATGCGTCGGGCGGTGATGGAGGAGCTGGGGGGATTTGATACGGATTATTTTCCGGCGTATTATGAGGAAGTTGATTTGTGCCTGAGGGCACGGCGGGGCGGGTATCGGGTGGTTTATATCCCGAGTGCGGTGCTGGTTCATCATGAGTCGGTTTCGGTGGGGAAAAATACGGCGTCTATCCACCGGCTGTTTCCGCGGATGAGGGTGCGGTATCTTTTGAAGAACCTGACGTTGCGGCAACTGGTGGGGTGGGCGCTGCCTTTTGAGTACCGGTGGATGCGTTATGAGCCGGCGGCGCGGGGGTTTCGGTGGAAGCAGGTGCGGTATGGCTGGATGGCTAATGCGGGTTGGGCTGTGCGGCGTTGTTTCAGGCGGTGAGGGTTGGAATCAGCTTCCCATGAATGCCTGCCGCCTGTCCTTAATATCATTTTGCGACTTTAGAATCATACATCACCTTACCGGAGCGCATATTACGCCATGTCCAATTATAAAATCGCAGTTCTGGCCGGAGACGGCATCGGACCTGAAATCGTTAAAGAAACTGTCCGAGTGCTTGAGGCCGCGGGGAAGAAATTTGGATTTGGTTTAGAGTTTACGGAGGCGCTGGTTGGGGGTGCGGCTTATGATGCCACGGGGCATCCGCTGCCGCCGGAGACGCTGGAGCTTTGTAAACAGAGTGATGCGATTCTTTTTGGGGCTGTGGGGGGTCCGAAGTATGATAACATTCAGCCGCCGAGCCTGCGTCCGGAGCTTGGTGCGCTGTTGCCGCTGCGGAAGGAGCTGGGGCTGTTTGCGAATTTGCGTCCAGCGACGCTTTTCCCGGCACTGGCTAATGTTTCTTCTCTACGGAGCGAACTGGTTTCTGGCGGGCTGGACCTGCTGGTTGTTCGGGAGCTGACGGGGGGGATTTATTTTGGTCATAAGGCGCGGGAGGATAACGGAAATCGTGCGCTGGATACCTGTGTGTATACGCGGGAAGAAATTGAGCGGATTTTCGAGGTGGGTCTGGATGCGGCGCGGCGCCGCGGTGGGCGGCTGACGAGTGTGGACAAGGCGAACGTGCTGGAGACGAGCCGTCTGTGGCGTGAGGTTGCTACGGAAGTGGCGGATAAAAATCCGGATGTTAAGATTGATCATATGCTGGTGGATAACTGTGCGATGCAGCTTATCCGGGATCCGCGGCAGTTTGATGTGATTATTACGGAGAACATGTTTGGGGATATTCTTTCGGATGAGGCGAGCATGTTGACGGGCAGCCTGGGCATGTTGCCTAGTGCGAGCCTGGGAAGCAAGGCGACGGCGGGGGGCAAGGGTATGTTTGGCCTGTATGAGCCGGTGCATGGTTCGGCCCCGGATATTACGGGGAAGGGCATTGCGAATCCGCTGGCGACGATCCTGAGTGCGGCGATGCTGCTGCGTCACAGCCTGGGTGAAAATGAAGCGGCGGGTGCTGTTGAGAAGGCGGTGAATGCGGCGCTGGAAAGTGGCCTGCGGACGGCAGACATTGCCCCGGCGGGTGTGGAGGCTACGGGTTCTGCTGCGATGGCTGATGCGGTGATCAACGCGCTGTAATCGGTTTACCGTTTTGAGTTTAAGAAAGCACGGAGCTTGTGGGCTTCGTGCTTTTTCTTTTGGGGGCTGTTGGAGGGGCAGGGGCCTTTATCTGGTGGATTGATGGTTCAGGGCGAGGCCTTCGCAGATGCCGCGGTCGGTGGGGATCATGTGGCTGACGCTGAGGGTTTCCATAAGACTCAGGAGGATGATGGCTCCGGCATAGATGAGTTCGGCGCGGCTGGGTTCGAGGGCGTATTGGCTGGCCAGGCCGGCGGGCTCGCTGGCGGCGATGAGTTCCAGAGTTTCTTTTATCACCTGGCGAGAAATGGGTTGCTGGCGGGAGGTGTCATCGTGGCGGCCGAGGATCTGATTGAGGGCTCCGGGTGTGCCGCCGAGGCCGAGGGCTATGGTGTCGCGGTGGTGCGGAGAAGGGGCTGTGATTTGAGTGGGGAAGATGGGGTTTTGGTTAATGGCTTCGCGGACTCGGTGACGGGCGGCGGCGGTTTGTTGCGGGTTTTGCGGGGCGCGGATGTTCCATTGCTGTACAAGGCGGACTGCGCCGAGATCAAGGCTGGCGTGGTTGATAACCTGGTGGGTATTAGGAGCGAGGTGGACGAGTTCGGTGCTGCCGCCGCCGATGTCGATGACGTAGAGTTGGGTTTCCTGACTGGATAGTGCGGGTTGGCCACCGGCGGCACCGAGGGCCATGAGGCGGGCTTCTTCTGCGCCGTCTATGAGTTTGATTTCCAAGCCGGTATTGCGCTGGATGCGGGTGATGAATTCGTCGCTGTTGGAGGCATCGCGGACGGCGCTGGTGGCGACGGCAAGGAGGGTGTGGGCGGAATGCTGCCGGGCCATGGTCTGGGCTTCGGCTATGGCGTCTTCCATGGCGGAGATGTGGGAGTCTTTGAGGCGGCCGTCGGCGAAGGTGCCTGCGCCGAGCTGTATGGGAAAGCGGCGGCGGGAGATTTCGCGGAGAGATTTGCGGGCTGGATCGTGTTGGAAAATACGAAGCCGCGTGGCGTTGCTGCCTATATCGAGGCAGGCGATGACATCACCACGCGGCTTTTGATTTTGGGTCATGGATTCGGTTTATTCGTCTGGAGGGGCTACAAGCTGATACTCGACTTCCATGGGACTGCCGGAACGGTCAATGGATAAACGGAATCGGGATCCGACCTGATTGTCGTACCAGACTTTCAGGCGGAGGTCCTGGGAGTCGTTGACTTTTACGCCATTGACGTGGGTGATGACGTCGCCGACTTTCAGGCCGGATTTACTGGCGGGACCGTTGGGGTTGACTTCGGTTACAACGGCGCCGTTTTCGGCATTGGTGCCGAGCATGCGGGCCATGCGGGTGTTGAGGTTGGAGGTTTGAAAGTCTACGAGGCGGGCGCGGATTTTTCCGTGGTCGAGGATTTCCTGAACGACGGATTTGACGCGATTGATGGGGATGGCGAAGCCGATGCCTTCGGCGCCGCCGCTGCGGCTCATAATGAAGGTGTTGATTCCGATGACTTCTCCGTGGATATTTGCGAGGGCTCCGCCGGAGTTGCCGGGATTGATGGAGGCGTCTGTCTGGATCATGTTGAGGTAGACGCGGGGCATGTCGCGGCTGGGGCGGAAGTTTCGGTTAAGGGCGCTGACTACGCCGGCGGTGACGGTGGGGGTGGGATTGTCTATGAGGTTTCCGAAGGGGTTACCCATGGCGAGGGTCCACTCCCCTACCATGAGGTCGTCGCTGTTGCCGAGGGTGGCGGCGGGGAGATTTTTTCCGTCGACTTTAATGAGGGCAATGTCGAGGGCTACGTCGGCATCGAGGACTTTTCCGGAGATGCGGCGACCGTCGATGAGTGTGACAAAAACATCCTCGGAGTCTTCGACTACGTGATAATTTGTCACAACCAGTCCGTCGGGATCAATGATGACTCCGCTGCCCAGATAGGGCACTTCGCGCTCTTGTTCAAATATGGTGAAATCGCGGAAGAATCCGGCGTAGGGGCTGACGAAATATTGGCTTCGGGAGGCACCTACGGATACGATGCTGGGGCCGAGGCGTTCGGCGGCGGTGACCAGCGGGGTTCGGCGGGAGGCGGAGCTGGACAGGGTGCTGGTGGTTGATTGACCCCAGGATATGGATTCGAGTCCGGTGTAGTTTGGCTTGCCAATCCATTGCATGGCGACGACGGCCAGGAGCAGGACGTTGAAGCCAATCAGCAGGGAAAATAGTCGCTTTTTATGCATTTGCATCCTCAATTAATGAAACAGATAACTCCAGTATAAACAATCCGGGTGCCAACTTAGGCGAGCAGGAGTTTCGATCGCGGGCTATGTCAGACAATTTAAAATCACAAGAGGAACGATTCATCCGGTCTCCGGAGGCGGATTTTACTTTGGCGGGGGATCGGGCGGTGATTTATCATAAGAAAAGTTCGTCAGCGATTACTTTAAATGAAGCAGGCACAGTGATTTGGCTGATGCTGGAGGGGGGGCGAACCCGGGGTGAGCTGGAGGCGGGGTTGCGGGAGAGGTGGCCGCAGTTGCCTTTGGAGGTGGCGGCGCGGGATGTGGAGACTTTCGTGGGGGAGCTGTTGCGACATGGGTTTTGCCTGGTGGCGGATTGAGGGTACGGTGTCCGGAATCCGGGCCTTTTGTTTGTGATTTGGGACTGGGCGTACAGTTTTTCAGAACGCGCGGCGTGTGGCTGCGGTAGGATTGTGACATGTGCGGAATAGTTGGGAAGGTGTATCGTGATCCGGCGCGGCCGGTGAATCGGGAGCTGCTGGCGAAGATGCAGGCTTGTATTGTGCATCGGGGGCCGGATGACAGTGGAGTGTATAATCAAGCGCCGGCGGGTTTGGGTTTTCGGCGGCTGGCGATTATTGACCTGGAGTCTGGCCGTCAGCCGATGACCAATGAGGATGGTTCGATCGTTATTGTCTTCAATGGGGAGATTTATAACTTTCAGGAACTGCGGAGTGAACTGGTGGGGCGGGGGCATGTTTTCCGGACTAATTCGGATACGGAAACGATTGTTCACGGTTATGAGGAATGGGGCACGGGGGTTTGTGAGCGGCTGCGGGGGATGTTTGCGTTTGCGATTTTTGACCGGCCGCGGCGGCGGGTTATGCTGGCCCGGGACCGGGTGGGCAAGAAGCCGCTTTATTATGGGATTTTAAAGCGGGGGACGGCGGAGGAGTCGCTGGTGTTTGCCAGTGAGCTGAAGTCGCTGTTGCCGGATCCGGATTTTCCGCGGGATATTGAGCCGGTGGCGCTGAACCATTATTTGACGTATCAGTATGTGCCGGCGCCGTGGTCGATTTTTCGTCATGCGCATAAGCTGCCGCCGGCGCATTGGATGATTTATGAGAATGGCAGTACGAGCACGGCGCAGTATTGGGACTTGGATTATGTGCCAAAGCAGGATATTTCCGAGGAGGAGGCGGTTGAGCAGGCGCTGCATCATTTGGATGAGGCGACGCGGGTGCGGCTGGTGAGTGAGGTGCCGCTGGGGTGTTTTTTGAGTGGGGGTATTGATTCGAGCCTGGTGGCGGCGACGATGCGGCGGCATATTTCGGGGGAATTGCGGACGTTTTCCATCGGGTTTCGGGAGGAGAAGTATAACGAGCTTCCGTATGCGCGGCAGGTGGCGGATTTGTTGGGGACGCGGCATGAGGAATTTGTGGTGGAGCCGGATGCGCTGGGGATTATTGAGAAGCTGGCCTGGCATTTTGATGAGCCGTTTGCGGATTCGAGTGCGATTCCTACTTGGTATTTGTCTGAGATGACGCGGCAGCATGTGGCGGTGGCGCTGAACGGGGACGGGGGCGATGAGAGCTTTGCGGGGTATGAGCGATATCGGCTGAGCCCGCAGTGGGGGAAGTATATGCGAATTCCGAGGTCTGTGCGGCAGGGGGCGCAGGGGGTGCTGGGGGTGGCGGGGGCGCTGGGTATTGGGGGAGACAAGGTGCGGCGGGCGGGTTATTATAACCGGTTGTCGCTGGAGAATGCGGATCGGCTTTATGTCCACTTTATGACGTTTTTCACGTCGTATCATAAGCGGCAGCTTTATACGCCGGATTTTCTGGCGCGGTTTTCGGCGGATGAATTGGAGTCGGAGAAGCTGACGGAATGGGTGGCGGAGGAGTTTGATATGCCGAGCCCGGTTGATCGGCGGATGAAGATGGATATCCTGACTTATTTGCCTGGGGCGCTTTTGCCTAAGGTGGATCGGACGACGATGGCGCATTCGCTGGAGGGGCGGTCGCCGTTTCTGGATCATCATCTGATGGAGTTTGCGGCGACGCTTCCGGCGGAGATGAAACTTAAGGATGGTCAGCTGAAATGGATTCTGAAAGAGGCGGGTCTGAAATTTTTCAGTCGTGAGTTTCTGAATCGCCCGAAGCAGGGCTTTGCGATTCCTGTGGGGGAATGGTTCCGGACGACGCTTAAGGAGTTTACTAATGACACGCTGCTTAGTGACAGCGCGCGATCGCGGGGTTGGTTTAATGCGGAGTATGTGGAAAAGCTGTTAAACGAACATGAAACGCGGGTTTGTGATCATGAGTACAGAATTTGGGCACTGCTGATGCTGGAAGTTTGGGCAAAAGTTTTCATGGATGGTAAGAATTCTCTTGCAATGACACCGTGACCTAAAGAAAAACGGGCTACTTATATTTGCAAGAACCCGGGACAGAGGCCCGCGCAACATGAAACAGATGCCCGCGGTGGCGTATGCTACCGCAACGAGTTTGACCGCACGTTTAATAAACCGGCGAATTATTTTAAATATAATCTGGCAGAATCAGCCGATTTCGCGGGCTGATACGGCCCGGACGACCGGGCTGCAGCGGAGTACGGTTTCGCTTATTGTTGATGAGTTGATCCGTGATGGCTGGGTGGTGGAGGGTGAGCATGGACGGATCCCGCGGGGTCGGCGTCCGGTTTATTTGCAGCTTAATGCGGCGGGTGCGGGGATTTACTCTGTGCTGGTGCGGGGCAACTTGATTGAGCTTTCGGCTTCGAACCTGGATGGCGAGTGTCTTTGGGTGGGGCGGGAGCGGGCGGCGGATTGCAATTTGCCGAGCATTGTGGCTTCGCTGCAGCATCTTCATGCGCAGGCGAAGGCTTCGATTCGGCATACGATGAAGGGTGTGGGGGTGGCTGTGGATGGTATTCCGGCGGCTCATACGCATATTCGTGCGACGGTGGAGGAGCTGTTTGGGCTTCCGACGGCGGTGGGCAGTGTGGCTTTGGCCTGTGCGAAGTGGTTTCAGTTGAACCATAAGGATGCGCGGCTGGCGCAGGATCACTTGTTGTCGATCCATATTGATAATCCTAATATTACGATGGGGGCGATATTGGGCGGGCAGATCCTGCAGGGGGCTTATGGCAGGGCTGTGAGCCTGCTGGCACTGGAGGATGAGGCGGAGGCCTGTATGGGGCGTTGTGAAGAGAGCGGGAAATCGCCTCACGGGACGGATACGGCGACTTTGCTGGATGAGGCTTGTATGGCGAAGCTGGTGATGGCTGCGAAGTTTGGTGTGGCGGCTTATGATCCGGGGGTGGTTTTGGTGACGGGGGACCTGGGGGATGATCCGGCTGAACTGGAAAAGTTTATTGCGGAGCAGCTTTATGCGCTGAATGCGCGGACGGCGGTTCGGGCTATTAATACGACGACGGATGAGTCTGATGTGTACCGGACGGGGGCTATGGCTCTTGTGATGGCGCAGTTTCTGGAGAATGGCGCGGGCTGACGGTTTACTGATTATCTGCCATGAAGGCGTCCCAGAGGTCGCGCTGGATGTAGACATTTAGCAGGACGTCGGGGCGCAGTCCGTAGAATTCCTGCATGCGCTCGCCTATGCCTTGGGGTGAGGGGGGAGGATCGGCATCGGGGTCGGTGGTGCGGGTCATGATGATCATGGCTGCGGCGGGATGGGCCTGGGCGGGGTCATTGTAATAGCCTATTCGGGTGAAGTGTCGCAGGTACCAGGGCAGGGGCCAGTAGTCGTTTTCGGGGGAGATAATCTGGATGAGCATCTGGTGGCCGTCGGGTGTGTGGGCGGCTAGCTGATGGGCGCGGGTGGCCAGACGGAGGAGGTTTGGGGATGTGGGCGAGTAGGCGTAGGGGTTTCGGGTGTCGGCGCTGCGGATGATGGTGGCGCGGTAGGTTTGTACTGATAACCATGCGGGCCAGGTGAGGAGGAGGGGGGAGATGACGGCGAGGGTTGCATAGCGGGTGGCGGAATGGCGGCTGATGCGGGATGTGAGGGCAGTGGCGGTTTGGAGAATGGCCGATGCGCCGCGTCCGGCGAGGAGGGTCCAGCCGGTGAACATGGGGAGGACGTTCCAGGGCGTTTTGTAGGGGATGGCGCTGTAAAATGCGGTGAGGAGGAGGGTGAGGATGGCGATGGCGTGCCAGGCGCGGGGTTCGTTTGTCCAGCGGTGGATGGTGGAGATGAGGCCGATGAGGCCGAGGAGGTATGTGATGCCTTCGGTCCAGACCCAGGGGCCTTCGACTTTGGGCCAGGTGAGGAGCTGGAAGTAATAGTACCAGGGGTGGTCGTGGATGCCGGCACCGAAGGTGCTGCTGTCGCCGGAGATGCCGCGATTTATATAGCCGCCGATGGCGGCGAAGGTGTGCCAGATGGCGGCGGGGTTTTGGAAGAAATTTGATAGAATGAAGACGCCGGTGAGGAGGGAAAGCAGGATGGTTACGATTGCGAGGGGGGCGTATTTTTTCCAGTCGATGGGGCGGGGGGTGGGTTGGCTGGTGGTGGTGAGATGGAGAAGGAGGGCGGTGAGGGCGGCGGAGCCCATGATCATGACCCAGGTTTCTTTGAGGGCGATGGCGCATCCGGTGGTGAGGCCTGCGGCGATGGCCCAGCGCCATTGGGCTGTCTGGAGCATCTGCCAGGCGCAGGCGAGGGCGACGAAGCAGAAAAAGACGAAGGGGACTTCTTGAATGAAGTATTTGCCGTAGAAGGCGAAGGCGGGGGAAACGGCGAAGAGGATGCCGGCATAGAGGGCGTCGGGACGGCCGAGGGATGGACCGCAGAGGACGACGGCGCCGGCGAGGAGTGCGCCGAAGATTACGATGGGCAGGCGCAGGGGGCGTTCGTCGGGGAGATCGGCGAGGGTTTTGGCGCCGGTGGCCCGGGCGAAGGGGAGGGCGCAATAGTATATGAGAGGTCCGTGATATTCGTGGGGGTTATACTCGTACTTGCCTGTTTCCAGGAGGATGCCGAACTTTTCCGCATGAACGGCTTCGTCGGTGTGCATGGGGCGGTCGGTTAGATTGGGGAGGTGAAATAGAAAAGCGCCGATTGAAACCAGGGCGGCCAGAAGCCACCAGCCCAATCGGCGCTTTAGTGTCGTATCCGTCACGATTTACTTGGCGGGACGCCCGTAAACCTCTACTTCGATGTACTGGTTGGTGTCGCTGCTGGTGTTGCCATTGCTGTAGAGGCGAACGAAGCGGCCTTTTACGCCTTTGGCGTCGATCAGCTTGCCTTCGTTGGTTTCGATGTAGGCGAGGTCGGTGCCGGCGCCTTGTTTGGCGGAGTTGTCGTTGTCGTTATTGAAGACGGTCTGGACGTTGGTGATGAAGTCGGCGTCGTCGGCGACTTTTACGATGACGTCGTTAAAGACGCGGGCCTGCTGGTGATAGTGCCAGACGGCGATGGCGAAGATTTCTGCCTGTTCTTCGAGGTCGATCTGGACCCACTGTACGCCGGGGCCGAATTCTACGTAGCTGCCGTCAGCGGCTTCTTTGTCGCCGTCGGTGATCTGGTCGAGCTCGCCGATGATGGGCTCTTCGTCGCTGGCGGTTACCTCTTTGCCGGCGGCGAGGTTTTTCACGTCTTTAGGAACGAAGATCTGTGGAGGCCGTGTGCCTGCGGGTTCGAGGTTTGCGACGTCGATGTTTTTGGGTGTTCCGACGAACACTGGCTTTGGCAGTTCGAGTTCCAGCAGTTTGTTATCGCCGGATGCGGTGGCGGTGGTTGCGCGGTCTTGCGTGCCTGTCGTGGCGGCGTTTTGTGTGGCAGTGGTCTGCGCGATTCCTGCAGAGGCCAGTGCGAGCACAGCCGTCAGGACAATCCCATACATTCTAATCATACGACTTCCTGCTCCTGAGTTTATTGTTCAGATAAGTTAGGGGTTGCTAATCAGGTCAATTCAAAGGTTTCCAGCAGAGATTTCAGCTATTTGAGTGTGACCTGCTTTCCCGGATAGTATGGACACCGTTTGTGGGCGGGAGTTTTCAGATTAATCGACTATGGCGTAATCTTCTGGGGAGATGAGGTTGTTGTCTTTTGCGCTGATTGTGTTTGCGATGATTGAGACGGTGGCGGCGATGGTGATGTTTACGATGAGGGCATAGAGGGCGGAGTAGCCGAGGGGGTTGCCGGGTACGAGGGGTAGGGGGAACATGGCTCCGAAGTCGTTAGAGTAGGCCATCCAGGTGCCGAGGGCAAGGCCGGCGAGGAGTCCGCTGATAAGTCCGCAGGCGCGGAGCCAGGGGACATAGAGGCTGATGATGACGGCGGGAAGGGTTTGGATGACCCAGATGCCGCCGAGAAGCTGGGTGTTTACGGCGTATTCCTGGGGGAGATAAATGATGAACAGAAGGGCGCCGAATTTGACGATGAGGGAGATGGCTTTGGCGACTTCGGTTTCTTCGCGGAGGCTGCAGTTGGGGCGGAGGTATTCCTTGTGGATGTTGCGGGTGAAGAGGTTTGCGGCGGCGATGGACATGACGGCGGCTGGGACGAGGGCTCCGATGGCAATGGTGCCGAAGGCG
This sequence comes from uncultured Candidatus Sumerlaeota bacterium, assembly GCA_964444305.1. Classification (GTDB taxonomy): domain Bacteria; phylum Sumerlaeota; class Sumerlaeia; order Sumerlaeales; family Sumerlaeaceae; genus JAKFFN01. The sequence goes on from CAYUGQ010000036.1 coordinate 10,535, forward strand.
AGGCCGTTGAACCAGGAGGGGAACCATTCGAGGAAGAGGGCGGGGACGGAGAAGTTGGGGCCGTAGCGCTGGAAGCCGTCGGTGTAGGCGGGGTTTTTGTCTACTCCGGAGGCGATGGCCATATATCCCATGGCGGAGACCATGACGAGGAGGAGGGAGTAGACGGGCAGGAGGGCCATGTTGCGTTTGACGACGCGGGCTCCGGCGGCGCTGAGGAGGCCGGTGACGGAGTGGGGATACATGAAAAGAGCGAGGGCGGAGCCGAGGGCGAGGGTGGCGTAGGCGAAGCCCTGTCCTTCGCGGAGGCGGAGTTTTTCTTCGGGTACTTTGGCGAGCATTTCACCGTAGCCGCCGAGTTTATAAGGGATGTATATGATGGCGGCGAAGACGACGATATAGATGAGGATGTCTTTTACGATGGCAATGAGGGCGGGGGCTCGCAGGCCGCTGGTGTAGGTGTACATGGCGAGGATGGTGAAGGCGATGACGAGGGGCAGATGTCCGTGAAATCCGAGGGCGCCGATGACGACTTCGATGCCGACGAGTTGCAGGGCGATGTAGGGCATGATGGCCATGATGCCGGTGAGGGCTACGAGGAGGGCGAGGGTGGGGCTGTCAAAGCGGGCGCGGACGTAATCTGAGGCGGTGACAAAGCCTTGTTTTCGGGCGACGGCGAGGAAGCGGGGGAAGACCATGAAGCAGAAAGCGAAGGCGATGATGGTGTAGGGCAGGGCGAAAAACCCGATGGCTCCCTGGCCGTATACGAGGGCGGGTATGGCGATGAAGGTGTAGGCGGTGTAGAGGTCGCCTCCGAGGAGGAACCAGGTGATGACGGTGCCGAAGGCCCGGCCGCCGAGGCCCCATTCGTCAAGCTGGGTGAGATCGGCGGCGCGCCAGCGGGCGGCGACGAAACCAAGGATGGAGACGAAGGCGAAAAGTGCGGCGAAAACCCAGATGGCTACGATATCCATTAACTAAACAAACTCCTGCTGCGGTTCTGGTTGCGGACGGGTTGTGGTTGTGTGGGGTGTGGGCGGGGATCAGGCGCCACGGAGATAGGCAATCCAGGTAGTAATGGCGCCTACAATGATCCAGCAGAACTGGAAGGTGAGGAAGAAGGGGATGCCGTGCCATTCAGGACTAATGCGGTTATAGAAGGGGGTCATGAGACTGGTGAGTCCTATGAGGCAGAGGACTGTGTACCAGATTGCGCGTTCGCGCCGGGAGGCTTGTCGGCGTGGTTTAAAGGTGGACATGGAAGATTTCCTGCAAAGATTGACGGTGGAGAATTTATGAGAGGCCTGATGGGGAGTCAAGGGAAGGTTGGGGGGTCGCGGAGGTTTGATTATTCCTTTGGTGTGGATGGACTGAAGTTTTCCATTGATTCGCGGGGAGATGCCTAACAGAAGGTTTCTCATGAACATGTTAAATCTTGAAGGAAAAGTTGCGATCGTCACGGGCGCCAGCCGGGGCCTGGGGCGTGCTATTGCGGAACATTTTGCCCGGGCCGGTGCGGACCTGGTGGTTAATTATAATTCGACGCCGTGTCAGGACCTGGTGGATTATGTGGCGCAGCAGGGTCGCAAAGCCATTGCTGTGCAGGCAGATGTGTCGAAGGTTGCTGATTGTGATCGGCTGGTGGATGAGGCGATTAAGAACTTTGGCAAGCTGGACATCCTGGTTAATAATGCCGGGATTACTCGTGATACGTTGTTGATGCGGATGGATGAGGAAGCCTGGGATTCGGTGATTAACACGAACCTGAAGTCGGCGTATGCGACGTCGAAGGCGGCGTGTAGGCCGATGATGAAAGCGCGCAGTGGGGTGATTTTGAACATCAGCAGCGTTTCTGGACTGATGGGGCAGGCGGGTCAGGCAAATTATGCGGCCAGCAAGGCGGGTCTGATCGGCCTGACGAAAACGCTGGCACGGGAGCTGGCCAGCCGGGGCATTCGGGTGAATGCGATTGCGCCGGGTTTTATCGGAAGCGATATGACAGAGGCTCTGGATGAAAAAATTAAAGATCAGGTGACTTCGCAGATCCCTATGGGGCGCTTTGGGGAGCCGGAAGATATTGCTAATGCGGCGCTTTACCTGGCGAGTGATATGGGCAAGTATGTTACCGGGGCCACGCTGGTGGTTGATGGTGGGATTGCAATGCGCTGATGATGCTGAACAGCGTTGCCGCCATAGTGATTTTTGCCGGGCCTGTTTCTGTGGATCCTGTTTTGCTGGAGGGTTATCTGCAGAAGCTGGCTCCGGGAGAAGCTGTGAGTGTCCGGAAAGATTCTGAGGGCCTGGTTGTCGAGTCTGGTGGCACCAATGCCCTCATTTCTTTTGTGAAGGGGCCGATGTCTGACGAGGACGCGGTGGCGAGTATCGGCATGGCGGATTTGGCTGAGACGGAGGCGGCACACCTGTTGACTCATAAGGCTTATGCGCGGATTCAGACGGGGGATGACGGCGCGGCGATGGAGCGGATGATTTTGCTGATTCGCTGTGGGATGGCGCTGTGTGATGTGGGGGGATGGGCGTTGTGTGTTCCGTCGAGTGGGCTTTGTATTCGGGCGGAGCGGCTGAAGGAAATTATCGCGCTGGACGCGAAGGGGCCGCGGGTGTGGGGGCTGGATGAGGCGGATGAGCATGTGCCGCCGGGCTATGAGCCGGCGGGGCTGTGGGATAGTTTGCGGCAGAATGCTCAGCCGTCGGAGCTGCTGGTGGGGTTTGTGCCAGCTTTGGTGGAGAATCAGACGTGGTTTTTTTCGGCGGGGCACTCGTTGTTTGATTTGCCGGAGATTGCCTTTTCGGATGGCAGCATTGAGGAGTTTGGGGCTGTCCGGGAACTGTTTGGTTATCTGTTTCCTTATTTTTATAAGCGGCCGGAGAAGTTGAAACCGGGCAGCAGCGTGAGGACGGCGGGGGACGAGATGACGATTTCTTTTCATGCGCTGCCGGAACGGTTTGATCATTTGCAGGCGACAACGGGAACTTTGCGCCTGCGGATGCTGACGACGAGCGGCATGGATGATGAGTGGAGCTGAGGACAAAAAAACCGCGCCTCGGGGGGAGGCGCGTTGAAGTTACTGTTATCAGTCAGTGGGGTTAATTGCCGCTGAGGAATTCGGTTACATCTTCGGCTGAGTTCAGACCGGGTGACCGGCGCAGGAGGTTGCCGTCGGCGTCGAGCTCGACGAGGCATGGGACGCGGAAAACGCCCAGCTTGTAGCTCCAGGTGGTGTCTTTCTGGGATGTATCAACGACTCCAACGACGTGACTGGATGTTTTGGATGCGAAGTCGGGTTTGCTGATGACGTTATCCCAAAGGCGCTGGCAAGCGGGTACTGCGGGGGAATAGAAGAAAACCATGGCTTTTTTGCCGGATGATTTGGCTTGCTGGAGGGCGGCGTCTATGGTCGGGAGACCGGCACCGATTCCGCCAGCGCCACTGGCGGCGGGGATTTTAAATGCCTGGACGGTGTCGCTGATGGTGGGTTCGGCGCTGGTTGAGGTTCTGTGCTGGCCGCCGGTGACGAACACCCAGCCGTTGTCTTTGAGAAGGCCGATGTTATGAAAGAAAGTGGCTTCGAGGTTTGTTTCGACCTGTTGCCAACTGGTTACGCGGCCATTATCGAGGCGGGCGAACCAGATGTCTTTGCTGTTGAGGCCGCCCTGGCGGCGTCCGCCGACGGAGACCAGGTAGTCATTGATACCGCAGGCGGGAGCGCCATAAATGGATTCGGGCATGGGCTGTTCGTCGCGCCATGGGCCGAGCTGACCATTGTCAAATTGGGCGGACCAGACGCGGGAATTATGGCGGGCGGCGGCGTGCATGCCGCCCCATACGTAAATGCGGTCGCCGAGAATGGCTGCGCCGTGGTTATAGAGGGGTTCGGGAAGGTTACCGATCTGTTTCCAGTTTATGGGTTCGCCTTCGGGGGAAAATCCGGCGGCGAAGACTTCGCGTTTTCCTTCGGTTGCGAGACCTCCAAGGAGGAGTAGATGATCATCGGTGGCGCAGGTGGCACCGAGGAGAATGGGGTCGCCGGGAAAGGGGGCGCTGAGGCGCCAGGGTTCGAGGCGGCCGTCGGGGGTGACTTTTGTCCAGGTGACGGTATTTACGCGGCGGGTAGCTTTTTCGACGGTGGCCTGGGTGGCGACGATGCCGCCGACAATATAGATGCGGTCGTTGACGACTTCGACGCCGTTGTTCATATAGGCGCGCATATCCGGAAGGGATTGTTCCTGACGCCACTGGCCGAAGGTGGCGTTTGCGGTGTCGACCAGGGCGGAATTCACCTGGGAGGTCCATAGCGTGGCGTTTGATCCGCCGGCGAGGTCACCTCCGAAGACGTACATTCTGTTGCCGATGACGGCGGTGCCGTGCATTTGCATTTTCTGGGGCAGACGGCCGGCGTCTGCGAGATTCATCCGGGGGGCGGCATTTGCCTCACCATTGCTGTAAACCATCGCTGTCGTTAATAGAACACCGGTAACGAAAGCGCTAAATGTTTTCTTCATTGTAGACACTCCCACTGGTTTGACGACCTTTCTCGCAAAACCAGCAGGGAATCAATAAGAAAAGCGCGTATTGTTAGCCACGAAAACTTAATTGTATCTTAAAGGGCGGGGTGGGGGATGAAACGAATAAAGACACCCTGTGGCAGGCTAATTTATAGATAAAGGGAGCGAACGATTTCGTTGATAAAACGTCCGTGCATGAAATGCCAGCAGAACCCGGCGACGATAAAGTTTACGTCGATCAAGGATGGCGTGGTTGAAGAGCGTCATTTGTGTTCGCAGTGTGCGACGGTGCATAGCCCTTATCAGAAAAAGGCGTTGCCTCAGCTTGATGATATTCTGAGCGGGATCTTGACGGCGGCGGCAGCTTCGCAGGAAGAGAATGTGAAGGCGCCGGCGGAGCCGACTTGTTCCCATTGTGGTTTGCCTTATTCCAGTTATCGGCAGACGCTGATTTTGGGTTGCAGCGAATGTTATGAGAGCTTTGACAAGCTGCTGGTTAATGAACTGCGGAGATTTCACGGGGCGATTCGTCATACGGGGCGGGTTCCGCACAGCCAGGTTACGGAAGTTCGGCGGGCGCGGAATACTGAGGAGTTGAAAGTGCGGCTGGATCAGGCGGTGAAGGCGGAGGATTTTGCGCTGGCGGCGAAGCTGAGGGACCAGATTAAAGAGTTAACGGAATCGCAGAACTGATTTTCGGGTGAGGGGCTGGGGGACTGGATGGGGGGAGGCAGATTGTCCGGGGGCATTTCGTGTATAGGCTGTTGCGGGCTGGTTTGGCCTGACATTTAAAGTACAGGACTGCGGTTTTTATGTCTGATTCGTCATCTACCACCCCTGCCGGCGGCGCCGGAGTACCCGAGAAGCAGAAAGCGCCGTGGTCGCGTCCGCTGGGCCAATTGAGCAAAGGGCAGCGGATTACGATTTGGGCTGGAATCACAGGGGCGGCGCTGGGGTGTACGGCGTGGTTGTTGTCGTTTGCGGCTTTGGCGGGAGATTGGGCTTCGTTTGCTTTGACGGCTGTGGTGATCCTTGCGGCTATATTGTTTTTCGGGAAGGTTTGCGCTCAGCCGGGCAGCAACCGGTTTTTATGGATGGTGACGATGGTGGTGTTGCTGACCGGGCATTGTCTGTTGCTTTTCTGGCTGAAATTTGAGGATTGGCGCGGGGGTGTGATTTTGTCGCAGGAGGCTCTTTACCGGGAACGGCGCACGGTGGTTTATACGGTGTCGGCGGCGGTGGGTTTGCTGGGGCTGCAGTTTGCGTTGATGCATTGGCTTTTGTCGCGGTCTAAGCGGCGGCCGTTGCGTAAGTTGTAGGGGAACTTGTTTGCTGAGGGGCGGGGTTTTGGTGGCATTATATTTGCGCAATGACGGGCTGACTGGAGGCTGACGCATTATGGCATTGTTACGTTCACGGGAGCACAGGATTATTGCGGGGGTTTGTGGCGGTATAGCGGATTCGCTGGGGTGGAGTCCGACGATGGTGCGGCTGGTTTATATTATTGTTAGCATCGCATCGGCGGCGTTTCCGGGGATTATTGTTTATATTTTTCTTTGGATTTTGATGCCTAAGGCGCCGCGGTTGACGTAGGTCCGGGGGCGTTTCGTGTTTGTTAGGGCAGCTCGCCGATGAGGGCTTGATTTGCCTCGTGCCATTGCCAGTTGTTGGGGGCGGTGGCGTCGATGATTTGTTTGAGTGAGGCGCTGGTGGGCCAGTCGAGGGGGATGCGGGCGGCGGTGATGTTGTAGCGTTTGCGGAATTCTGGCCAGTTGGGTTCGGATGTGGGGGCGGGGTGGTTTGACGGGTAAGGATTTTGGGCTTGGAAGAATGTTTGAAGTTCGAGATCGGCGAGGAGCTGGTTGTAGACGTCGTTTGGCAGGCGGGCGACGTTTCCATAAATGAGGGGGCGGCTATGGTCGAGCTGACGGCGGAGGGTGTGGTTGTCGATAATGCCCATCTGATGGCCCTGGCCGCTTTGGATGCCTGTGGGGATGTCGAGAACAGTGCCGGATTTGTGGGGGGATATGCCGGTGGCGATGGGGGTGGCGGGACAGATGGGGAAGGGCCAGCGGTTGAGATCGAAGGCCATGATGGCAGTGAGGACAATGACGAAAGCGGCGCTGGCGCGGGGGCGGGGGAATCTGCGGCGGATAAGGGCGTCGGCACCTTGGGCGAGGGCGATGGCCAGCAGGGCGCAGAGGGCAAAATGCCAGCGGCCGGGGACGCGGAATTCTGAGAATGGAAAGCTTGTGGGCCAGAGATAACCGATGGCGGAGAGGCTGAAGCCTGGCGCGGTGGGATTGCTGTGGCTGTTGCCGCTGCCGAGGCCGAGCAGTAGGAGGAAGACTGTGATGATGAGGGCGACTTTGGTGAGGGGACGGACCAGGAGCAACCCGGTTGCGGCGACGATGAAGCCGACGATGCCGAGATAGGTGTATTCGTTGTAGGTGGAAACGGCAATTTCGTATCGACCATAGATGTGGGGTCCCCACAGGAAATGGTATTGCGGGGGGGAGGAGAGTTGGCGCCAGCGCATGGTGTTATGAGCAACGAGGCGGGGGTCGGGGGCGGTGTAATCGTGTTGGGCGCGGACGTGCAGGAGTTCGGATATCCAAGGGATGATCAGGACGGCGCTGATGATGATGGCGCAGGCGATGGCTGCCCAGAATTTTTTTAGTTTGAGGACGGGGCGCAGGGCGGGGTCGAGGGTGGCATAGAGGAGCAATACGGGCAGCAGGAAGGCGGTCATCATGGTGAGGTAAAAGTCTGTGGCGGCGAGGGCCCAGCAGGCGATTCCGAGGCCGGCAATGGGGGCGAAGAGTCTGCGCCAGGGGGTTTTTTGGGGCAGAAGCCGGTGGATGAGAAGCAGTAAGAAATAGAAGGCGGCGGCGGTGTAGGCGACCTGCGCGAGGGTGTAATGTCCGGTGATGTGGGCTGCGATGAAGGGCGACCATTGCCAGGCGAAGCCTCCGAGCCAGCTTGCGCCGGGGGCGCAGCGGAGCAGGCGGGCGAATTTATAAAAGAACCATCCGCCGAGCCATAAATGGAGAATGAGCCAGGTATTGAGGGCTGCGGCAGGTGATATTAATTGAGAGATGGGGCTCATTAGGATGCTGCCGATGGGGCTGGCGGTCATATAGACCATGGGCATTCCATGGGGATATAGCTGGAGCTGATGATAGAAGAGGCTTTCTCCGCTGAGGAGGGCGCGGGGGTAATACCAGAAGGGCCAGAAGTTGAGGTAGGAGTCGCCGTTGTCGCCGGGGATTGCTGTGCTAAAATGGAGCGGCAAGGGCCATAGATAGAAAATGGCAGTGACAAGATAGAGGGCCAGGACGAGAACTGACAGCCGCTGTTCTTTGCGGGGGTGCTCCTGCGTGATGAAGGAGGCGGGGTTTTGGTCGTTGCCCGGTGGGGGCGTATTTTCGTCTGTGGCGTTCATGGGTTGGGGAAAACTTAATTCCGATTGAAAGTGAGGAATCAAGTATGATGGGATTGTCGATGAGTTGTGGCCTAGGATAATTTAATCTGCGCGGGAGCTGGATATGAGTTCTGTGATACCGGAAGAGAAGCCGACGTCCGGAGTCCCGCCGAGGCCGGGCAGGCGCTTTGATCGATGTGGGTGCTGGATTGTCGTGATCGCAGGCGTGGTGCTTGTTTTAGGGTTTTTCGGAATCAGGGCGTTCGTGGCCTATACGTTTGGTCCAGAGCGAATGGCCCGATTTAAGGAATATGACAGACGAATCCTGGACATCCCGGAACGCTGGCAGGAGCCGGTGCCGATCCCGTCGGCAGAGGTGGTTGATTTTCATTTTAAGTTTTATGACGACATGGAGCGGGTGGGATCTCGCTTCGGCGCTTTGAATGAGGGGTATACAACCCAGACGGTTTTTTACAGGATGCGCCACGGGGAAGCGCTAACTGCGAGTGAGCAGCAAGAGGTGGATCAACTGGTGGCTGCTCTCCGCCCGATTATTGCGGAGACTTCGTCAAGTATTGAGTTACCGCTGTATACGGCGGACACCAGTTTGTACTCCAGCGGACCGCAGTTCCTTCCAGTTCACTACTTTGCAAAGCTGTCGTCGATTGTTGCTATTGATACTGCGCGGCGGGGTGACTGTCGGGCGGCCATTGACATTGCAGCTTTGCCTATGCGCTACTTTCGGCATGAGAAGCCTGCTAATCTTATGCTGGTTATCATGGAGATGGCGTGTAGCGGTATCTCTCTGGGGACTTTTCAGGCGGTAGCGGAAGAGTGTGATGATGGGGAAACATTAAGGTATGGTCTGAATCTGCTGGAGCAACTGCGGGAGCATGTGGAGCCGCTTTCGCAGGAGGAGGTCCGGCTTACTGATGCCATGAGTGAATTGAACCGGGCAAAAGCTTTTGGTTATCCGGTGAACCTTGGACCGCAAACGGCATCGAATCTTACATTGCAGGTTAGTGGTATTTACGGGCAACCATACGCGGAGTGGGCCGTTCGGCACTTTCCCGAAGATGACCGGAGGCACGAGTACGGGAAGAACGTGCTGGCGAAGATGAGCGAACATAAAGAGCCGACAAGCCTGTGGGCGAATCAACAGCGGCTTGCACCACGGCTGGGGTCGGCCTTGTTTGGTGTCAGCCCGGGCGCAATTTTAACAGATATAGCCATTCCTAATTACGATGAAGCACGTATTCGAAGCAAGGTGCTGCTTGCGAATTATGAGCTTGTCCGGCTTCACGTGGCGCAGCGGTTAAATGAAATGGAGAGTGCGCCCCGCTCCGGCGTTGATGTCATCTCGGCGTTGCCAGAGGTTCCGGCGGATCCGTTTTCCAGCGGGACGCTGTTGCTTAGGCCAGATACGAATCGATTTTATAGTGTCGGGCCGGACGAGACAGATGATGGGGGGGCGGTGATTTATGATGCGACAAACGGGACGATTTCGAGCGGTGATATTTTGTTGCCGCGGCGGGTGAGGTAGGCCGGCTTAATCTTCCGTATCCACTTGGAGAGTTGTGGTGGCGGGTAGATCGTCTTCGTAGGTGCCGGGGGCGCTGGTTTCGGTGTCGATAGTTTCGGGCATGCGTAATGTCTGAGAGGGGGCGATGTCTGGGGCGGTCGTGGTTGTGGCGTCTTCGCGGGTGGTGGCAGTTGGGGTGGGCTGGGCAGGGGTTTCCACGGGAGACGCGGGGGTTTCGGCAGGTGGTGCTGGCGTCGCCGGGGGTGAAGCCGGGACGGTGTCTTCGATGATGATGGCGCGGGTTGTTTCCCTGGAAACTGGGGCAGGGGTGGGATCAGGTTGTGGTTCCGGCTGGGCGGGCGCTGGGGTTGGGGTTGGTGTGGGCGATAGAACCGGTGTTGGCGGTGTGGAGGGTTGAGTGGTGGTGGTCAGCTTGGCTGGTTCATCCGGTTCAGGCACAACGAGGGCCGGGGAGGATGGTGTGATAACGGGGGGCTGAGCTGCGGAGACGGGGGGCTGAGCTGGGGAGGTGGTTGGTAAATCG
>CAYUGQ010000037.1:0-7483 GCA_964444305.1 uncultured Candidatus Sumerlaeota bacterium
GGCGGCTGATGGGAAAAGGACGCCGCGGCCCGGGCGGGGGGCGGTGCCGGTGGTGGGGAGACGGGTGACGGGGGCGGATGTTGGGACGGCGATGTTATCGGATTTAATGGAGGTGGGGCGGTTTTCGAAGGCTGTGCTTGTGCGGGGGGCGGCGGGACTGGGGTTTTTGGCGGTGATAGTGGCAGCGGGTGGATCACCGGGGGACGCGGCGGTGGCGGCCTGATCGTTGAGTTTATCGGATGCACAGCCGCACAGGGCGGTGCTGACGATTAGAATCCACAACAACAGCCATTTGCCCATGAGGGTCTCCTGTTTGCGTGCTCGCGAGATTTTTATTAACCGGGCTGGCCGGGATAAAATAAGCAAGCCAAATGCGCGGACTAGAGGGGCTGGGCGATGTTTTCCTCGGCGGCGCGGCGGCGTTCTGAGGGGTCTGTTTTGAGGGGATTAAGCAGGATGATGCCGGGGGTGTCGCGGGCTTCTTCGGGGTCGAAATTTACGCGGCGGGTTTTGATGGCGTCGAGCAGGACTTCGGTTACCTCGCGGCTGGTGGGGTCTTGTCCACCGGCGGTGGCGGGGGCTGTTGCGGGTCCGGCGTTGCGGTTTTCGCCTCGGCGATTGTTATTGGCATCGCGGCCGCGGGTGGTGCCTCGATCGTTGGTTGTGGTTTGCATACCGCGGCGGTTTTCGCCTTCGCGTTCGCGCCAGCGCTGCTGGCGTTGCTCGCGCTCCTGGCGTCGGCGTTCTTCTTCGGCGCGTTTGCGGGCTTCTTCGGCCTGGCGCGCCTGGCGGTCTTCGCGGTCTGTTCTGCGGGTGCGGCGTTGAGAAATGTCCTGGTAGTCCAGCCCGCTCTGCTGTTGTGCGCGGGGGGTTTCTGGTTGTATGAGCATGGCCCCTGCCATCACTGCGATGATGATTATCCGGTTTCGCATGGGTCTCCTCCGATTTCCGGTCCAATTAACCTTGGATTTTTTTTGCTTGCCCTGCGTAGGACATACACTGGTGGTTGATAGTTAGTTATGTGCCACAGGTTTCAAGATATATAAGTACACCGGGAGCGAAGATATTGTCTTTTCCAAAAGATGAAGAGAAGGCATTTTTCAGTGGCATTGAGCGGATGCTTTATACGGAGGATCAGATCCGTGAGCGTGTGACTGCGCTGGGGCGGGAGATCAGCAAGGATTATGAGGGCAAATCCCTGGTGTTGATCAGCATCCTTAAGGGGGGCATTGTGTTCCTTGCGGATTTGACCCGGTCGATTACGATTCCTCATGCGTTTGACCTGATGGGGGCTTCGAGTTATAAGAACCGTGCGACTTCGTCGGGCAAGGTGATTATTACTAAGGATACGGAGCTGAACCTGGAGGGGCGGGATGTGCTGCTGGTGGAGGATATTCTGGATACGGGCCGGACGCTGAGCGTTGTGATTGACTTGCTTAAGATACAGTCGCCGGCCAGTGTGGAGATTTGCTGTTTGCTTTATAAGAAGCGGGATCATGCGTTTAAGCTGCCGGTGCGGTATGTGGGTTTTGAGATTCCGGATGAGTTTGTGGTGGGTTACGGGCTGGATTTTAATGAGGAATATAGAAATCTCTCGGGGCTGGGTGTGCTGAAGCCAGAGGTTTACCGTGACTAAAACCCGGCGCAGCCTTAGGCTAATTGCGCTGGCGCTGGCTCTGCTGATGGTGCTGACGGGTTGTGATATTTTCCGTCGTGCGCGGCGGGTGCAGGCGGAACCGCCGCCGCCGTTTCAGTCGCCTATTACGGAAATTCTGGGTCGGCCGGGTATGACGGGGCCGGAGATTGCTTTTGCGATTTCGGAACGTCAGGCTGATACGCGGGCGATTTTGGGTTCGCTGAGTGTGATTGTGGGTCAGGCACGAAGCCGCATGCGGATGCAGTTTGATGCGAACATGTATTATGCTCCGCCGGATTTTCTGCGGGTGCGGGGCGCGGCTGATATGGGGACGCTGTTTGACTTCCTGATGCGGGATGGCAATGCGACGGTTATGCTGGTGCCGGAGAAACGGGTTCACCTGGGGACGGCTGCGGCGCTGAGGAATAATCCGACTCTGATGGGGGGTGTGCAGCCGGATGACCTGGTTCAGAGCTTTATGGTGGATAAGAATATCCATCGTATTTTGAGTGATCCCATGAGTGGCGCGATGGTGACGGAGGAGCGGGATCACTTTGTGATTCGCGTGAATTATGTAACTGGAGTGACTGAGATTTATCAGATGCGGAAGACGGACCTTCTGGTGGATCAGGTGGAGCGCAGGGTGGGTCGGCGGTCGATTGGCAGTGTGAGATTTGACGGTTATGCTTATTATCCGTCGGCGAATGGAAAAATGATGCACCTGTTGCCGTCGCGGTTTGAAGCGCAGCTTCCGAGCGGGGCTGTGGCGACGGTGATTGCGGTGGAGCTTCAGCCGAATGCGCAGCGGCCGGAGACGTTGAACAGTATTACCATTCCGCCGGATTTTCAGCAGTTACCGCTGTAAGAGAGGGGCATCTGTACGATGTCTTCGTTTGTTGATTATGTAAAAATTAATGTGCAGGCCGGTGACGGCGGGGATGGCTGTATTAGCTTCCGCCGGGAAAAGTTTGTGCCTATGGGTGGTCCTGACGGGGGTGATGGTGGCCGCGGTGGTCATATCTACCTGCAGGTGGATCCGGCGGTGACGACGCTGCTGGATGTGCGGGTGCGGCCTCAGTATATTGCGAAACGTGGTGAGCACGGTACTGGCAAACAGTGTACAGGGCGGGATGCGGAGGATATTTATATCCGGGTGCCACAGGGTACGCTTGTCTCTGATGAAGAGGGAGTGGTGCTGGCGGATTTGGTGGAGCCGGATCAGATATGGCTGGCGGCGGAGGGTGGCCGCGGGGGGCGGGGGAATCAGCATTTTGCGACGCCGACAAACAAGGCGCCGCGTCGCTGGGAATATGGTGGTGACGGGGAACACAAGGTGCTGATTCTCGAACTGAAAATGATCGCGGATATCGGCCTGGTGGGTCTGCCGAATGCGGGAAAAAGCACTTTGCTGGCGAGCCTGACGAAGGCTCAGCCGAAGGTGGCGTCTTATCCTTTTACGACGATTCACCCTAACCTGGGTGTGCTTGACCTGGGGGATGGTACGCGGTGTGTGATCGCGGATATTCCGGGGTTGATCGAGGGAGCTCATACGGGGGCGGGGCTGGGTCACCGGTTTTTGCGTCACGTGGAACGGACGGGTTTCCTGGTGCACCTGGTGGCACCGGCGGATGATGTGGATGAGGCGGATTTTGAGCATTTCTGGTATAGCTATGAGCTGGTGAATGCGGAGTTGAATGCGTATTCTGACGTGCTGGCGGGTAAGGATCAGATTGTTTGTCTGACGAAAGCGGACCTGATGGAGTCGGAGGCTATGCCGGAAATTCTGGCAGAGTTTCAGTCGCGGGGCGTGGATGCGCGGTGGATTTCGGCGGAATCGGGTGTGGGCCTGGTGGAGCTGATTGCGGCTCTGAAGGGGCGACTTGACCGGCTTCGGGAAGAGCGGGCTGAGGAAGCGCGGGCGGCTGAAAAGGACGTGTGGGCTGACTGACAGGCGCCGGGATTAGCTAGTTCAACTTCTGTGAATTTGGCAATTTTCAAAAGAAACAGTGAACGTTCCCGTTGGTGGCTGGTCAGGCGCTTTCGGCTCCGAATACGCGCTGGAGGCGGCGGCGGGAGTCTTCGAGATCTTCTTTGGTGGTGACGCCGGTTTCCGAGGTGAGGAAATCGTTGTAGCCCCACTCTTTGAGGATTTTGGTGATCTCCGGGAAGTCGACGTCGCCGTTGCCAATGGGCACGAACCGGTGATCTTTTCGGCTGAAATCTTTAACGTCGATTTTCCGAATGCGCTCGGGGCCTAAAATGCGCATCCAGTGTTCGGAGAAGCCCTGAACGAGAGAGTTGGAGACGTCGAAATACATGCGAACGTGGGGGCTGTCGATTTCGTCGATGTAGCGGGCGAACTCCATGGGGCTGAGAAGGAAGCGGTTCCAGACGTTTTCGAGACAGATGATGACGTTGTGCTTTTCGGCGTGGGGAATGAGTTTGCGGACGTTATCCTGGGAGCGGCGATAGGCTTCGTCGTACTGCACGTTTGCCTGGACATTGGCAGGGACGAGGAGGCAGGTTTCGACTTTCATGGCGGCGGCGGCTTCGATTGCGTTTCGCATACCGTCGAGGCCGCGCTTTTGGACTTCTTCGTCGGGATCAGACAGCGGCGCGTGCCATCCGCCAAAGACGACCCCGTGGCAGGGGACGCCCATTTCTGTGGCCATGCGTTGCATTTCGGTGCCTTCGTCGGGGGTGGTGATGTCGTCCCATTCGACGCCTTCAAAGCCAACTTCCTTGGCGAGGGTGAGTTTTTCTTCCCATGATGCGTTTTCGCCGGCGACGCGTTTCAGGATGCTGGTTTTGATGGCGGTTTTGACAACGAATTCGCCGCTGGGCCGAGGGGCGGCCTGGGTGGCGGTGCCGGTGGTTAGGGTGGCGGTTGTCTGTTCCTGTGCGGATGCTTTTCCTGAGGCAGCCAGAGTGCCGGCGGCTAAGGCCAGGGCGGTGGATTGTTGAAGGAAATCACGGCGGCTAACGGGGTCCATGGGGACGTCTCCTGGGGATTCTTTGGTCGATTGGAAAAAAATTGAGGGGGCCGGCAAATCCGGGTGAGAATCTGCCAGCCGCCTGAGCTTAAGAGATTTTTATACCAGCGGGGTTTTGCCGGGGATGGCGACTTCAACGGGGGGCGGATCGGTCTCAAAGGTGAGTTCGGGGGGGACGATGTCCAGCTTGCTGGCATTTTTGGCCCATCCATAGCGGATTTCTTTGCCAGTGTAGGCCGATACGCGGCCGGCAATGGCGAGCATTGTGGAGTTGGCAACGCGGACGGCTTCGTTCATGGGGGTATTGTTGCGAATGGCGGCGATGTGTTCTGCGTGCTGGGTGACGACGGGGTTGTTGCTTTCGCCTTCAAAGCGCCAGCCTTTGTCGCCTTCGATGCGTGAGCCGGACCAATCGGTGTAGGCCGTGCCCTTGGATCCATAGATGCGCTCGAAGGTGGTGTCGCTGGAGCCGTCGATCTGGGATCCCATATAGAAAACCTGGAGGTCGTTGACGTAATCGTAAGAGACGGTGAAGTGGTCATAGGCATCACCGAACATATTGGTGTCTGTTCGGGCTTCGCGTCCGCCGATGCCGCGGAGTTTTTCCGGCTCGGGGTCGCCCAGCATCCAGCTTACGATGTCGAGCTCGTGAATGTGCATTTCGGCGATGAAGTCGCCGGAGGTCCATGTGTGGAATAGCCAGCGGCGGAGCTGCCATTCCATGTCGCTCCACTCGGGGTTGCGCTCCTGGGGGCCCCAATCGCGCATGGCGCCGCCCACGCGGATACACTTTACGGCGTAGACGTCGCCGATTTCACCGTCCTGGATTCGCTTGGCGAGTTCAATGCGGTGATCCATGCGGCGGGCCTGGGTGCCGGCTGCAACTTTTAAATTTTTCTGATCGGCAATGGCGGCGGTTTCGATAATGGACCGAACGCCGACGGGATCGACCGCGACGGGTTTTTCCATAAAAACGTGTTTGCCGGCATCGACCGCGGCGCGAAAATGAGCGGGTCGGGCGTAGGGCGGGGTTGTCAGGATGACGAGGTCGCAGTCTGTCTGCATAATTTTCTGGTAGGCGTCAAAGCCGATGAAGGTTGTCTCGGGGGTGACTTTGACGGCATCCGGATGTTTGGAGCGCATGTTTTTAAGGAATCCGTCCATGCGGTCCTGGAAGAGATCGGCTGCGGCGACCAGTTCGATGTTTGGGGCGGCGGCGAGACAGTTGTTAGTGTCGTAGGCGCCGCGACCGCCGCAGCCTATGGTGGCTATGCGCAGCTTGTCGTTATTCTGGCCGTAGGATTTGGAGATGCTGGCGCTGGCTGCCAATACTGTTGCACCCGCTGCCATTTTGAGGATGTCTCGGCGAGACAGAAGTCCTTGCTTGAGAATTTCGCTCATAATTGCCGGAGTTAGCCTTTCAGATTGATCTCTGGTAAAGTCTGAGCAGGGGAAATCGTGAGTGGCAATGGGAAATTAAGATTGGGTGCACATGGTTTTTCGGCAAAGATCATTGACTTCTGAATGGGGGTGCGGCACGCAGTAGATTATTACAACATAGTTTAGGCAGCAATGCTTTCAGAAAAGGGGAAGGTACCATGAGTAGTTCAGATCCGAACAATCCTGAGAATTTTAATAACGATATTCCAGCGAACCCGGAGGTTGGGTTGCCACCGGGTCCTCCGCCGTCAGAGCCGGGATATGGAGCGCCGCCTCCGCCGCCGTCGGGTGGACCGGTTTATGAAGATCAGACTGTGCAGGCGGATTTTGACCCGATGGCCAGTTTGGCTAATCCATCCAAAGATGAGCGGAACTGGGCGATGTTTTCCCATTTATCGGCGATCGTGGTGGGCATTATCGGAGCTGCCGTGGGTCTTCCAATTTTAGGATTTCTTGGGCCGCTGGTAATTTATCTGATGAAGAAGGATGAGTCTCCTTTTGTGGCAGACCAGGCGCGGGAGGCTCTTAATTTTAATATTTCTGTGACCATTATTATGATAGTGATGCTTGTCCTGACGTTCACAGTTATCCTGGCGATTTTGACTATTCCCGGAATGATTGTGGTTGGGATTGGGGCATTGATTCTATGCGTTGTGGCTGCGATCAAGGCCAGCAATGGTGAGGTCTATCGCTATCCGTTCACGATTCGCCTGATTAACTAAAGATAAGTAGTTGGACATTTCATGGCAGCGGCTTTGGTCGCTGCCATTTTTTTATGGCTGGAGGTCGCGTTCGTAAAGATTTTCGCGGTTGCCCGGGCGCAGGCAGTCGTCGACGTGGCCTACCAGGCGGTATCCGTTGCGTTCGTAAAAGCGGCGGGCGTTTTGGTTGAACTCGCTGACTAACAGCACAGAGCGGGTGTGGCCGTGGATGGAGAAGATCTCGTGGGCGGCGTCAATCAGAGCTTGGCCGATGCCACGTCTGGTTTGGTTGTCGAGGACGGCGAGGCTGCCGATATAACCGAAATCGGGTATGGCGTGCCAGTGGCATGGCCAGTTGAGTTGGTGATGGCGGGCAAGGAGGGGTCCGAATCCGAAGGAGAAAAGTAGCTCTGCGCTCGCGCGGAGGCGGATGATGGCTGCACCTCCAACGGGGGCGGTGGGGTTTTCCTGCCAGGCGATCATCTGGCGATGAGGATCGGTGCGGAGATTTTTCAGGAGATCTGAGCCGGGGATTTGCAGGCGTTTCCAGGGGTCGATTTCGGCAATGCGCATGCATACGGATTCGGCTGCGGCTGCGGCGGGGTCTATGGGGAGAATCAAAGTTCGCTGGCCTCGGGGATGGTCATAAGTTTTCCGCCGGCGAGGGCGCTTTCGTGGGCGATGATGCCGGGCAGGGCTGTGTTTATGGCGAA
>CAYUGQ010000037.1:7583-15762 GCA_964444305.1 uncultured Candidatus Sumerlaeota bacterium
GGTGAGCCGGCGATGATGTGTTTGCCTTTTGACAGGCAGGCGAGGCAGTGATCGACACCTTTGGTGCCGTCGGTGAAGAGGGCTACGGCGTCGAATTGGAGGGTATCGTCGGCGAGAAGGTCGTCCAGGGAGGGATAGCCGCGGTCGCAGGCGTAGGTTTCTTTCAAGTATTGCAGGCGGTCGGGAAGCAGGTCGGAGACGGCGACAACCTGGCACTGGGGGTGGGTGTGCCAGTAGAATTGCGCGCCGAAATTTCCACCGATAACGGCGATGCGCACGGGGGAATTGACCTGACCGAAAGTGGGGGCGGATCGAGCGGCGGACTGGTTGGGGTTGGAGGTTTGCTGTGCTGGAGCGGTTGTCTCGGTTGACGCTGCGCCGGGGCGAATTATTGAAGCGCCACCGGCGGCGAGGGCGGCATCTCGCAGAAAATCGCGCCGGGTTACCATGGCTTGGAGGCCGGGGTTCTTTTGATTAGCGCGAGGGACGCTTTGGTGATCATGATTTTCTATGATGGAATGGGGGCCGGGGTGGCAACAGGAAACTGGCTGGGTCTGGCAGGGAGGGTGGCAAAAAAAACGCCTGGCGAGAAGTGGATCCCGCCAGGCGATGATTGTTAATGCTTTGTTCCCGAAGGTTAATCAGGCAGTGGTTTGCCTTTGGTTTCGGGAGCCAGCCAGATGACGACCATGCCGATGACGTAAACCAGGCTGATGGCCATGCCGGCGCGGGCATAACTGGAATCGAACCAACCCATGATGGCGCCCATGTTGAAGTTTGCCAGGGCGGCCAAAATGCGGCCGGAGTTGAACGCCAAGCCCTGCGCCGTGGCGCGTACGCGCGTGGGGAAGAGCTCTGGCAGATAAAGAGGCAGCCAGCCATAGAACGACGTGGCGAAAAAGCCTACGACGAATACGGCCACGTTAAAGAGGAAGCCGTAGGTGCTGCCTGCGACCAGATACAGGAAGAACGCGGACAACATGGACAACAGACAGAATGCAAAATAAGCGGGACGACGTCCGAGGCGCTGACCTACCAGCGGGGCGATGAGACAGCCGAGGATGGCAGCGAAAGCCAGGATGAATCCGCTCATGGCTTTTGCCTTGGGCTGATCCGGGCCGGCTAACTGATCTGTCCAGACGGGAATCCACTGTACAATGCCCCAGGTGGCTATCAGCGGAATACTGGCGAAGACTGTGGCCAGAAGAGTTCTGCTGAGGAGGGGCGGTGTGAGGGTTTCCTTGATGGGTTTGATGTCTTTCCCCTGGACGGCTTCTTTCCAGCGTTTGGACTCTGGCACATAGAGGCGGATGAAGAACGTGAGGAATGCCGGAGCGGCACCGAGGAGGAGCATCCATCGCCAATTGTCTGCCGATACGGGAAAGACCATGGCTATGAGGGAAACGAGGAGGAATCCGACGTTTGCCGCAGCTCCGATGATACCTGCCATGAGGGGTCTGAGTTTGGCCGGCCATATTTCCATGACCAGCGCGACACCGAGGGACCACTCACCGCCCATGCCGAGGGCGGCGATGAACCGCAGGGCTGACATCTGCCAGGGAGCCTGGGCGAAGAAACACAAGCCGGTGAAGATGGAGTAACAGAGGATACTGGCGGTCATGGCTTTGACGCGGCCTATGCGGTCGCCGAGCCAGCCGAAAACGAGACCGCCACCGGCCGCGCCGAAGAGGAAGGCGGCAGTGATGATTCCGTTCCAGTACTGAACGTATCTTTCAATTTCAGCCGGGTCGGTCATGTTGGGTTGCATTTCCAACAGGGCCGGACGGGCGATGATGGGGAAAATACCCATTTCGAGGCCGTCGAACATCCAGCCGAGGAAGG
This sequence comes from uncultured Candidatus Sumerlaeota bacterium, assembly GCA_964444305.1. Lineage (GTDB taxonomy): Bacteria > Sumerlaeota > Sumerlaeia > Sumerlaeales > Sumerlaeaceae > JAKFFN01. The sequence continues at coordinate 9,426 of CAYUGQ010000037.1, forward strand.
CCGCAATCAGGGTGAGAATCTGAGCGCGGCGCAGACCGGGATCTTTTGGTCCATCAAGCAAAGGTGCAGAGGGTGTTGAGGATACTGCGTTTTGATCTGTCATCGATTAGACGTCCTGCGGCATTTCGAAGCCGGCGCGATATTTCCGGTCGAGATGAGCATTGGCGTCTTCGGCGCGCTCGCCGGTAAATTTCTGGGCGTTGGAGTCGAACTCAAGCCACGGACCCAGAGTGCGGGGAACGGCCTGAACGTCAGCCCGGTTCAGGAGGAGATGCTCCTGGAAGCTGTCGATGAGGTCGCGATGAATCTTTTTGTTACCCATGGAGGCGTAAATCTCTTCCGCTTTGGCATCTTCACCAAGAAGCTGAGAGATATTGCCGATGTGGCACATGCCGGCCGATAGATGGCCCATGGTGGGTGTGGCTGTGATCTGTTCCTGTTTGCGGGCGCGAATGGCGTCGATGAAGTTCTGATGATGGTTTCCGCCGCCGTCGCCGGGGAACTGCTTTACGCGTTTGCCGTCGTTGTCGTAGACCCAGCCGCCGGCATTGTAGCCCACGAAGTAGCCGTCGGCGCCTTTCACCTGAACGCCCACGCGGGTGCCCTTGATGTTGTCGGTGCGCTCGGAGCCGGCTTCGTAGGGGAGGTTACGTACTTCGCACAGGATGGGAACTTTGTTTTCGCCAAAGTCATAGAATACGGTCTGGGTGTTGGGAGTGACGCCGTCGTCGTCCCAGTTGAAGCGTCCGCCGAGGCTGACGACCCGTTTGGGAAATTCGGTGTTGTTGCTCATCCAGTTGGCAATGTCGATCATGTGGACCATGTTGTTGCCGAGATCGCCGTTGCCGTACTGCCATTGCCAGTGCCAGTCGTAATGGAGTTTTGTACGCATAAGAGGCTCGTCGGGGGCGGGGCCAAGCCAGACGTCATAGTTGGTGCCTTCGGGGGGCTGCTGGGGACCGGAGACTTTGCCGATGGGCTGGCGAATGCTGTAGTAGATGCCGCGGATGTATTCGAGTTCGCCGAGGTTGCCTTCGTCGATGTACTGACGCAACTGGGCCAGGCCGGCATCACTGCGGGACTGGGTGCCGACGGTGATGATGCGGTTGTAGCGCTTGCCGGCATTGATGATCTTTGAGCCTTCGTTGAAGGCGTGAGTCATGGGCTTTTCGGTGTAGACATCCTTGCCGGCCTCACAGGCCCAGACTGTGGCAAGAGCGTGCCAGTGGTTTGGGGCGGCGATGCAGATGGCGTCAACTTCCTTGTCCGCAATCAGCTCACGAATGTCGAGGTATGTCTTTGGAGGGGCTTCGCCGTCGAAATGTTTTTCGATAGTGGATTTCATGCGGCTGGGATCGGGGTCGCAAATAGCTACGACACGAACTCCGTCGAGCTTTTTGAATTGGCCAACATGCTGGCTGCCCTTGTTGCCGACACCGGCAACGGCCACACGGATATCGCCGTTGGCTCCCATGACTTTGGCATGAGGCAGAACGGCTGCCCCTACGCCCAGGGCCAGGCTTTTCTTTAGAAATGCACGGCGTGAAAAGTGATCAGAATCGAACACCGCTGTGTCCTCCATTATGGATTTTTAGGCAGGCCGCCGCAAGGTTAGGACCCGCGAATGATTAGGGAGTAAAAGAAAAGGCGAAGGCGTTGGCAGTCAAACGAAAACGGCGCAAATGGCAAATTCGTGAGTAAAACCTGGTGGGGTGACTGAGCACGAATGTTTTGCCCATCAAGGCGACGCGGGTAAAATGGGTGTCAATGTGACGTCTTCAGCTTTGCGCCCGCTCCCAGAACCAAGATCGACCATTTTGTTGACGTCAACAAAGTGCTCCTCGTGGCCGGAGGCCGCGCAGGCGGTTTTGTGTTAGCTAATCGATTTATGACCCGGGTCGCCACTGCTCGACGTTGAGTTCTTTCACGCGGTTGCCTTTGTTCAGGACCCGGGTGACTTCTGTGAACTGGCGTTTGCCGTGGCTTTTTACGACGAGGGTCCATTCGCCGTTGTCTTGTTCCAGGTTCATGTTGAGGGTTTCGGCTCCTTTGGCGGAGAGGAGCTCTGTCATTAGTTCGCCGGCTTCGGTTCGGCCCTGGAGGATGGCTCGTATGGTGATTTTCTGAGCGCGGGGGAAGAAGCGGTCTTCGACGGGTTGGAGCAGCCAGAGGACGGCGATGGCTATGATGGTGGTGACGGTGCCGGCGACATACATGCCGCCGCCTATGGCGAGGCCGATGCCCGCGACTGTCCAAAGGCCGGAGGCCGTCGTCAGGCCGCGGACGATTCCTTTTCTTAAGAAGAAGATTGTGCCTGCACCGAGGAAGCCAATTCCGCTGACGACCTGAGCTGCGACGCGGGATGGATCCAGCTCGACGTCGGGGTGGTATATGACATCGGAAAAGCCATGCATGGAGACCAGCATGAAGAGAGCCGCACCGAGGCCAACCAGCATATGGGTGCGCATGCCGGCTACCCAGACTTTGCGTTCGCGCTCGATGCCGACGAGCCCGGCGCACAGGGCGGCTATTATCAGGCGAAGGATGATTTCTTGGGTGGTTATCATAGTGGGATTAATCTTTGTTTATTAATGGGTTGAGATGCAACATTGATGCGCTGTATTTTGGGTTCATTTTAAAAGGGAAAAATGACCGGGACCAGCAACAGGGTAATTATCAGGACTACGAGGGTAAACGGTACACCGACTTTTACGAAGTCCATAAATTTATACTGACCGGGCCCGATGACAAGCATGTTTACGGGGGAGGATATGGGGGCCATGAAGGCGGCGGAGGCGGCTATGGCGACTGTCATGGCGAAGGGCATGGGAGACAGGCCGGCATGGGCGGCGACGGAGATGGCTATGGGCGCAACCAGGACGGCGGTGGCGGTGTTGGATATGAAGGTGCCGGTGATAGAGGTCAAAAGGAACAGGTACAGTAACAGCAGGCGCGGGTTTGATCCGCCGGCTTCCATCAGGCCCTGAACGGCCAGTTGAATGCCGCCAGTTTTTTCGAGGGCGACGGCAAAAGGCATCATGCCCACGATGACGATCAGGCTTTGCCAGTTAATGGATTTATAGGCGCTGTTCATGGTGAGGCAGCCGAAAGCTCCCATGAGCATGCAGGCTATGAGGGCGGCCTGCACATTTGGGACGATACCGCTAACCATAAGGACGATCATGATTCCCAGGCTGAGCAGAGCAAAGGGGGCGTTTTGAAGGGCCGGGGCGGCCATGTCTACTTCGACCGGGAGGGTCAGGAGGACGAAATCGCGGTTGTGGGTTTGCAACTTGCGGATGGATTTCCATGGTCCCACCACCAGCAGGGTATCGCCCAGTTTAAGGGATTCATCGAGGTAATCATCTTCGATGGGTTTGCCATTGCGGCGGATGCCGACGATGTTAAGCCCGAAGCGGGTGCGGAATTTTGACTGGGTGATGGTCTTGTTTACGAGGTCTGATTCAGCGGTGATGAGGACTTCGGCCATGCCGACTTCGCGGGATTGATCGGTGAAATATCTTCCCTTGAGCCGGCGGACAGTGACGCCGAATTCATCTTCCAGACCGGCGATGTCTGTGTAGCCATTGCCGGCGGCATCGACCAGAAGGAGATCATGGGGCTCAAGGCGGGTGCTGGCGGAGGGGCTTATGAGTTCATTACTAAACCGGGAGCGGCGGCGGACGGCAATGACGTTGGCGTGAAACTCTGTGCGCAACTTTAACTGACCGAGGGTTTTTCCGACCAGGCCGCATCCGGGCAGGACGACGAAGGAAGCGCCGCTTTCGCCCAGGCGATAGGCATCGACCAGGCTTTGCAGAGTAGGGCGTGCGGCGGTAGCGCGGGCCTTAACAGAGCGGTCAGCAAGCCACCGCCGTGCGACCATCATATAGGCTATGCCGATGATGAGAAAGATTATACCGAAAGGGGTGAAACTGAAGAAATTGAATCCGTCATATCCGGCACGGATGAGGGCTCCATGGAGTACCATATTGGGGGGCGTGGCCACGAGGGTCATCATGCCGCTGAGAAGACCGGCAAAACTGAGAGGCATCATCAAACGGCCGGGGGAAATGTTGAGTCTGCGGGCCATGCTGAGGGCTACGGGGATGAAGATGGCGACGACGCCGGTGGAACTCATGACGGCTCCGAGCAGAGTGACGGACGCCATGAGGAAAATTAAAAGCCGGGTTTCATTATTGGCGGAGCGTTTGACGAGCCAGTCACCCATCTGATAGGCGACGCCGGTGCGTACCAGGCCTTCTCCTATTACAAAAAGAAGGGCGATTAGCAGGACAGAGGGATCGCTGAATCCGGCGATGGCTTCTTGTGTGGTAATCACGCCCAGCAACGGGAGGAGGATAATGACCATAATGGCCACGGCATCCATACGGGGGCGGTTAATAATAAAAAGGATAACGCAGACACAGAGCAGGGCCAGCGTCAGGACTAAATCTGTATTCACGGTACCTACGTTGATAAGTGGGGTGTGACGGTGTCAATGGGCTTCATATTGAGAGAGACGCCTCTGGTGGATTTTTATGTCTATTGGTTTTATGAAACAGGCGGAGGGGTATCCCGTAAAAAAGCCCGGGGCGGTTAAACCCCGGGCTGAGATTTCAGGTTACCTGATTACTGGTTAGTATTCAGGCTGCGCCGTTTCCAGGATTTGCGCCTGGTAGAGGTCTGTCACGTTTTCGAATTCCACGCGACGATTCAGCGCTTTGCCTTGCTCGGTGGCATTGTTAGCGATTGGTGCGCGCTCACCGTAGCCGACGATGATCAGGCGATTTGGATCGATACCGAATCGCTGGACGAGATAGCTTTTCACGCTCCAGGCCCGCTGTTCACTCAGGTTCTGGTTATACTCGTCAGAACCGTCAGAGTCGGTGTGACCTTCCACGTTCAGGATCGCATCCGGAATTTCGCTGATGAGGGCCTGACCAATGGCATCCAGCGTGGGGAAGCTGTCTGGCTTGATGGCGTAGGAGTCAAAGTCGAAGTGAACTGACTCTGCCACCAAGACAGGACCCTGATATCGGGGCCCGTTAGGATTTCGGGGCCGCGTGAGCACTTGGGCGACGGTTTGAACGCTGGTAATCTGAGCGGGCATGGGCGGTGGCTCGGGCGGAGCGGGACGCGGCGGTGGGGGTACCATTTCGATCGGTGGCGGTGGTGGCGGCGTATAGGCCCGGTTTACACTGATGTTAACCTGTAGGTCTGGCCGGGCATATCCAGCCATGACTACTACCTCTGCCGGGTTATGGAAGCCGTAGGCATCATAGGCCGATGCCGGCAGATAATACCAGTTTGGCGGGACAACGAAATCGGGCGGTGGGGTCCATTGAACGGGCACGACCCAGCCACGCCGTGGAATGTATGACCAGCCCCAGTTTCTCAGGCGTGATACCCATTCCCGAGGCGGATTCCAGCCCGGTGGCGGGCTCCATCCACCAGGAGGTGTCCAACCGCGAGGCGGACTCCAGTTATTGGGCGGACGCCAGCCCGGATAAGGCACCCAGTCGCGTCCCGGACGGAAATCGCGGGGAACCGGTGTTACGCCGGGAGGAACTGGCGGTGGTGTGGCGCCGGGGGTGGGAGCCGGAGGCGGGGTGGGAGCGAGCGTAATCTTACGCAGATTCTCCCGCAGAGCTTCCGAATCGTTTACGATGATTCGTTCCGGAGCGGGTGTTGGCGTTGGGGTTGCGCCGGGGGCTGGCATGACAAGAACCGGAGCATCCGGGCTTGCCTGCTCGGCGGCATCAGGATCAGTCACCACCTGCGGCGGAATGTAAGGGGTAAGTTCAGGGCGCGGCGGAGCAGCATCAGGGCGGCTCGTTGCTGGTGTCGAAGGAGCTTTATCCAGCAATTCCGCTGCCGCGGGGTTCAGGTCCTCCGGCTTTACCTGCTCAGCAGAAACCGGACGCCTGCGCCGCCGCTCTTCCTGCTGCCTGCGACCGGCATCGGTTATGGGTGTGCCAACGGCAGGACCAGGTCGGCCTGCGCCGGGAGAGGGTGAAGCCCCCGGGGTTGCCGGCGAAGGCGATGGGGATGCCGATGGCGTGGTCGTAGTGGCAGCCGGGGTGGGAGTCGCGGCTTCCGAAGGTGCTCCGGGTGTGCCAGCCGCAGGAGGAGGAGTTCCGCCAGCAGATGGTGTGCCCGAAGCAGGCGTTCCGCCGGGAGCTGTGCCCGGGGTTGATCCGGGAGCGCCGGGGCGGGGTGTGCTGCCTGTAGATGGAGTCTGGCCGACAACAGGAACATCGCCTACGGGCGGCATTGAACTGGTGGCGGGAGTTTGCCCTGCAGGAGAATCCTGCTGACGCGGGGCTGGAGTTTC
>CAYUGQ010000037.1:15862-20379 GCA_964444305.1 uncultured Candidatus Sumerlaeota bacterium
TGTTCCGGCATATCAGTCGGCACAAATGGGGTAGCGTCGGGGGAAACGGTCGGACGCGGACGAGCCTCCGATGCTGGTGTGCTCTGACCGGCGGGCCGTGATTCAGACGAAGGGGTCTGGACGGCGGGACTGGCTTCGCTGGCTTCAGGTCGGGCCTGCTGAACATCGGGACGACGACGCTGAGCGGGGGGTCCTTCTGAAGGACGCTGACGATCAGACCGGCCGGATTGGCCTGGCTGTCCGGCTGGCGGTTCAGGAGTTTGCGTATTGGTGGGAGCGTTCGTCACACCAGGGATACGCTCGGTGGCTTCCAGCAAATTATCAGGGGCCTCCGGCTGTTGCCGGGGAGCTGAGGGCTGTGATCTTTGCGGTTGGTCGGACTGTGCCGCGTCGGGCCGCGTTGGCTGTGTAGTTTCGGGGCGGGTGGACTGGCCACCGTCCGGGCGGACGGGCGCGGTCCGGCTCTGCTGTGCAGGCCCTTGGCCTGTGGGAACGCGATCAGGCCGTGACCGGCCGGGACCCTGCTGTTCGCCCGTCTGGGCCGGAACAGGTTCGGTCTGGCCGGGGCGAACCAATTGATCTCTGGCTGCTGGCGTCGGCGGAGTGCCGCGACCGGGCGAGTCAGGCAGTTGACGAGGGTCTAACCCCGATGGGGTGTTGCCCCGCTCGGGTGTGCCTCTGGGGATATTTTGTACGGTAGGTGGCGGCTGACCGGGTTGACCGGGCGGTTGTGCCCAGGAAAACATGGCCAGCGCTGCGAACGCAGATGCCAGTGTCCAGTTTCGGATCATTTCGCTGTGAACTCCTCAAGATTATACAGATCGAAACCAAATCAAGCAAGACAGGTTCCAAAGCTTTTGACTTTGCGGTTTCTCTTCATTCTTCTCTTAGAAACAAGTCAATTAACGCTATTTTGTTTGATGGAGTGGAACGATGGGTCTTGAGGGTGGAGTCGCGCTGATCTTTATTACCGGGTTTTTTCTGTTCATGTATCTGATAGCCTGTATCAATATCCTACAGGAATATGAACGAGCGGTGATTTTTCGGTTGGGCCGGCTTCTGTCGCGCAATAAGGGCCCGGGGATCATCTTTGTCTTCAGACCGATTGATGTGATTCGCCGGGTCAGCCTGCGCACGGTGACGATGGACGTGCCGCCGCAAGACGTGATTACCCGGGACAACGTCAGTGTGCAGGTAAACGCGGTGGTCTATTTCCATGTGATGGATCCCTCGAAGGCCATTATCGCAGTGGAAGATTACCTTTTCGCGACATCACAAATGGCGCAAACCACATTGCGCAGCGTTTTGGGTCAGCAGGAGTTGGACGAGCTGCTGACGGAGCGGGACAAATTAAATCATGACCTGCAGGAGATTCTGGATCGCCAGACGGCTCCGTGGGGTGTGAAGGTGACGGCGGTGGAAATCAAAAAGGTGGATCTGCCGCAGGAAATGCAGCGGGCCATGGCGCGTCAGGCAGAGGCGGAGCGCGAACGCCGGGCGAAAATCATCTCCGCAGAGGGCGAATACCAGAGCGCGGAAAAACTTGGGATGGCCGCAAACATGATGGCCGGCAATCCGGGCTCGATGCAGTTGCGCTATTTGCAGACATTGATCGAAATCGCTAATGCGCAAAACAATACGATTGTGTTTCCTGTGCCTGTGGAATTGCTGAAAGGCATGGGTCTGGGCGGCGGCGAAGCTGGACCGTCGCAGCCGGTGAATGAACCGACCCACAGGCCGGGCCCCACGCCGGTGGAGTAGGCGGAAGTTAATAGTTCTATTGGGCCAGGCCAAAGGTAAACCTGCGCGGACCGGCCCGATCGATCATGCGCGGCGGATGAATTTTAGCACGAGGTCAGCCACGCCGCGTTCGTCGGCCACGCCGTTGCCCCCGGTCAGATATTCCTCTTTGCCACCACGACGCGGTCCTTCGCCGCGGGTTAACTCGATCCCGTACGTCTCAGCGGAAAACTTCTCGGGGGATTCAATCTTGTGCATGCCTTTTTTGCGCAACATCTGCTGATGCTCTTTTCTGCTTATTATGTGAAAACGGAGCAGGCGGCCTGCACTGTTGTGCCAGCCGCCTGCCTTTATGATTACGGATTAGTTGGTCGTTTGATTGTCTTGTGGCGTGGTGCCGGTGGTGTTAGGTGCGGCGGAGGCCGTTCCAGTCGTCTGGGTGCCGGCGGCTGGCTGTGTAGCGGGCTGTCCCGGACGAATGATTTCAATGCTGCGAATGACGGTCGGATCATTCGGGCGGTCATTGGCACCGGTGGGCTTGTTGACGATCTTATTAACCACGTCCATGCCTTCGGTCACATGACCAAAAACGGTGTAACCACCATTAAGGGACGGGTATGGAGCCACGGTGATGAAGAACTGGCTGCCGTTGGTATCCCGCCCAGCATTGGCCATGGCCACGACGCCGGGTTTATCGAACACTTCGTCGCTGTCTTCGTTCTTAAAACGATAGCCGGGTCCGCCCATGCCATTGCCGGCAGGGTCACCGCCCTGGATCATAAATCCGGGAATGGTGCGATGGAAAATCGTGCCGTTGTAAAGGGGCTGATTATTGACGACGCGGCCACTCCGGGGGTCGGTCCAGGTTTTTTCGCCGGTGGAAAGACCAATGAAATTGCTCACGGTCTCTGGAGCTTTTTGGGATAATAACTCGATGGTGATGTCGCCGTCGGTAGTCTTGATGACTGCCTTGGGGTTTGCTTCCTGTGCCACTGCGCCGGTTGTCAGACCGGCGGAAAACAATACAGCAAAAAGGCGTTTCATGAGGTCTCCTGAGGTTGTTATTTAAAGTTCAGACTGTTCTTAGACAGTTACAAAACAGATTGCGTTCATTTTCACTACGATCTTAAGCCCAATCGCCCACCAGGACGATGTGGCCATAAGCTCCATCCTGCATGACAGCCTCGTGGGCCCGGCTGGCGTCTCCCAGGGGAAACGCGCGTTCCACGACGGGGTGCAGGGTGCCATTGCGCAGGCCTGCCCCGAGGGCAGCATGAATCGCATCTTTCTCTTCTTCGGATGCATTTACCAGGGTCATGCCGAGGATGCTGGTGTCCTTTTTCATAGTCTTGCGCGGATCAATTTCAATGCGTCCGCGACTGCCCACGACGACCACGCGGCCTCCATGGGCCAGCAGATCCAGATCGCGATCGAGGTTTACGTTGGCCAGCATTTCTATGATTACGTCAAAGCCGTTCTCGCCGGTGGCTGCATAGGCTTTATCTGAGTAACCGTCTTCCCGATGATTAAAAACGAAGTCTGCTCCCTGGTCTTTCACCAGCTTCATGCCGTCAGGAGTGCCAGCCGTGCCGGTGACGATCATCCCGAGGGATTTCGCAAGCTGAACTGCCGCCGTGCCGACGCCGCCGCTTGCGCCATGAATCAAAACGCGATTCCCCGGGCGTGCGCAGGCTCGATGGACCAGGGCCTGATAAGCCGTGGCATAGGGCACACCCACGCAGGCGCCTTGTCGGAATGTGACGTCTTCCGGCAACGGATAAACCGTTATTTGCTGGCAGAGAACATACTCAGCGTAAGTGCCTGTCTGGCTTCCGGCGACATAAACCCGGTCGCCGGGTTTGAAACCTTCGACCCCGCTGCCGACTTTTTCCACGATACCGGCGGCGTCTGTTCCGGGGGTGTAGGGAAGATTAACCGGCCCATAGCTGCCGCTGCGGATATACGTTTCTACCGGATTTACGCCGGCGGCAAAAACCTTTACGAGAACGCCTCCTACGCCTACCTCCGGGATATCCATATCCTTAAGCTGTAAAACTTCCGGGCCACCGGTCTGGTCCACGCAAATTGCCTTCATTCCTACGCTTTTCCCTTCACAATGGGCATTTCATGCCCGATTTTAGCCTCTGATTCTGTTTGTAGCTTTCTGCGCCGGCGGGAATATAGCCACTGGATTAGCGCCACAATCATAAATAATACCAGACCAGCGGCAAGCTGCCATTCATTCTGCTTGGCGGCGGAGCTGCCTAACGTGGCAAAAATTATTGTAAAAGGGATAAAGCCGATAGAAGTGGCGAGGAGGAAATCCCGAAAGGTCATCCGCGACGCACCGCCTATCAGGCTGGTGAGTGTGGCATTGGCGCCGGGAAAAAGGCGCATATATAAGATCGCTCGAAAACCGTGTGTGTTAAATGTTTGATACCAGCGGCGCATTCCCTGGGGCATGCGGCGCTTTATGGGGCCGCGGAGGAGCGAACGGCCCATGAGAAAGTTTGCGCTGGCACCGATAAGCGTGGTGACCATACCAATGCCGATTCCCTCCACCGCTCCGAAAAGACTGCCCGCAGCAGCGCATATCCATAAACGGGGAATTCCCACCATGTTGATCAGCGCAGCAACCGCCACAAAACCGAGCACTCCGGACAATCCCTGCTCTTGAAGTTCTTCCCGCAGGCGATCAATATCAAAAAGCCTGTCTTGCACGGCAGAGTGATTCAGCAAAACCCCCGCAGCGACAAAGAAAGCAGCAACCATGGCGA
>CAYUGQ010000038.1:0-20245 GCA_964444305.1 uncultured Candidatus Sumerlaeota bacterium
CCCAACAGGCCCTCACCATCAAAAACTCCCAAATCCCCCTCCACCGCGCCATAGACATCCTCGCCACCCCCACCGGCGACATCCCCCGCATCAAACAACAATATAAAGACATCACAGACGCCGATCTTCGCCGCGCCCTCCACTACTGCGCCCAGCTCCTCCGCGCCATCGAACAAGAAGCCGGCCTCACCCCCCCCTGGGAACAAACCACCCAACCCACACCACCCCCCGCCACCCAAACACACCCCACCCCCTCAGCCACACCACCCCCCGACAACGACCTCCGCCCCTTCATCGACCAAACCCTCCGCGGCAAAATCCACGCCGCCAAAGCCTACACCGACGGCGCCAGCAAAGGAAACCCCGGCCCATCCGGCATCGGCGTCGCCATCTTCACCATGGACGGCAAAAAAATCGCCCAGCAAGCCCGCAACATCGGCATCGCCACCAACAACATCGCCGAATACACCGCCCTCATCGAAGCCATGCAAATCGCCCAAGACCTCCAAATCAAAGTCCTAAACGTCATCAGCGACAGCGAACTCATGGTCCGCCAAGTCTCCGGCATCTACAAAATCAAAAATCCCGACATCCTCAAAAAAGTCCAGGAAGTCATCGCCCTCCGCAAAAACTTCGACCAATTCACCATAAACTACGTCGGCCGCGAACACAACAAACTCGCAGACGCCCTCTCCACATCCCTCCTCAAAAAGAAAACCAACACCAGCAAAAACAAAACAAACACCACACCCCAAACCACCACCACAAACACCGACCAGCCCTACCGCGACTTCCTCGGCCCCATCGACCCCAACGCCGACGACGGCTCCACAGAATAAACCATGTCCCTAACCACCACCACAAACAACACCACCCCCCAGCAAACCATCCACGGCCGCTCCCTCACAAGCCACGTCTGGCGCCGCCTCCTCAAAAACAAAAGCGCCATCCTCGGCGGCACCATCTTCCTCCTCGTCATCATCACCTCCATCATCGGCTACTTCTACGCCAGCAACCTCTACAACATCCAAACCCGCGACGTCCGCCTCAGCCCCTCCACCACCTACTGGCTCGGCACAGACAACCTCGGCCGCGACATCCTCCACCGCATCCTCTACGGCGCCCACCTCACCATCGGCACCGGCATACTCATCGTCCTCCTCGCCATCCTCATCGGCGTCCCCCTCGGCCTCACCGCCGCATGGTTCGGAGGAAAATACGACAGCATCGTCATGCGCACCATGGACATGATCCTCTCCTTCCCCTCCATCCTCCTCGCCATGGCCGTAATGGCCGCCCTCGGCTTCAACATCCGCAACATCATCATCGCCATCGCCATCGTCTACGTCCCCAAATTCGCCCGAGTCGTCCGCGCCGCCGCCCTCGTCGAAAAATCCCTCGAATACGCCCAGGCCGCCCAGGCCCTCGGCTGCAGCCGCAGACGCATCATGCTCATCCACCTCCTCCCCAACTGCCTCGCCCCCGTACTCGTCCTCGCCACCCTCAGCCTCGGCAGCGCCATCCTCGAAGCCGCCGCCCTCTCCTTCCTAAACCTCGGCGTACAGCCCCCCCTCCCCGAATGGGGACGCATGCTCAACGACGGCCGCAGCAGCTTCCAGACATCCCCCCACATCATGCTCTTCCCCGGCATCGCCATCGCCCTCACAGTCCTCGGCATAAACCTCCTCGGAGACGGCCTCCGCGACGCATTCGACGTCAAAATGGACAAATAAGGCCCCAACCCATCCCCCTCTCCACACCCCCCTCAAAAAAACCATTGAATTTCCCAACCACGCCTCTCGAAGGTTCACCAAATCAAAACCCCATGCCACAAACACACAACCACATAAAACTACACCCCATCAGCGACCTCCCCGGCGACGAACTCCCAGACGACCCCAGCCGCATCCCCCCCGCCGTAGTCCGCCGCCTCGCCCTCTACAGCCGCGCCCTCAACGACCTCCTCCTCCAAAACCAGGAAAAAGTCAGCAGCTCAGACCTCGCCCAAATCCTCGGCATCAACAGCGCACAAGTCCGCAAAGACCTCGCCTACTTCGGACAATTCGGCGTACCCGGATTCGGATACTACGTCAAAGACCTCCTAAAAAACCTCCACCGCATCCTCCGCGCAGACCGCGACCTCAACGTCATCCTCGTCGGCATCGGAAACCTCGGCTCAGCCCTCGTATCCTACGGCGGATTCAACCGCGACGGCTTCCGCATGATCATGGCCTTCGACGCCGACCGCCGCAAAGTCGGCTCCACCCGCGGCGATCTCCCCATACACTACATAGACGACCTCGAAACCCAGATGGCCCGCCAACAAGCAGACATCGCCGTACTAGCCGTACCCTCAGACGCCTGCCAATCCGTCGCAGACCGCCTCGTACAAGCCGGCATACGCGGCATCCTCAACTTCGTTCCCCGCCGCCTCACCCTCCCCCCCCACGTCAAAGTGCATTATGTAGACTTATCCATTGAAATGGAAACCCTTTCATACTACCTCCGAACACAAGAATAATAAAAAAACCAAAAACCAAACCAAGGAGAACCGCACCATGATCCCCTCAATCAACACCCGCACATACACCAACCTCATCCTCACGGCCATAGCAGCCGTACTCATCACCAGCACCATACAACAACACCGCCTACCCCTCATCTCCCAGGCCCACGCCCAGCGCGAAGTCGGCAACGTCTCCCGCACCGCCACCGGCGTACCCATAGACAACACCATCCCCCAGACCCAGGACGTAGCCGTAGCCGCCGCCACCAGCGAAGTCGCCGCCGCAAACCGCGAAATCGCCGAAGCCCTACGCCTCCTCGCCCAATCCATCACAGACGGCGCCACAGACATCCGCAGCGCCATCGGCCGCCAGTCCCCCGCCCCCGCCGGCAGCGCCCCTGCCGCCACCACCACAGCCCCCTCCAACCCCGCAAACACCGCACGCCCAGTCATCGAAGTACAGTAACATTGACCCCAAAACCCTACGACCCAAACAAAATTGACGACGCCATCAAAGCCTTCGACAGCACTCAACCCACCGCTGCCGAAGCCTTGTTGGCGTCCGTCAAACTCATGACCACCGCCCTCAACCGCTTCCAAAACGAAGCCCCCACCCTCCGCAACCAAATCGGCGAAGAACAAACCAAAGAATTCGCCATGATCGAATTCAACGAACTGGTCTACGACATCCAGGACGCAGTCCCCCAATCCGTCCGAATCTACAACAGCCTCATGCGAGACAAAAAACCCTAACACCCGCCAGCCCATAACACCACGGCACCCCAACCCTGCCCAAGCCACGCCACGCCCCCCTGCGCCAGGCAATAATATCCCCATACCCAACCCTCCGGCACATCCCTTGCTCCATTAAATCAGCCCAAACCCATCCCAACATTACATAACAAGGAACCCCCATGTCCACCATCACAAAACTCCCCACCGCCCTCCTCTTCACCACAATACTCACCCTCACAAGCCTCACCACCACAACCCACGCCGTCGAACCCACCGCCTCCGTTCCCAAAGCCACCGGATGGCAAACCACCACCGTTCTCACCGGCCTCGAACACCCCTGGGGCATGGCATTCCTCCCCAACAACGACATCCTCATCACCGAACGCCCCGGACGCCTCCGCCTCGTCAAAGACGGCAAACTAACCTCCGAACCCATCGCCGGCATCCCCAAAGTCTTCGCCAGCGGCCAGGGCGGCCTCTTCGACATCATCCTCCACCCCAAATACGAAGAAAACAAAACCCTCTACTTCACCTTCGCCCAAGGCGACACCAAAGCCAACCGCACCGTCCTCGCCCGCGCCACCTACGACGGCACCCGCCTCAACAACGTAACAGAAATCTTCAAAGTTAACAAAGACAAACCCGGATCCCAGCACTTCGGATCCGTCCTCGCCTGGCTCCCCGACGGCACCCTCCTCATGAGCGTCGGCGACGGCGGCAACCCCCCAGTCCAAATCGAAGGCACCCTCGCCCGCGAACACGCACAAAACCTCGCCAGCCACACCGGAAAAGTCATCCGCATCAACGACGACGGCACCCCCCCCCAGGACAACCCCTTCGTCGACCAGGAAGACGCCGCCCCCGAAGTATGGTCCTACGGCCACCGCAACATCCAGGGCATCGCCGTCGACACCGCCACCAGCACCACCTGGACCACCGAACACGGCCCCCGCGGCGGCGACGAACTAAACCTCACCGAACCCGGCAAAAACTACGGCTGGCCTAAAGCCAGCTTCGGCCGAGACTACGCCACCAACGAACTCGTAACACCCCACACCAGCCTCCCCGGCATGGTCGACCCCCTCATCGTCTGGACACCCGTAACCGCCGCCTCCGGCCTCGCCCTCTACACCGGCGACAAATTCCCCGACTGGAAAGGCGACCTCTTCTCCGGCGGCCTCGTCACCAGAGACGTACGCCGCATCCAACTCGAAAACAACAAAGTAGTAAAACAAGAAGGCATCGACATCGGACGAAGAGTCCGCATGGTAGTCCAAGGCCCCGACGACCTCCTCTACGTCCTCACCGACCACCCAAACGGCGAACTAATCCGCATCGAACCCGCCAACAACTAAACCCAAACACAACCACCAGAAAAACAAAAAAAGGGGACGCCATCCAGCGTCCCCTTTTTTTAAACCCTGCACATTCTTGCAAACAAGTTAAACCCGGCCATGTCGACTACACCAGACCCCAATCATACTCACAACCAATAAAAAAATAGGATGCAGATCCGCAAAACAGTCTGCATCCTATTACTTCTCAACAAACTACCCCGCTAACATGGCGGGTTCTACCTCTTTAGTGATCGTGCCCCGCATCCGAAGTACCATGGTTATGGTGCCCCTCAGACGTCGCAGCATCATGCACACCCTTCACATAATGCACATAATCCACATACTTATGGACAAATTCCCGGCCAGCCTCCACGCTCGAATCCTTCGCTGCCGCAGCCTTCTGAGTCTCAGCAAACCGCTCCTTGATCCCATCGCGAACCACACCCGCCACCGTATCAGCCAGAGCATCAATTTCGCCCGCCTCCAGCGCCGCATCCGCCTTAGCCTCCGCAGACCCAGCCGCCGCACCAGCCGGCATAATACCAGTAAAAGCAGCACCCTCACTGGCACGGTGAATCCTCACCAGCGTCTCAACAAAATGCTGATCCGCCACCTTCTTAGCCGCATCACTTTCCCCACGCACAGCCTGCGTCATATCAAACAATTCACGGATAGTAGACTCATCCTTAGCCTCCACCCACTTAAGAACCGGAGTCACATCACCAGCATCAATCGCCGACCGCGCCTCCGTAATCACAGGCCCATCCTCACCATCACAGTGCCCCCAAGCCACAGCTCCCCCAGAAAAACTCAACACAACCGCAAATAGTACTGCCAGAGACTTCCTTTGGATAATTCCCACTTTATAGACCTCCTTGGACTATTATGGATAAATATGTCCAAATATGGTTTTTATTCATCACCACACCAGCCCATATCCCCCCACACCATCAACCACCAGCACCCGCAAGACTCATCCAACAGCGCACGGCAACCTAACTATTATACTTGCAAATCAGCGCAAAAAAGGCACAAACCCACCCGAATTCGTATAATAACGCCGTCGTCCCCCGGACGCCCAATTAACACAAAAGGCCATACCAGTGTTCCCCTTCCGCCCCCAGCTCCAGTCCCTCAAGCCCTACCCCCCCGGCAAACCCATCGAAGAAGTCCAGCGCCAGCAAGGCCTCACCCACATCACCAAACTCGCCAGCAACGAAAACCCCTACGGCCCCTCCCCCCGCGCCATACAGGCCATCCGCGACAACCTCCATGACCTCCACCTATACCCCGAAAGCAACTGCTACTACCTCCGCCTCAAACTCGCCGAAAAACTCAACGTCCCCCCCGAACAACTCTTCTTCGGCAGCGGATCCGACGAAATCGTCGCCCTCATGACCACCGCCTTCCTCGAACCCAGCGCCAGCATCGTAGTCTCCCAACACACCTTCATCCGCTACGAAATGGGCGCCATGGCCATGGGCGCCCAAGTCCGCCGCGTCCCCCTCCGCAACTGGCAACACAACGTCGACGCCCTCCTCGCCGCCGTCGACCAAACCACCCGCATGGTCTTCATTGCCAACCCCGAAAACCCCGTCGGCTCCGCCATCCCCGCCCCCGAAGTCCACCGCCTCCTCACCTCCCTCCCCGAAAACATAATCCTCGTCCTAGACGAAGCCTACTACGAATACGCCCGCCAGTGGCCCCAATATCCAGACTCCATACCCTGGCTAGCCCAACACCCAAACCTCGTCATCACCCGCACCTTCAGCAAAGCCTACGGCCTCGCAGGCCTCCGCCTCGGTTACGCCATCGGAAACCCCGAAATCTGGAACATCACAGACCGCATCCGCCCCCCCTTCAACGTCAGCCGCATAGCCCAGGACGCCGCCCTCGCCGCCCTCGACGACACCGAACACCTCCAGAAAACCATCCAGGGAAACCACGCCGGACTCCAATACATCTACACCAACCTCAACCGCCTCGGCCTCACCTGCGTCCCCTCCCACGCAAACTTTGTCCTCGTCGACATGAAGCGCCCGGCAGATTTATTGTACCAAGCTCTACTAGCTCATGGAGTCATCGTCCGACCAATGGGAATTTACAACCTCCCAAACCACCTCCGCATCAGCGTAGGTCTCCCACAAGAGAATGAAATTCTTGTTGAAGCGTTGACACAAGTGTTGCAAAGTTAGTTCAAGTTTCGCCGCTACCCCATCGCGGCGAGGCGCCACTATTTTGAGAGTGTAACCCATGATTATCGTAATGAAGCCAGAGGCAACGGCTGAAGAAATCGAGCATCTGGCAGACGTTATCCGAGAAGCCGGACTCCAGGCCCACATCAGCCGGGGCGAAGAACGCACAGTAATCGGCGCCATCGGCGACGAACAAAAAATTGGCCAGATACCCTTCACAGCCATCGCAGGCGTCGAAAACGCCATGCCCATCGTAAAGCCATACAAACTCGCCGGCCGCAGCTTTTCACCCAACGGCTCCCGCATCAAAATTCGCGATTTTGTCATCGGTGGAGACGAAGTAGTGGTCGCAGGCGGCCCCTGCAGCGTTGAAAAGAACGACTCCCTCTTTGAGACAGCCCGCGCCATCAAAGCCTCCGGCGCACGCCTCCTCCGCGGCGGAGCATTCAAACCACGCACATCCCCCTACGACTTCGCCGGCCTCGGTGAAGAAGGCCTCCAGATGCTCGCCGACGCCCGCGAAGAAACAGGCCTCGCCATCGTCACCGAAGTCATGGACACCCGCGACGTAGAACTCATCAACAAATACGCCGACGCATTCCAAATCGGCACCCGCAACGCCCAAAACTTTAATCTCCTCCGCGAAGTCGGAAAATACGACAAACCCGTATTCCTCAAACGCGGCATGTCCATGACCGTCAAAGAATGGTTGATGTCCGCCGAATACGTCATGGCCCAAGGCAACCAAAACGTCATCCTCGTAGAACGCGGCATCCGCACCTTTGAAACCTCCACCCGCAACACCCTCGATCTCTGCGCCGTCTGCGTAGCCATGCAGGAAACACACCTCCCCATCTTCGTAGACCCCAGCCACGCCGCAGGCGACTTCCGCTTCGTACAGCAGCTCTCCCTCGCCGGAGTAGCCGCAGGCGCCCACGGCCTCATGATCGAAGTTCACCCCCTCCCTGAAAAAGCCTGGAGCGACGGCGCACAAACCCTCAAATTCTCCAAGTTTGACCGCCTAATGGACGCAATCCGCCCCGTGGCAGAAGCCATCGGCAAACACGTCCACACAGAAACCGCGGCAGTCTAAACCAACACCCAAACAAAAAAACAAAATCCGCCGGACCATCAAATCCGGCGGATATTTTTTTGCCACAAGCCTTCCTCACCCCCTCCACCCAAGCCCCCTCACTCCCTGTAAAAAAACGACCGCCCCGCCAAACCCGGCACCTTCTCCAGCCACACAAACACCGGCCTGCACACCCGCTCCGCCACCCGCGAAATCCACAACGCCCCCGGCGTACAATACCCCCACGCAATCGCAAGCAGCGCCAGCAAAGTCCCCCCCACCACCACATCCGTAAACCAATGCGCCCCCGCCACCAGCCGCGGCAAACTCAAAGCCAAAGCCACCAGCAAAGGCAAAACCATCCGCCAACCCCGCGCAAACAACGTCAAAAAAATCCCCCACAAAAGCAAAACCGAAGCATGATCCCCCGGAAAAGACCGCGAAGACGCATCCTTCACCTTCGCATACTCCTTCCACCCCGGAAACTCAACCGTCAGCCGAATCGCATCCGGACTAACCCTCGTCGGGCTCCCCCGCTGCCAACCCATATGATCCACCACCCCCGTAAACCCCACCCGCAAAACCAGCAAAATCAAAACCAGGCTCCCCACCGTAAAAAACGCCCGCCTCACCTCCACCCGCGAAAACACAAAATTCGCCCTCAAGATAAACCCCGCCAAAATCGCCGCCATCACCAAATCAAAATACCGCGAAGAAGCCACCGCCCACATCCCCGCCCAGCCACGCCCCAGCCCCAGCGACTGATTCAGCCCCCTGAAAATCGCCTCATCAATCCCATCCCACACCGCCCGCGAAGGGCCCCAAAGCCAACTGCCAAACAGCAACAGCGCCACAACATGAAGCAACACAAAACCCACCGGACGCCAACGAGGCACAACACGATTAATGGTCATAAAAAAAATCGCCCCCAACAAAGATCGTAGAAACTAATAAACCCGCACCGGCATTATTCTACCCGGCGCAAACCCCACAGAGCAGCATTTGTCAGTTGAAACCCACAATAAACCCATAGAGTAATCAACCCCATATGGAACCCGCATTTCAAAAAATTACCATCGTCGGAGTCGGCCTCCTCGGCGGCTCCCTCGGCATGGCCGCCCTCCAGCGCGGCATCAGCAAAAACATAGTCGGCGTCGGCCGCACCCCCACCGCCCTTCAAGAAGCCCTCCGCCAGGGCGCCATAACCCACGGAACCACCGATCTCACCGAAGGCCTCGCCAACGCAGACCTCGTCGTACTCTGCACCCCCGTCAAACACATCGCAGAAATCCTCCCAGACGTCATCGCCGCCACACCAAAAGGCGCCATCATCACCGACGTCGGCAGCACAAAAGCCACAATAGTCACCCGCGCCGACCAACTAACCCGCACATCCGGACACCACTTCGTCGGAAGCCACCCCATGGCCGGCTCAGAAAAATCCGGCGTCAGCCACGCCCGCGCAAACCTCTTCGATCGCTCCACCTGCTTCATCACCCGCAGCCCCCACACAAACTCAACCGCCCTCGCACGCGTCGCCCTCCTGTGGCGACAGCTCGGCGCAAACCTCGTCTTCACCCGCCCCGAACGCCACGACACCCTCACCGGCCTCGTATCCCACCTCCCCCACCTCGCCGCCGTCGCCCTCATCCGCACCGTAGATCAATTCAACGAAGACCGCAACCTCATCCGCGGCATCATCGGCAACGGCTTCCGAGACACCACCCGCATCGCCGGCGGCAACCCCGACATGTGGCAAGACATCTGCACAGACAACCACGACAACATCAAAGAAGCCTGCGCCGGCCTCGAAAAAAGCCTCACAGAAATCATCGCCGCCTGTGAAAAAGAAACCACCTGCGAATCACTCCACCAAATCCTCTCCCAGGCCCGCGAATTCAGAGAATTCCTCGCAACCGCCGATCCCCGAAAGTAAAACACACCACACCCACACCATAAAGCATACCCGTCCCATTCCCCCTCTTTGCCCTTGCTTTTGCCATCCCCCCTGACTGCATTATCAATCCTAACCAATTCCCGGAGGTCTCACTCTCTTGCCCACAACCCTGGTCACCGGCGGCGCCGGCTTCGTAGGCTCCCATCTCTGCGAGCGCTTTCTCGCCGAAGGTCATCATGTTATCTGCATGGACAACCTCATCACTGGCACCGTAGCCAATATAGATCACATCCGGGACCCCCGCTTCCACTTCATCCACCACGACGTCACCGAATACATTTACGTCAAAGGCAAAGTAGACAACGTCCTCCACTTCGCCAGCCCCGCCAGCCCCATAGACTACCTCCGCATGCCCATCCCCACCCTCAAAGTCGGCTCCCTCGGCACCCACAAAGCCCTCGGCCTCGCAAAAGTCAAAGAAGCCCGCTTTCTCCTCGCCAGCACCAGCGAAGTCTACGGCGACCCCCAAGTCCATCCCCAGCCCGAAACCTACTGGGGCAACGTAAACCCCATCGGACCCCGCGGCGTCTACGACGAAGCAAAACGCTTCGCCGAAGCCATGGTCATGGCCTACCACACCTATCACCAGCTCGACACCCGCATCGTCCGCATCTTCAACACCTACGGCCCACGCATGCGCCTCGATGACGGCCGCGTCGTCCCCAGCTTCATCGGCTCCGTCCTCCGCGGCGAACCCCTCACCGTATACGGCGAAGGCACCCAAACCCGCAGCTTCTGCTATGTAGACGACCTCGTCGAAGGCATCTTTCGCCTCCTCATGAGCGAAACCGCCGGACCAAACCCCGTCAACATCGGCACAGAGTTCGAAATGACCATCATGGAATTCGCCAAACTCATCCTCGAACTAAGCGGCAGCCAACAACCCATCGAAAAACGCCCCCTCCCCACAGACGACCCCCAAAGCCGACGCCCCGATCTCACCCGCGCCCGCACCGTACTCGGCTACGAACCCACCGTACCCCTCAAAGACGGCCTCGCCCGCACCATCGAATTCTTTAAAAATCAACACGAAGCAAGCTGACCACGTCGGTCAGCTTTCCCTCCCCCGCCCCTAAAGAGGATACTGCCCCGGCGCTTCCCGTGAAAGCTCCCGCAGGCGCAAATAAAAATCCAGCGCCTCCGTCCGCATCCTGTACTCCACATAAACCGCCATCAGCCCCGCCCACAACAGCGGCATCGCCACCAGCGTAGCCGCAAAACCAATACTCTCCATCATTACCGACGTGCTCAATACATTAACCCGCCCCGGTAACGGCACCCCCAGCCCCAGCACCCCCACACCCAGCCCCACAAACAACACCCCCACCGACGCCAGCATCGGCAACAACAAAATCGAAAACAAACGAACCAGCGGACGATCCTTCCTCAAGCGAAAACCCGACGGCCAAGCCGCCGTCAAATGCCACGACCGCCTCAAAGCCGAAATCGGATTCGCATCCTCAATCAAACTCGCAATCGAACCCAGACAAAACCGAACCCCACAAACCACCGCCACCCCAATCAGCACCAGCCCCGCCAGCAAATTCGGCACATAACCCGCACCCATAACCCCACTCCGCAAAGCCCGCAATCCCATCAATCCAAAAAACGCAACCAGCGTCACAAACAACAAGTTCGTCAAAAAAAATAACGGAAACTTCCGCAAAGCCGTCCGCAAAATCGCCTTGGCCGACACCGGCCTCAGCGGAAAAATCAATCCCTGGAACACCGCCAGCAAAGCACATCCCGCCGCAAAATCCCCAACCAGACTCAACCCCAGCGTCAACCCCACATGCCATGCCTCATGCCTCACAGGCCGGTCCCAGCCCAACACCAATATAGCCAGCAGATGATCCAGCGCAACCACCACCGCCGCCCCCCACAGCACCGGCCAAAACCGCACCGCCACACCATAGGCACGATCCAGCATCTCCGGCGTAGTCGTCGGCCTTAAATGACCAAATGGCGAATCCGGCCTCATCCCTCCGCCAGCTCCCCCGTCTCCATCAGGTAACGCCGCAACCCATCCCGCCAATCCGGCAAAAGCTCAACACCCGCCCGCTCCAGGCTCGCCCCAGAAAGCCGACTATTCGCCGGCCTCATAGCCGGCGTAGGAAAATCCACCGTCCCGCACGGACTCAAAGACTTCGGCCGCCTCCCCGACAATTCAAAAATCGCCCGCGCAAACTCAAACCAACTGCACTCCCCCCCATTAGTCACATGCAAAATACCGCCCACATCCGGCCTAACAGCCAGATCCACCAGACCCCGCGCAAGATCCACCGTATAAGTCGGCGCCCCCACCTGGTCATCAATCACCTTCAAATCCTTTCCCTGCCCCGCCAAAGCCAGCATCGTTTTCACAAAATTAGGACCATGAGCCCCATAAAGCCAAGACGTCCGCGCAATACACCACCCTCCCCCCGCCATCTCCTCCTGGATCCCCACCTCCCCCGCAAGCTTCGACCGGCCATAAGCATTCAACGGATCAACCCCGTCAGTCACCTCATAAGCCCCCGCCTTCTTCCCATTAAAAACATAATCCGTACTCACATGCACCAGTCGCGCCCCGCCCCTCACACACGCCCGCGCCAGGTTCCGCACCCCCTCCCCATTAATCAAAGTCGCAATCCCCTCCTCCGATTCCGCCCGATTCACATCCGTATAAGCCCCGCAATTAATCACCGTCACCCGTCCATGCTCCGCCACCGCAACAGACACCGCACGGTCACAAGCCTCAAACGAAGTAAGATCACACCCCGCACGGTCCAGCGCCCCACAGCCCAAATCCCTCCGCTCACACTCCGCCACCACATCCCGGCCCAGCATCCCCCCCGCACCCGTAATCAAAATAAAATTCGTCGAATCACCGCTCACAGCCAAGCCGCCGTCTCCAAATATTGAATCCGCAAAAGACTACGCACACAAAGGCCCCCCTATTTCTTAGCCAAAATCCTCCGCACTTCGCCCTGCCAAACCACCAGCCAAACCTTACGACTGCAAAACTTTCCGCGAAAACCGCTCATGAATCGCCCGCTCCAGCGACTCCCGATCATCCGGATGAGCAATCGCCGCCAACGCCTGCGCCCGCTGGCGCAAATTCTTCCCAAACAAGTAAGCCGCCCCATTCTCCGTCACCACATAATGCACATGCCCCCGCGTAGTCACCACACCCGCCCCCGGCTTCAAAAAAGGCACAATCCGCCCCAACCCCTTAGCCGTCCGGCTTGTCAACGCAATAATCGGCTTCCCCCCCGGACTCAAAGCCGCCCCCCGGATAAAATCCATCTGTCCACCGATCCCGCTATACTGCCGCGTACCAATAGAATCCGCACACACCTGCCCCGTCAAATCCACTTCGATAGCACTGTTAATCGCCACCATCTTCGGATTCTGCTTTATCACCGCCGGGTCATTCACGAAATCAATGCTCAGAAAATTAAACGACGGATTATCATCAATAAAATCATAAAGCCGCCGCGTCCCAATCGCAAACCCCGACACCGTCATCCCCCGATGAATCTTCTTCATCCGGTTCGTAATCACACCCCTCTCAAACAGCGGCAGCAAACCATCCGAAAACATCTCCGTATGAACACCCAGGTCCCGATGCTCCGTCAGACAGTTCAACACCGCATTCGGAATCGTCCCAATCCCCATCTGCAGACAACTCCCATCCTCAATCATCCCCGCAATCAACCGCCCAATCTTTTCCTCCGCCTCACTCGCCCCCCCGCCATAACTCGTCTCATGCAGCGGAGCCTCATGATAAACCATATAATCCAGCTTAGACACATGGATAATCCCATCCCCATGCGTCCGCGGCACATTAGGATTTACCTGCGCAATCACCACCCTCGCCGTCTGCACCGCCGTCAAAGCAATATCCACCGACGCCCCCAGCGAACAATACCCATGCCGGTCCGGCGGCGACACCTGCACCAGCGCCACATCCAGCGGCAAAATCCCATTCCGAAACAACTGCGGAATATCACTCAAAAACGTCGGAACATAATCCGCATACCCAAGATCCACCGAAGGCCGAATCGCACTCGACACAAACAGGCTGTTCACATGAAACGAATCCGCCAGTTCCGGCTCCGCCACTGCCACACGCCCCTGCAGCGTAATGGAAACAATCTCCACACCCCGCAATCGCGCCCCCTGCGCCGCCAGCGCATCAAGCAAAACTGTAGGCGTCTGAGACGACCCCTGCACAAAAACCCGGTTCCCACTCTCAACCCGCGCCAATGCTTCCTCGGCTGTTACAAAACTAGTCATGCCTGATCCCGGAATCCAAAATAAGTATGGCCAAACCTAAGCCGCCCCCGCCCAATTATTCCATCCCCACATCCCCCACCCTACACATCCTGCTGCCGCCGCGTCAGCTCCAGAAAAAACTGCTTCAAAGTCTTCCTCTGCGGCACCACCGCCCTCGGCGCACACCCCAACTGCGCCAGCCCCGCCACCACATCACTCGAAACCCCCTGCCGCATACGCACCATCAAATGATGATCATCTCCGCCCGCTCCCCCGTCAGACTCATCCTCCGCCAGCAACTCCACCCCCGGCCGACCCGCAAGCCACCCCACAGCCTTCCTCCGCTGCTCCCCATCATCAAAAACCAGCAGGTGATCCTCCTTATTAAAAAACAGCAGGCTTTTCACATAATCACACGTCACCAAAATCCCCTGGTTAATCACCGCAATCCGGTTACAATGCTCCTCCACCTCATGCAACAGATGACTCGAAACAAACACCGTCATTTCCTCATCCCGCACCAGCGACCGCAAAATCGACCACACCTGCGCGCTCCCCTCCGGATCCAGCCCATTCGTCGGCTCATCCAGAAGCAACAGCCGCGGCTCATGCAAAAGCGCCTGCGCAATTCCCAGCCGCTGCTTCATTCCATGGCTATACTCCCGCACCAGGCTGTTCCCCCTGTCCAGCAGCCCCACCCGGTCCAGCACAAAATCAATCCGCTCCCGGCTCACCCCGCCCGAAATCATCGCCAACACCTCCAGGTTCTTGCGCCCCGACATATACTCATAAAACGCCGGCGTCTCCACCAGCGCCCCCAGGCTTTCCCGCACCCCCGGTCCCTCCCGGTACGACCGCCCAAACAGCTCAATCTCCCCCGCCGTCGGACGCACCAGCCCCGTAATCATATACATCGACGTGCTTTTCCCCGCCCCGTTCGGACCCAGGAAGCCAAAAATATCCCCCCGGTTCACATCAAAACTAATATCATTAACAGCGTAATGCCGACCAAATCTCTTACTGAGATTTCGCAGCGACAAAATAGCTTCTGATAAACTCGGTGACGTCATTACCTTAACGTGTGGCAACGATGGATTCCCGTATCAAGAGACAAATGAAACATCTGCCCGATGCCCCATCGCTCCAGAAACTTCACAACTAATACAGCTCGTAATCAACCACCCGCGCCGGCGGCCTCGCATAATCAATTCTCAGATTATCTATCCACGTCCCCTCCCGCGCCAACACACCATCCCCCCGCTCACGAAAGCCCACCATAAACGCACCCTTCGTCGGCCCGTCATCCGGCACAGGTCCGCGATAAACATCATACCCGCCAATCTGCGCCACAAGCTGCTCCCCGGCCTCCGCCTCCAGATCCAGCCGCAAACGGAAAGTCGCCCACGTCCCCGGCAACACCGGAATATCAATCCCCGGCGTCGCAAACCCCAAAAACCGCGTCGGCTCATTATCCAAATTATCATGAGACGCCAACAAGAACTGGAACGACCCCGGCCGCTTCGGCTGGCCCAGATTAATATTAGGATCACCATTCGTATAAATCAGCCAGTACCCATCCTCATAACCGCTACCCACCGGATTCGGCGTGAAAAACGTACTCCCCATCGTCCCGCAAAACCCAACCGCCACCGCCTGGTCAGGATCCAAAAGTCCCGGAATATACAATTCCCCCGTAATATCCAGCCCCCGGTTTCCACCCTGTTCCGCATCCCCAAACACCCCAATCATCCCCCCACCCGAAGTATCCACCGCCCGGTACGCCCGCCCTCCCGACGGCGAAGCCGGCACCCCCGCCGACTGCGGCAGTTCCAACCGCATTTCACGGTACGTCTGAAACGCCCCCGGTGGCACCGTCTCAAAATCCCAAGCATCCTGCACATCAATCAAACCCGGAGCCCCGTTTGGCGACCCCGGCGTCGCAGGCATAAACGAAAAATCCCTCTGATTCTGGTCCGTATCAACCCCATCCGGCATCCGCCCCATACTATACCGGTTCCCATTACCGTCCGTCCCATTCCCCAGGCTCCCCATCCAGCCATAACCCTCCGCCGTCACCCGCCGCGTCTGGATCCGCGACAACTCCCCTACCCCGCCAAAAGCCCCATAAACGACAGAGTCATAAACATAGCCCGAATTATTATCATAAAGCTGCAATCCCCCCGGCAGGTTACCCGGCAGATCAGCACTGCTGTTCGACCAGTTCGGCGGAATAAACCCGGTTGCCCCACTCGCCTGCGGCACCCCCCCATCACCCACCACCAGCAAACCACCGGGCGGCATCCTCCGTCCGTTAAGCGAAACCGATTTATACACCGAACCATCCGACGAATCATACGCCACCAATTCCAGCCCCGTCGGAATCTCACCCGGCGGCCCTGCAATCTCCACAAACTCCGTGGAGTTCTGACCATACCGGAACTCATTTATCACATATTCTCGTCCCTCCGGCGCACGCTTTTCATAAGTCAATTCATCAAAATAAATATTACCCCTGCCTTCAGCACCACCCTCCAGCACGAAACCCAGAAAGCTCACTTCTCGCGCCCCCGGAGCCGACACATCAATCGTCCCATTCCCCGATCCAAAGTTCGGCTCCGCCGTCGTATACCCATTCACCTGGGAATCATCATTCAGGTCCCACGTAAACTGATACCACCCGGTGGTCGCAGGCAAAGTAATCGGATTAGAAACCTCAACCTGCCTCAACCCATCCAGCGCCGCCAGCCGCAACGTCCGCGCAGAGTAATCCCCAGACACATAATAATAACCCGAAATCCGTGTGTTCTTTGAAACCAGTGCCAGCGCTGACGGCGTATCAATCACACCCTGGTCAATCCCATGATTTAGCATTTCATATCGCAGAAAAAGTCGGTGAGGCCCCGAACCCGTAAAGTCAAAACTCAACCGCCCCGCCTGCGTAGTCCCCTCCGGCCTGCCCGGACCTGACGGAGCTGGTGCCCCCCCAAAAGCCGACAGACCATTGGCCGGTGTCGTGCTGTCCGGTGAAACATCCGGATCACTCCAGTGAGAGCTTACATTCTCAAACGACTCCAGGTTAAACTTCGTCTGCCCCGGCTTTTTCAAAATCTCCTGCACCAGCAAATCCACATGACGATAGTACGGCGAACGCTTAACCACCGTGTTGGCAATCGGATCAAACCCGGAAAAGAAGGCAGAACCTGCATCCAGATTGAAATTTGACCAGTAGGGCGCCACCCACATCATCGACCACCATCCCACCCCTCTTAATTTCACCCCTTTCCACTGCCCCTGGTAACCCGGAAAAACCCTTGCGGCACTAATCTTCATCTCAAGAGACTCCACAGACTCCCCTGTGGACCCAAAATAAACCGTTTGCCCCGTAACCGGATCCGGCTGCGTATACGTGTAAGAAACCACCTCCGCACCCCGCCGGTACGTTGGCGCAAAAGGTCCCCCATCAGACTGCCGCAGCGTCGTATTAAACAGCGTATCATAAAACCCCTGGCTTTGACGTCCTTCTCCACTATCACCATAGTCCAATGGATCATCCTTGGAATACCACCGCCGCCCGTACGTGCCCCACGTCAACACCATCTTCTCCGGCGGCACACCATCATTAAAGTAATAGGCAAGCTGCCCCAACACCGCCTGGTAGTTCGTGATAGCCCCCACACGATTCCCGCTCGCCCAGTCATACGTGCTGTACAGCACATAATCAACCGTATCAATAATGGCCGGGATGTCCCACAAAGTTGGATTGTAAGTCGCATGCACATAAACGCTGATCTCGTGATCCGGCAGCGCATCGCGCATCTCATTCATAAACACCGTGATCCCATCCCGCGTGGTCGAATTCCAGCGGAACTCAAAATCGAAGTTCACGCCGGCGCAATAGGAATCCGCCAACACCATATCCCGCACCTGGTTTACCAGCCGCGTCCGCAGCGTCGCACTCTGCATGACCGTCGCCAGCAGCGGCTCATCAAAATTCCGGTTACGAACACAGACTATAACCTTGGTTCCGGCCCGCTGCGCCGCTCCCCCTGCCCGCAGTGTGGCCGGACGGTTCCCAAACGAATTCCGCGTCCCCGAATGCAACGTACCATCAGCCAGAAAATCCACAAATGGCGGCGCGATATGAGTAAACGATTCAAACTGAACGTGGTCCAGGATCGCATTGTTTTGCACATAACCAAAATTAATAAACTCCGGAGCAATGCTCGGCGTCTTGGCCCCCCCTGTAGATTGACCTGCCACAAACAACACGGCAATCAATGCCGACTTAAAACCTTGAAAGAACGAGCCTGAGAAAAAGTTCACGAGTTTAACATATCCTGGAAAATTACCGCAAAGCCGCGGCAGACCTGATAAATATATATCCTTCCTTTGCTAGTAAGGCCACCCCTCTTCATGCAATAGAAATAACCTCCCCCGCTCAAAGCCCATTTTTCTCGTTGCACCGCCCAATTACTCTTCGGTAAATCGTCCTGTTTACCTTAACTCAGGCCACGAGCACCCGGCCTTTTCCAGATTTCCCATGGAAAGTATACCAATGATCGTTTCTGATAAACCTCTGAGTTTCGCCACCCGCATCGCCCGGGCTGCCGCCTCCATCACCCTGGCTGCCGCCATGATCTTCACCGCCGCCACAGCCACAGCCCAGGATAATGAGATACCTGAAGATCTCGAAGCCGGCCTCTTCATGCAAAAGTGTTTCTCCTGCCACCAGGGCCTCCTCACAGGGCAGGAACTGACCAACACCCATCAGCGCACCCGGGAAAGTCTCGAAGAAACCGTGCACCGCATGCAGCAGTATACCGGCCCCCTTCCCGAAGAGCAGATCACTCAGCTTGTTGATCTTATGAAAGACGAAGAGTTCGTCTTCCGCATCGAAGAAGCCAAGCTGGTCCAGGAAGAACGGCAACACGCCCAAACCGAGGAACTCTCCGCCGAAGGCGAAGTTGACGGATACGCCATGCTTTTCATGAGAAGCTGCGCCGGCTGCCATAACATCGGGCTGGGCAATGCCTCGGGAATTGACCTCATCCACACTCTAAATCAAGACTCCGCCCAGGTTCGTGCCAGTGTGGTAAGAATGCAAATGCAGGCTGGACCGCTCACCGACGGACAAATAGATGGCCTGACAGCCCTATTACAAGATCAGGATCGCGTAAGTCGTTTGGCATCAGTGGGTTTCAAGAATGCCGCCGAACTCCAGGGGAAAGGCGAAACAACCGAAGATGCAGCCTCATCTCCGCAAGATACCACCGGAACCACGGCCACAACGGCCGACCAACCCCAGCCCGGCGTAAAAGCGGAAGCACACGCCACCTCAAACTTCCCGACGGGTATGATTATCGGGCTTTTGCTCACAACCGTCATCGCCGCAATCGGGTGCTACTTTTTCGTCTGGCGCAATGAGGACTGAGGTCTCTTTGCGTCATATTCATACGCTTCAGTTTTTTCCAGTATGGAAATTTCAGTTGATGTATACTAGCTATAGTATATCTGTGCATTTGATAAAACAACACTTTCAATCCAAGTGGAGGGATTAGACCTGATGAAACGGATTTTAACAACAATATTGGCGTGTTCAGCCGCCGCAGCCGTGGCGGATGAGGCGCAATTTACCCTGGAGCGCGAAATTAACTTTGCACCGCATCCTACTGTGGCCCGCATAACCACTGCGGCTACAGATCCGGCAGGTAATGTTTATTTTACCGACAACGCCACCGACAACATTCACCTGATTCGTAACGTCTGGACCTCACTGGGCGAAAATGATGAAGTCGGCAACACGGAAACCCTGAACTTCTACACCTTCATTTCGGGCAACTCCTACGCCGGAAGCACCTTCGACAACCTTCATTTCTACACTGGTGGCAAGCTGAATAACACGTCCGAGCTTTCCATCATTGTTAGAGCAACTCCCAACAACATCGCTAATCCCACCTCCTGGGCTTGGGTTGAGCGCTATGCCCCGTATGATCTTGCAGGTCCCTGCGCAGTGGCACCAGGTGTTCTTGCCCTGGCCAATCGTGCTAATGGTGCGGTCCACATTTTCGAATGGGGCACCAATGATATCATTGAAATTGGCAGCAGTGTTGTCGGTAGCGGAGTCCCCGGCGGAGCCTGCGCGTTTGATCCTGTCACTAACAAACTTTATGTTTCAGGCTCCCG
>CAYUGQ010000039.1:0-20097 GCA_964444305.1 uncultured Candidatus Sumerlaeota bacterium
TCGGATGTGCGGTCGGCGATGTGTGTGCCGCTGGCGGGGAAGAGCAAGCTGATGGGGCTGTTTGTGCTGGATACGCGGGAGGCTTTTCACGCGTTTACGGAGGATGACCTGGCGTTTGTTTCGGCGCTGGCGGCGGATGTGGGGATGACGCTGGAGAACCTGGAACTGGTGGAAGAGAATCTGAGGCAGGCGCGGCTGGCGGCGGTGGGGCAGACGATTTCGGGTTTGGCTCATAATATTAAGAACATTTTGCAACTGGCGCGGGGCGGGACGGAGCTGATGGACCTGGCGATTGCGGGGAGGAATTTCGAGGAGATTGAGACGCTGTGGCCGATTACGAAGCGGAGCCTGGTGAGAATGCAGGCGCTGGTGGGGGAGATGCTGGATTTTAGTCGTCCGGCAACGGTGCGGCTGCAGCGGGTGGATCTGAATGAGGTGGTGGGGATGATGGCGGAGATGGTGGAGGGGGAGGCGAAGCGGAAGGGGGTTGATGTGGCTGTGGGGCTGGCGGAGGGGCCTCTGATGGCGAAAGTGGATCGGGATGTATTGATGAAGGCGCTGATGAATCTTTTGAGTAACGGTTTTGATGCGCTGGAAGGGCGCGAGGGGGGGCGGGTTTCGCTGGAAGCGCTGAGGGTGCAGGGACATCCAGTGATTCGGGTGGAGGATAATGGGCCGGGGATTTCGAGAGAAATCCAGGGGCGGATATTTCAGCCGTTTTTTAGTACGAAGGCGAGCAAGGGCAATGGTCTTGGGCTGGCGATGACGCGGAAATACCTGGAGGATATGGGGGCGCGGGTGGAAATGGCGTCGGAGGAAGGGAAGGGTGCTCGGTTTGATTTGGTGTTTTTGGGTGGGTGAATTGTGTGTGCTGGAGTGGTTTGAGGATGGGGGGGAATTTATGTTAGTGGGGGGATCTGGGAGAGATGTTGGGGTTTTATTGGGAATAAAAAAAGCGGGGCCGAAGCCCCGCGTTGAATTTGTTGATTTAGACTGGGCGTCTTAGTACATGGACCAGTCGGATACGTTGCTTGTGGTGCTGACTACGATGGTGTCGACGTCAACTTCAATCGCGCTGTCCACGCCAGCTCCAATATAGACGCCGGTGAGAGCTGGGAAATCGGCTGACGTACGGGCTGCCGATCCAATATGGGCCCCATTTTCGTAGAATTCCACGTCCCGGGTTTTCATAATGAATTTTAGGTTAGTCCATTGTCCTGCTACACGGGTGCCACCAATGTGAAACCAGCCAGAAGGGACTGGGGTGCCCAGGTTTAGTCTTCCAAACCAACCGGCGCCGGTGGGTGTATTATAGACACCATAATCGACCGTAGGGGTCGCCGCGCTTGCGGTAACCTGACCCAACCCTACAACTACACGTCCGGCTGTTGCACTGGGAACCCTGATCCAGAAGTCCAGTACAACCGGCGCAGCATCGGTTGGAGTAGTGCTCGGAAATATAATACCCTGACGCTGTCCCGTCAGAGGGTGACGAACATAATTTGCTCCTGAGTGACCACCATCTGTTCGAAGTTCCAGGCCTTGAAGATTTCCGTACGCCCAAGCAGCGGCGAACGCTGCCTGATCGGTGTAGGAATCGAAGTTTTCTGTGAGGATTGTTGCCTGGGCTGAGGCTGCCGATGCCGAGAGGGCGATGGCTCCTGCAAGTAGTGTGTTAACAAATAGTTTTTTCAAGTGACTGATATCCTTCCGGCTTTCGCCATTTTATTTCAATTGAACCTGTGGGGTTACAATTTGAAGTTAAGTTGCTGGGTGATTAGTTGTACTTGCAACTAAAAAAGTGATTTGGGGGGATTTTGTCCGCAGGTACGGGAGTAGGGGATGGCTTAGTAGGGTGCGCGGAATTCTATGGCCTGGGTGGGGCGGGTGGCTTCGTGGAGGACCTGGCGCAGGTAGGTTCCGAGCCAGCTTGGCTGGCTTGATTTTGGGTTGCGGTCGACGGTGGTGGGATCGGTTCCGAGGCCGGACATTTCACCGGCGTAGTCGATGGCATCCTGGAGGGTTCCGATGGCGTCTACGAGACCGACTTTGAGGGCTTGTTCTCCGGAAAACACGCGGCCGTCGGCCAGTTTGCGGAGGGCGGTTTCTGTCTCGACTGGGACGCCCATTGGTCGGGCGATAGCGCCGGTGGGAAAGGCGGCGAGTTCGAGGCTATTGGTGGAATTTTTCGTGGTGGTGGCGGCTACGATGGCGTCGATGTCGCCGCGGCTGTTGGCTTCGCCGATGGCTTCATAGCGTGCGGCGAGGACGACCTGGAAAAACTGGCGGTACATGTCGTAGACGAGACCCTGGAGGAGGGCGCGTTCCTGAGAGGTGGGATCGCTGAAGGGGTCGCCGGCGTTTTTGTGTTCGCCGGAGACGATGGGGTTTGTGCGGACGCCGATTTTATCGAGGGTTTCGCGGACGTTGAACATGGGGGCGACTACGCCGAGGCTGCCGGTGATGGTGCCGGAGGTGGCGTAAATCTGGTCGGCTGCGGCGGCGATATAATATCCACCGGAGGCGGCGACGCTGCCCATGCTGACGATGACGGGCATTTCGTTTTCGTGGCGGGCTTTTAGGACTTCGCGGTAGATTTCTTCGCTGGCGGCGACGCCTCCGCCGGGGGAGTCTATGCGGAGGACGAGGGCTTTGATCATGGAGTTGTTGCGGAAGCGGCGGATGAGCTTTACGGTGTCTTCGCTGTCAGCGATGGCTCCTTCGATGCGGATGACGCCGACGGAGTTTTCAAAAACGGGGGTGAGGCGGCTGTTCCGGTTTCCGAGCAGGACGATTATGAGGAACAGGAAGAGACCGAGGCCGGCGGTGATGGCGAAGGCTTTTGCACAGCCGTTTGCCTGGGGCTGGCGGGCGAAGTATGGGGCGCCCCCGGGCTGTTGTGGGGGAGGGGTGGTGTTGGGCGGGGGGGGCCACTGGCTCAAGGGGGGAGACCTCTTAGTTAGACTCTGGGAATATGCTGGTGATGTCGTTATGGGCTTTGCGCAGATCGGCGATGGCCCAGGTGAGTTCCCCGCTGGTGTTTTTTACGGTCAGGGTTTTGTCTGTGGTGACTTCGCCGAGGCGGGTGAATGGGCGACCTTTTGCGGTGGCAAGTTTTTCGAACTCTGCGGCTTTCTCCGGGGCGACGGTGATGACAACGCGGGGGGCGGTTTCAGAGAATAGCTCGACGGCAGGATTGGTGTTGAGGGAGGAAATGTCAATTTTAGCGCCAAGGTCGGTTTGGTTAAAGAGCAGGGATTCGGTGAGGGTTATGGCAAGGCCGCCGGTGGAGCAGTCGTGGGCGGATTTAATTAAACCGGCATTATTGCCTTCGATGAGGACGCTGATCGTTGCGTTTTCGGCGTCAAGATCGCAGGTGGGGCATGGGGCGAATTCTTTGCCGGTTTTCCAGCGGAGGATTTCGGATGCTCCCAGGTGTTCGGCGGGGCCGCCGAGGAGATAGATGACGTCGCCGGGGGCTTTGAATGCGCCGGTGACGGGTTTGGCGGGGTGGGCGATTTTGCCGACCATGCCGACGATGGGGGTGGGCCAGATGGGGCCGTCTTGATTTTCGTTATAGAGGCTGACGTTGCCGCCGGTTACGGGGGTGTTCAGGGCGCGGCAGGCGTCGCCGATACCGCGTACGGATTCCGCGAGCTGGAAGAATACTTCCGGCTTGAGGGGGCTGCCGAAGTTTAGGCAGTTGGTGATGGCGAGAGGCAGGGCACCGGTGCATGCGACGTTGCGGGCACTTTCGGCGACGGCCAGTTTGCCGCCTTCATAGGGATCGACGTAACAATATAAACCGTTGCCGTCAGCGGAGGCGGAGGCGTAATGTTTGGTGTCGTGGACTTTGATTACGGGGGCATTTTCGCCGGGAGGTGTTACGGTTTGGGTGAGAACCATGTGGTCATATTGTTCGTAGATCCAGGCCTTGGAGTTCATGTTTGGTGAGGCGAGGAAGGCGAGAAGGAGGTCTTGAAGTGATCCGAGGCTGGCGGTGTCAAACTGGCGGGCATCGGGAAGGGTGTCCATGTAGGCGGGGCGTTTGCCTTCGCGGTGGTAGACGGGGGAGTTGTCGGAGACTTTGTCTGCGGGGAGTTCGGCCTCGAGTTCGCCATTGTGACGGACGCGCATGAGGCCAGTGTCGTCGAGTTTTCCGAGGACGTGGGCGTCGAGGTCCCATTTTTGGAGGATGGAGCGGGCGAGGTCGAGCTTGGCGGGTTCGACGATAGCGAGCATGCGTTCCTGGCTTTCGCTGAGCATCATTTCGTAGGCGGAGAGGTTTTCTGCGCGCTGGGGGACGTGGTTGAGTTCGATTTCGATGCCCATGCCGCCGCGTCCGGCCATTTCGGCGCAGGAGCAGGTGAGACCGGCGGCACCCATATCCTGGATGGCGACGCAGGCGTTGGCGTCGATTAGTTCGAGGGTTGCTTCGAGAATTTTCTTTTCGGTGAACGGGTCGCCGACTTGTACGGCGCTGCGCTGGGATTCGCTTTCTTCGGTGAGTTCTGTGCTGGCGAAGGTGGCACCGTGGATGCCGTCGCGGCCGGTGCTGTTGCCGTAGTAGACGACGAGGTTTCCGACTCCGGATGCAATGGCGCGGGTGATTTTGTCTTTCTCGATGAGGCCGAGGCACATGACGTTAACGAGGGGATTGCCGGTGTAGGCGGGGGAGAAGACGGTTTCGCCGCCGATGGTGGGTACGCCGACGGCGTTTCCGTAGTCTGCGATGCCTTCGACGACGCCTTTGATGATTTGACGGGTTCGGGCGTCTGCGGGGTCGCCAAAGCGGAGGGGGTCGAGGAGGGCTATGGGGCGTGCGCCCATGGTGAAGATGTCGCGGAGGATTCCGCCGACGCCGGTTGCTGCGCCTTGGAAGGGTTCGAGCGCGGAGGGATGGTTGTGGGATTCCATTTTGAAGGCGATGGCGTATTTTTCATCGAAGTCGACGATGCCGGCGTTTTCTCCGGGGCCCTGGAGCACCTGTGGACCTTCGACGGGGAGGGTCATGAGGAGGGGCTTGGAGTTTTTGTAGGAGCAGTGTTCGCTCCACATTACGGAGAAGATGCCCAGTTCGGTGATGTTGGGTTCGCGGCCGAGGATGTCGAGGATGGTTTGATATTCCTCGGGGGTTACCCCGTGCTCTTCGATGATTTCCGGCGTGATTTCAACTTGAATCAATTGTGACCTCGTTTAAGTGGAACTATAAGCTTATAGGTTTGATTTGAATTACAATGCATCCGCGCCGCGTTCGCCAGTGCGGATACGCACGACTTCTTCGAGCGGAATTTTAAAGATTTTGCCGTCGCCGATGGTGTTTGTTTTTGCGGCTTCTTCGATGGTTTCGATGACTTGTTCGGCCTGATCGTCTTCGCAGGCGATTTCGAGGCGGACTTTTGGGAGGAAGTCTACTTGGTACTCACTGCCGCGATATAGCTCTGCGTGGCCGCGCTGGCGGCCGAAGCCTTTTACTTCGCTGACGGTCATGCGAAGTTCGCCGAGTTCTGCCAATGCTTCTTTTACATCGGTGAGTTTAAACGGCTTAATGATTGCGACTATGAGCTTCATGCCCACACTTTCCGGCGAATGTTGGTTGGTGGCCACGGTGCGCGGTTATGTTGCGGCGGTGGCTTGTATTGTATCGATACTGACAGTCAGCGGGGTTTATGTATGGGGAAAACGAAATTTGGGTAAAAGAGGGTGTTGGGACGGAATTTTTTCTGTTGGTTTTCATAAAGACCAACGCGCGTGCTCCGGAGCCGAACGGAGTCCAGCGGGGTGGTTTTCGCCCTGACGGATGGTGGGTTTGGATGGTGGCACTTAGGCGAAAGCCGCTTTAGCTCAGTTGGTAGAGCAACGCACTTGTAATGCGTAGGTCGTCAGTTCGAGTCTGACAAGCGGCTCCATTTTCCCCTGTTTTATTGATGAGAGGCCGGTGGCCCGAGCGGTTTGCTCAGGCCAGGGTGAGAACGCTGTCGGCTTTTATGGCTTGCTGGATTTGCAGAAGTTTTCTGCAGACGGCGGCGGATTCTGTGACGGTGGCGAAATCGCCTTTGTTGCCGGTGGTGGCTGTGGTGAGGAAATCTCGGAGTTCGTGTTCGGCGATGGATGCGCCGGGGCGGAGGGTTTCTGCGGCGGGGGCGGTGCGGCCTTCGAGGCGCATGAGGGGGGCACTGCGGGTGTCGAAATCGAGCAGGCCGTTGCTGCCGGCGACTTCGTAATAGTCATATTCTATGTTGTCGGCTTCGGCCCAGGAGATTTCGAGGTGGGCTATGGTGCCGTCCTGGAGACGGGCGACAAGGACGTGGTATTGGAGGTCGGAATCAGGGGTGCTGCCATAGATTCGTGTGACGGGTCCGGCGAGCCAGGTGAGGGCGTCGAGAAGATGGATGCCAGTTTCGATAAGGGCTCCGCTGCTTTTTGAGGTATCAGCGCGCCAGCCTTGAGGTTTGGGGAGGCATTTGCCGAGACGGACGACGCCGAGTTGGCCGAGCTCGCCGGAGGTGATGGCGGTTTTGAGTCGTTTGAATTCAGGGCGGGCGCGCAAGGGGAGGCTGGAGTAGAGATTTGACGCGCCTGCGGCGGCTTTTTCGATGGTGTCGAGGTCGGCTTCTGTGGCGGCGACGGGGCTGGCGATCAAGGTGGGCCTTTTGCTGTTTGCGAGTTTTTCGATATAATCGGCGTGGGTGTAGGTGGGGGAGCCGAGGATGATGCAGTCGGCGCTGGAGATGACGTCATCGGCGCTGGAGGCTGGCCGGGCATTTACTTTTGCGGCCAGGTCTGCGGCGCTGTTGTCAGGGGTGTATATCCCGATGATTTCAGCGCCGGCATTTTTTGCGGCGCGGGCGTAGGGTGTGGCCCAGTTTCCGGCTCCGATGATTCCCAATTTTGTCATTTCGATCTCCATACTGCTGTCGTTGCTTGCATGCCGATGGCATCCGATGTACAGTTTAGTGTTATCAAATACTTGTATTCCGTTTCCGGTTGCAGGCAGTGCAATGTTAGGGATGCATCTGACAACATGAGTGAGTCCAGCCAAATTTCTCGAATTCAGCGCAAGCGGTTGTGGCCGTGGGGTGTGCGGCTGGTGGTGGGGCTGGCGTTACTGGTGTTTGTATTTTCGCGGGGGGTGAGCCTGGCGCGTGTGATGGAGATTCTCGGGGAAGGGAATCCGTGGCGGGTGGGTTTTGCGCTGGGGGTTGCGGTGGTGGGGGAGTTGCTGACGGCTTACAAGTGGTCGGTGCTGATGCGGGTGATCGGGGGCATGTTGCCGCCGCTGGTGGCGATCCGGGCGTCGTTTATCGGGATGTTTTACAACAATTTTCTGCCGGGATCGGTGGGTGGCGATATTGTCCGAGTGCTTATGATTTCGCGTTATGCGGGGGGGAAAGCGCGGGCCGTGGCGAGTACTTTTATGCAGAGAAATACGGGGCTGGCGGGGCTTTTTTTCTTTGGAATTCCGGCGGCGTTTTTGTGGCCGATGCGCGTGGAACTGCCGTTGGAGATTGAGGTGCCGGAGGGGGCGGGGTGGTTGCTGGATACAAGAGTTTGGATGGTGGGGGCGGCGATGGGTTATTGCGGGGTGAACATAGCTTTATTTAGCCGGCGGATGTATGGCGGGATTTGGGCTTTTTTACAGAGACTGGCGGGGATGGATGGGGTGGTAGGGGGGCCTGAGAAGAAATTGCGGGTGGGATTGATGAGACCGGTGGGGTATTTGCTGGAGAAGCTGAGGCGGGTTCATACGGAGCTGCATGGGTTCCGGTTTTGGCTTGGTGTGCCACTGTTGATTTCGGTGTTTACGCAGTTGGTGGATATTTTCATGGTGTGGAACCTGGCCGAGGGTTTGGGGCTGGGAGTGCCGTTTTATGTTTTGCTGGGGGCGGTGCCGGTGGTGACGCTGGCGAATCTGATTCCGGTGACGGTGAACGGGATTGGATTGCGGGAGGCTATGTATGTGGCGCTGTTGGTGGCGGGAGCCGGTGCGGGGAGGGATCAGGCGGTGGCGTTGTCTCTGATGCATTTCGGAGTGATCATCATGCTGGCGGCGGTGGGCGGGGTGTGGCAGTGGAAAATTTCGGGGAGGATTTGATTGTCGGGGCGTGCGGGGGATATGAGGTTTTCTATGACGTTTTCGGATGATAATGGGTTGTCGGATTTACCGCGTGCGGTGGTTGTTGCGACGTATAATGAGAAGGTGAACCTGCCGCGGCTGGTGGAGGCGATTTTTGCGGCGGTGCCCGGGGCGATGTTGTTTATTGTGGATGATAATTCTCCGGATGGGTCACCGGCGCTGCTAGAGGAGATGGCGGCGAACTGGCCGGGGTTGCGGCCGGTGATTCGGGAGGGGAAGGGTGGTTATGGAGGGGCGATGCTGCGAGGGTTTCAGGAGGCGCTGGACGCCGGGGCCGTGGAGATTGCAACGCTGGATGCGGATTTTAGTCATGATCCGGCGGAGCTGCCGAACATGTTTGGTGGGCTGGCGGGGGCGGATGTGGCCATTGGATCGCGGTATAACGGGGGGGTGCGGGTGTTGAACTGGCATCCGTCGCGGTTGTTGCTGAGCCTTTTTGCGAATCGTTATGTGTCTGCGATTTTGGGGATGAAAGTGGATGATGCGACGAGTGGTTTCAGGGCTTACCGGCGTGAGGCGATGGCGGCGGTGGCGTATAACGAGATTCGCAGTACGGGGTATTCGTTCCTGGTGGAGGTGCTTTATCGCCTGTTGAGCAAAGGGTTTCGGGTTGTGGAGGTGCCGATCGTCTATACGGAGCGGCGGGAGGGGCAGTCGAAAATGGACAAGCGTGTGATTTGGGAGGCGATCTTCCGTCCGTGGCTGTTGAGGTTTCGGCGTAAATAAAGGCGTGGGATGATGAGGCGGGCGTGGCTAGTGTGTTTTTGGCTGAATCTGTAATTTCCGGCGGAAATCACGGTACCATTTTCCCGGTACATCCGATCTCAGTTATTTAAAACGGAGTTTTCTAGCGTTGTTGACGAACACACAGGCGGCCATTCTGGGGGTGGTCCAGGGGCTTACCGAGTTTCTTCCCGTTTCGAGTTCTGCACATCTGGTGGTTGTGCCGTGGGCATTGAACTGGCCGGCTCATGAGAATATGATGGCGTTTGATGTGGCGCTGCATATTGGTACTTTGCTGGCGATCGTGCTGTACTTCTTTTTCGACTGGGCGATGATTATTGCCACTTATGTGGGCGATCTGCGGATGAAGAACTGGAAGGGGAGCGGTCGGGGGAGTCTGTTGCCGAAGATCATTATTGCGTGTATCCCGGCGGCGATCATCGGGGTTTTGTTTGAGGATACCATTGAGGCGATTTTCTATGATAATCGCGATAACATCTGGGTGCTTGCGGTGACGATGGTTTTGTTTGGTATTGCTTTGCTGCTGGGAGAGAGATTTGGGAAGCAGAAGCGGGATGTGACCAATATCAATTATCTGGATGCGTTTTATATTGGTTGTTTCCAGGCGATGGCTTTGATTCCGGGGACGTCGCGTAGTGGGATTACGATTCTGGGGGGATTGATTCTGGGATTGAACCGTCCTGCGGCGGCGAGGTTTAGCTTTTTACTGGCGACGCCGATTACTTTTGGGGCGATTATGGTTACGTTGCCGGATTTGCGGGGGACGACTAACTGGACACCGCTGATTATTGGAATTTTGACGTCGGCTGTGGTTGGCCTGATTGCTATTAAGGGTTTGTTGAAGTATGTGCAGCATCGCAGTTATGACATTTTTGCTTTTTATCGCTTTGCCTTTGCTGCCGGCTTGCTGGCGCTGTACTTTTCCACATGAGGGTCGGGAGTGTTGATAGCTTTTAGTTTATGAGTCGTCTTCTTGACCGCATAGAACGGGAGATGAAGCGTCCGCCACTGACGCGGCAGCAAGTGCTGATTCGCCGGGTTTCGATGGTGGTGCTTTGCATCATGATTCCGCTGGTGGGTTCGGAGCTGATTTTGCGGCTTGTGGGTTATCAGCGTCCGCAGATTGACTTTTCTGTGCAGCAGAAGCTGCTGGTGGAGGCCGTGGATTCGCTGAATGTGCGGTTTAATACGGATGCGTTTGAGATGGATTCTCATCTGCTGTGGCGGCTTAAGCCGGGATCGAATCTGTCGGGTCTGGATGTGGATGAGAGTGGATTTTTGACGTGGGACCGGCCTCCGACAGGGCCGCGAAATGTGCGTCCTTTGACGGTGATTTGCCTGGGGGATTCGGTAACGGCGATGACTTATAAGACGTATCCGGAGATTGCGGAGCGACTGGCGGCTATGGGTGCGAAGTCGCGGCCGGTGCAGGTGGTGAATGTGGCCGTACCGGGTTATTCGACGCAACAGGCGCTGAGGTTGTTACCGAAATTAAGGGATTTGCAGCCGGATGCAGTGGTTTTGTGTTTTGGGTGGAATGATCATTTTCCGGCGCTGAGCCTGCCTGATGCGGATCTTGGGGCGTCTAATGTTGTGACGCGGAAAATGCATAACTGGCTGAAGTCTGTGCGGCTTTATCAGCTTATTGGTTCACCGTTGGGGATGGATATAAAGAAGCGTCGGGAGTTGCGGTCTGAGGAGGGGACATTATCTGCGAATGCGCGGGTGCCTTTGCCGGAGTATCGGAAGAATTTGACGGAGCTGGTGACGATGGTTCGGTCGTGGGCGGCGACACCTATCCTGGCGACGCAGCCGGAAAACCTGAAGGAGATGGCGGAGGCGTTCCTGGCGAAGAATAGCTTTGTTCTTTCGCCGGAGGTGGATAATGGGACGCTGCACAGTCAGTATAATCAGGCGGTGAGGGATACGGCGGTGGGGCTGGATGTGCCGTTGCTGGACCTGGAAGAGGAATTTATGAGAAGGCCGCGGGAGTTTATGCTGGAGCCGGACGGGATTCATCTGACGGGGAGGGGGCATAATCATGTGGCGAGGCTGGTGTTGGGGGCGTTGCGGAATGAGGGGCTGATTACGCCGGGGGATTATGATGCGATTGCGGGGGCGGAAAAGCATGATACGACTGCGCCGGACAAGCCGCGAGTGGAATGGACGCTGGTGCCGGATCATGTGACGGTTATGGCGGGGCAGCCATTTTCTTTTTCGGCTATTCCGCAGAATTCGGGTAATACGCGGTGGCTGGCGCGGAATGATATTCCGAGGTTTGGGGCGGAGAAGAATGTGCCTTATGGAAGCACGTCGGTTTTTACGCGGTGGCGGACGGTGGATTCTCCTACGACGGGGATTGCGTCGCGGATGCCGATGAGGAGTGATGTGTTGCCGGGGGAGGCCACGAGTATGACGTTGACGCTGCAGGCTCCGATGCGGCCCGGGAATTTTGAGCTGGAGGTGGGGCTGATCAGTGATACGATTGGTCCACTGACGGCTTATGGGGCGGAGTCTACGACGCTTACGGTTTCGACTGTGCAGCCGTAGACAGGGATCCGGCTGGAGGCGTAATTTGCCCTTGCCATATTCCCGGGGCGGCCGGATGGTTCAGCAAATGAGTCAGCGTGGTTTCAAAGACAGTGGTTTGATCTTCGCCTTGCTTGTGGGTTTTGGGATTGCGACGGCGGGAGTCGCGGCGGGTGGTGAAGATCGGTTGACTACCGGACCGGCGGCGGTTGCCCGGGAGGGTGGTTCGGCTCATGCGAGTTCGTTTCCGGGCGGGATCGAGCGGCAGGTGGTGCCGCTTAAGATTAAACTGCCGTTTCCGGCGGGGGTTTCTTATGAGGTGATCCAGGGAAATCATGGGACTTTTACGCATTCGGGGTTTAACTCGTATGCGTGGGACTTTGCCATGCCGGAGAATGCGCCGGTGGTGGCGGCGGCGTCGGGGCGGGTGGTTAGGGTAAAGCAGGATGGTGCGGCGGGGGGGCCGAGTCATGAGTTTTTCAGCCAGGGGAATACGATCATTCTAGATCACGGCGATGGGTACTACACGCAGTATTTGCATTTGGCGCAGAACAGTGCCCGGGTGAAGGAGGGGCAACTGGTGTTTGGCGGTGAGGTGATTGCGTTGAGCGGGAATACGGGTTTTTCGAGTATGCCGCACTTACATTTTCAGGTGCAGGATGCCACGGGGCGGAGTTTGCCGGCGAAGTTTGAGGATGTGGCGGGTGGGATTCCGAAGCCGGATACTTTTGTGACGTCTGGCAATGACGGGAGGGGGATTAGCCCTTATGGGGGGGAGTCGTGGCTGCCGACGGATGTTTTTAAGCCGAATGATGTGGTGTTGCTGAGCAGGAATTTGCCGGGGCATTTATTTCGGCGGGGGCAGAATTACAGGGTGAGGGGACGGATTACGGGCAGAGAAGTTAAAAAGGCGGCGATTTATTTTATGGCGGCGACGGGGGGCAGGCCGTTGCAGACTATTTATGCACGGGTGGATCGGGAGGGATTTTTCGAGGCGGATTTGTCCCCTGAGCAGCTTTTGGGGGAGAACTGGAGTGCTGAGCGGAACCAGTCAAATATGTTCAGCCTGGCGATTGCGCCGGTGGAAGATGACGGGTCATTCTGGTCAGAGGTGAGTATCCCTGTTTGTATCCGGTGAATGAAGAGCTGTCCGGATCAGGGCAGGGAAAGGAGTTTAACTTTCGCCGCGAAGCCAGCTTAGAGCTTTGTCTACGGGGGTCATTTCACGAGGATTGATGATCACCCAGCCGGCATCGGCTGGTGGGTCGAGGTGTTCGTGGTATTTTTCAAACTTTTCTACGGAGTGTCCGGCGAAGACGGGGTCGTCTTCGTACCAGGTGGACAAGTGGAGCTGATAGGGGTTGTCGTGGAAAGGCTCGATGGGGCATTCACCGAGGGGCAGCCAGATGAGGATACGTTTGCGGGTTTTTTTCATGAGGACATCGAGGACGTGGAGGGCGTCTTCACGGGGTAAATGTTCGAGGACGTCAATGAGGAGGGAGATATCGACTTCCTGCATGGCGGAGGAGTCTATGTATTCGCGGATGTCCATCTGGTGAAATTCGACTTCCGGGGCGGCGAATGACATGGTTTTCAGTTTTTCCATGTAGGGGCCGAACTTCTCGACGTTTATGAGGCGGCGACAGGGGAAAAAGTGAAGTTGCTCGCTGATGGGGCTGCCGCAGATGCCGGCTCCGAGATTGAGCACGGTTGAGCTCAAAAGGGGCAAATCGCGTACGCGGCCGAGAAGGTCCAGAGGGTGGCCTTCTGGAATCATTCGCGGTGGATAGGGCGGGCTTTTCTTTATTGGCATCATTTTTGGTATCTTGCAGGCACACACGCAGGCCTGCCGTATGCGGGCAAACCCTGTTGTGTGCGGTTTATTCGATTACAGCAGCGTCCGAAAGTTTGACATCATGAGTGTTCCCGTATTACCAAAACCTGATCCAGCAAGTAACAGAATGCTGACTTTTATGGGTTTTCTGGCGATTGTAGGGCTGTTGTATTTTGGACGTGATATTCTAATCCCGATCGCGCTGGCGATTTTGATCAGCTTTTTGTTGTCGCCGGTGGTGATGTGGCTGGAGCGGCGGGGGCTTAACCGGATGTTTTCTGTTCTTTTGGTGGTGTTGCTTGTGCTGAGCGCTGTTTCGGGGATTGGGTATTTGCTGGCCGGGCAGTTTGTGGAGTTTGTGGATAACTTGCCGCAGTATCGTAAAAATATTGTCACGAAGCTTCATGCGGTGCAG
The DNA here is from genome assembly GCA_964444305.1 of uncultured Candidatus Sumerlaeota bacterium. Taxonomy (GTDB): domain Bacteria; phylum Sumerlaeota; class Sumerlaeia; order Sumerlaeales; family Sumerlaeaceae; genus JAKFFN01. Next base: position 13,660 of record CAYUGQ010000039.1, read on the forward strand.
CCGGGGGACAGGAGCGTCATTCGCCGGGCGGAGGAGGCTTTTCGGGATATTTCCAGGGAAGTGGGGCAAACGACTTCCACTGCAAGTCTTACCACGGCGACGGAGACGGGAACGACGGGGACCACGACCGTGGTGGAGAATGTGGAGGTTACCGGTACCCTGCCACGGGCAGCGGAGATTCTGGATAATCTGGGGGTACCGGGAGTGACGAGTCTGCCGGGGGTGGATTCTGAGACGACGGATACACTGGCTGTGGATTCTCATCCGCCAGATAATAGCTCCTCGAGTTCGGCCGAAGAGAATGATGAGGTTCTGCCAGTGCGGGTGGTGGAGGGGCCGTCGAATACCTGGCAGACGTTTATGGATATGGCGGGTCCTCTGATGAGGATCCTGGGGAATGCGGGTCTGGTTATACTGATTGTTATTTTCTTCCTGCTGAAACGGGAGGACCTGCGAGACCGGGTGTTGAGACTGGCGGGACAGAACCATGTCCGGGTGACGACTCAGGCGTTGGAGGAGTCTACGTCCCGGGTGAGCCGGTATTTGCTGATGCAGCTTATTGTAAATGTGACCTATGGGGTGCCGGTGGCGATAGGGCTGTACTTCATTGGGGTTCCCAATGCGTTTCTGTGGGGAATGATGTGTATTGTGCTGCGGTTTATCCCGTATGTAGGGCCGTGGATGGGGGCATCGATGCCGGTGGCGCTTTCGCTGGCGGTGTTTGATGGGTGGACGATGCCGCTGATTACCATTGGGATGTTTATCGTGCTGGAGTTGATCAGTAATAACCTGATGGAGCCTATTCTTTACGGGCATAGCACGGGGGTTTCGCCGGTGGCGATTATCGTGTCGGCGGTTTTCTGGACGTGGCTATGGGGGCCGGTGGGACTAGTGCTGGCGACTCCGATTACTGTATGCCTGGTGGTGCTGGGAGGGTATATCCCACAGATGGCCTTTTTAAGGGTTTTGCTGGGGGATGAACCGGTGCTGGATGAAGACGTGCGGGTTTATAACCGTTTGTTGAGCGGTGCGACGGATGAGGCGGTGGAGATTGCTGAGGAGTATCTGGATGAGTATGGTGTGGGGAATCTTTATGATGACGTGCTTATCCAGTCGCTGGGGCGGGCTGAAGAGGATCGTAATGTGGACATGTTGTCGGAGGAGCGTTATCAGAAATTTGTAAAGGGGATGGAGGCGCTGTTGGAGAGTGTGCATGATCACCTGGCGGAGAAGGCAGAGAAAGAAAAGAAGGAATTGGCTGAGGAGATTGGGGATGATGGGAATGAGGAGGATTTAAATCAGCGTAGGACGCCGGCGGGACCGGTGCGGCGGATTGTGTGTGTTCCTATTAATGATCGCAGCGACGAACTGGCGGCGAATATGTTCCGAGAGTTGACAAAATCGTCGGATTGCGAGGTGGAAGTGCTGGCACCGGACAAACTGGTTAGTGAGGTTGTGGATAAGGTTAGAGAGGCAGAGGCGGATATTATTATTCTTTCGTCCGTGCCGCCGTTTGACGTGGCCCATTCCCGGTATCTTGCGAAACGGCTGCGTGCGCATTTCCCGGACGTGAAGCTCTATGGTGGACTCTGGGCCGGCCAGTGTCCGATTGAGCGGGCAGACCACCGGTTGCGAAACGCGGGGGTGCAAAAGGTGTTTACGAAAGTTAGTGAGGCCGCGCGGCATTTATGAGGTGCGTGGTGGTTCCGGCATGTCGTGGTTCGTAATTAGGGATGGTTGAGCTGATTACTCGGGGCGTAGTTCGATGATAACTGGGGCTTTGAGAAGCTTTTCGGCGACGGTCTGAACCTGTTCTGCAGTAGTTGCCGTGACCAGGTTTGGGAAGTTCTGGTCCATTTCGGAGCCGAGGCCCATTTGGTCGAAGTGTCCTAGATAGAAAGCGCGTTTAAAGTTTCGCTGATGGTCTATGAGGAAGCGGCCGATCATGTAGTTTTTTGCGCGGAGCAGCTCGTCTTCGGGAACGAGTTCTGTGCGGATGCGTTCGAATTCTGCCAGCATGCCTTCGCGGGCGGTGTCTAGCGATTCGGGTTTGGTTCCGATATATCCGAAAAGGGTTCCGCTTAGTTTCATGCCGCTGAAGTTACTGCCGGTGGCATAGGCGAGGCCTTTCTCTTCGCGGAGAGCCTGGAAGAGGCGGCTGCTCATACCTTCACCGAGAACGGTGTTCAGGAGGCGCGCGGCCATATAGTCTGGCGAGGTCGGATGGGGAGCGGCGAACCCGGCGACGAGATATGCCTGTTCGCTGTCGCGCAGGATCTGAGCGGATTTGTCGTGGGCGGGGCGGGGTGCAGAGACGAGGAGAGGTTCCCCCTGGAGGGAGGCTTTCCGGCGGACGAGTTCTTGCAGAAGCAGGGTTTTCAGGTGATCGGGCTGGAAGTTTCCAACGGCGACTACGCGGAAGGGGGATGCGCAGACTTCTTCATGGCAGTTGATGATTTGCTCGCGAGTGAGTTCTCCGATTGATTCGGTGACGCCTATCTGGGGCAGGCCATAGCCGTGCCGGGGGTAGAGTTCTTCGAACAAGTGTCGGACGGTGAGGCCCATAAGATCGTCGTCGCTGCGACGAATGGCGGCGAGGGTGCTTTGGCGTTCTTTTTCGATTTCGTCGGGCTCAAAAGAGGGTTCGAAAAGGGTTTCTGCAAATAGCGCAATGCTTTCTTCGAGGGCATCTGCGGTGGTGACCATTTGGTGATAGGAGTAATCTTCGGTGGCGGCGAAGGCGAGGGTGAGGCCGAGGCCGTCTATGGTTTCGGCCAGTTCGGCGTTTGTCCGCTTTTTGGTGCCGCGCTGAAGCAGGCGGCCCATGAAGGAGAGTAGACCAGCATCGGCGCGGGATTCCATGGCGCCACCAACAGGATTGAACGCGATCACGGCAACGATGTCGTTGCCGGAGTCTGGGACGGCGTAGAGGTCGACGTTATCTGCGATAGTTTCCCATGTGGGGTTAGAAGTTTTCATTGGGTGCCTTCATTATCAGAGGAGGGAGTTGGTTCGACGATGACGGTGACGGGTTCGGTGGAGAAGTATTGTTTTGTGACTCGGGCTACATCATCGGCGGTGAGGGCATTGAGGCGGGCAAGGTAGTTGTTGAGGAAGTCCATGTTGCCGGTGAGGGTGTAATAATACCCGATGGTGCTGCTCTGACCGGTGTTGGTTTCCATGCCGAAGAGCATTCCATTTTTGATGACGCGGCGGGCTTTGGCCATTTCAGTTTCGGTGGGAGGATTGGAGCCGAGGGCGAGCATTTCCTTCCAGGTTGCTTCGATAACGATCTGGTCGTTATCCTGAGCCGGCGTGGCGATGGCATAAACGAGGCCGGGATAGCGGTGGGTGGCGAATCCGGCGGAGATGGTGTTTACCAGGCGCTTTTGTTCTTTGATGATTTGGTAGAGGCGGCTGCTTCGGCCGTCGCCGAGGATCGTTACGGCGATGTCCATGGCAAGGACATCAGTGACGTTGTCGAGGGCCGGTGCCTGAAGGGCCATGCCGATGTAGGTTTCGTTTACGTCTTTTGGCAGACGGCGGATGCCGGATGCGGCCAGGGTGGTGGTGCGGGGTACATCAGTGGCGGGGACGGCTGTTGGCCGAAGATCGGCGAAAGCTTTGCGGATGGAAACGATGCATTCGTCCGGGTCCACCTCGCCTACGATGACAAGGGCCATATTGTCGGCGGTGTAATAAGCCTGATAATATTGAAACATATCGTTGCGGTCGAGAGCGGAAATGGATTCGAAGGAGCCAAGAACGCTGTTTTTATAGGGGCCAGCATCGTAGGCTGCGTCGTACAATTCGTCGTAAAGAAGACCGACGGGGCTGTCCTGTTTGCGGCGATACTCTTCGAGAATTACGTTTTTCTCCTGATCGAACTCGTTCTGATCAATCAGGGAGTTTTTGATCATATCGGAAATGCAGTCGAGGGCTGTTTCAAAGTAAGGGCTGGCGACGGTTACATAATAGTGGGTGAAGTCTTTGGAGGTGCCGGCATTCCATACGCCGCCGACGGACATGATAATTTTATCGAGGTCGCCGGGGGCGTATTTGGGGGTGCCTTTGAAGAGCATGTGTTCGAGGAAGTGGGAGATGCCGTTTCGTCGTGGGGATTCGTTGGCCGAGCCGGTGTTGACCCACATGTCTACAGTGACGACTTTGTTTTTGACCGGCTTAATGATGACTGGCAGCCCGTTATCGAGTCTGTATTCCTGCATGGATTTCCTTTGGATTGTCTGGTGATTCAAGCGACCTGCACGGCTTGAGGGGGAGTGGCGATAAGACCGGTGCGTGTGGTGGTGCAGATGGATTGAAGCGAACCGCATTCCGTAATCTGCTCGAAAGCGGAGACAGGGTTTACGTAAAACTGCTCGCGCATGTTGATGGTGATGTCGCAGAAAAAGTGATTGTTTTCATGGTTCCAGGTGACGTCGAGTAGGCTTTGTTTAAGATCGCGCTGGACAACTTTGTTTCTGCCGGAGAACTCTACGTCGTAGGTTTCAGCGGCGAGGAACTGGTTGAGGCGATCTGTGATGGCAGGCATGTCCAGAGGAGCCTTGGTGAGGTCGAGGTCCAAGCGGTAGCTTGCGGTTTCGAGGCTGGGGGAAAGAGCCTGGCTTCGCACGGGAAGTTCAGTTGCGCTGATCCATTCGAGACCGTCGAGATGGATGGTGCGAATGCGCGTGAGGATTTCCTGAGGATCGTACTCTTCGGCGAGGATGACGTCGACCAGTTCGCCTGTGCTGGCGAAGCCCATGGGCAGGGGCGGCGCGAAAGTGAGGCGCGGGCTGGGGTTGAAGCCCTGGGAGTAGGATACGTTTATCTGTGCGCGCCGGAAAATGAGCTGGACGATTTTTACCAGATCAAGGTGGGATACAAAGCGGAGCATCCCGGTTTTTGTGAACTGAAGACGAAGGCGCTGGACCTGTTCGGCGGGGCGGCCCTTGGTTTCGTCGGGCGGTGCATAGTATTCGCCGTCTTCTTTGACACTGAGGACGTTTTTCACTTCCTTGAAGTCGCAAACCTGGCAGGTGGCGCAATAGGTCGTGCTGCAGTCGGTGGTGATTTTTACGAGCTCGCTTTTGGTTTTCTCTCTCCAGAGAAACTTACGGCCGAGGCTGGCTTCGATGTGATCCCAGGCGAAGACTTCATCTTTGCCGCGCTCACGGTTGGCGAAGAAGGCCATGTCAAGGCCGCAGTCGTCGAAAGCCTGGAGCCACATGTCGTAGCGCATGTGTTCTTTCCAGTTGTCGAATTTGCAACCGAGTTGCCATGCGCGGTGGATGACTTTGCCGATGCGCCGGTCGCCGCGGCTGAGGGCTCCTTCGATGGAGCTTTCGCGAACGCTGTGCTTTTTCAGGCTGACGAATTTGCGATTGATGCGGGACTGAACGTAGTCATATTTCCGCTGAAACTCTTCGAGGCTGGGTTGAGCGTGCCACTGGAAGGGAGTTTGTGGTTTGGGGATGAAAGGGGAGAGGCTGATATTGAGCTGGAAATTGTTTCCGCAATGTTTGCGGCCGAGCTCGATGGCTTGTTCGGTCAGATCTACGATTCCCTGGAGGTCTTCGTCAGTCTCAGTGGGGAGGCCGCACATGAAGTAAAACTTCAGGGTGCGCCAGCCGCGTTTGAGGACTTCTTCGATGGTGCCGAGGAACTTCTGCTGGTCTACGGCTTTATTAATTACCTGGCGCAGGCGGGGTGTGCCGGCTTCGGGGGCGAAGGTGAAACCGCTTTTCCGGACGCTCCCGATCTCGTCGGCGAGGTCGACGTCGAAGGCGTTAATGCGGAGGCTGGGGAGACTGATGGAGACATGCTCATCAGCCAGTTCGGCGCGGAGGGCACGGGTTGTTTCGAGGATGCCTGAGTGGTCTGCACTGGATAGACTGAGGAGAGAAATTTCGTCGTAGCCGGTGTTGCGAAGGCCTTCGCGGGCGATGTCGACAATCTGGCGGGGGTCACGCTCGCGCAGGGGACGGGTGATCATGCCGGCCTGGCAAAAGCGACAGCCGACCATGCAGCCGCGTTTGATCTCAATGGCGAACCGGTCATGGACGACGCGCATGAGGGGGACGACCGGGCGGGTGCAGCCGTAATCGTCGCGCACGTCAAAGTTGGATTTCTGGATGACCTCAGGGACGTCGTCGCGAGTACGATTGACGGCGGCGAGGGTGCCGTCTTCGTTGTAGGTGTCCTGATAAAACCGGGGGACGTATACGCCGGGGATTTTGGATAGCTGGAGCAGAAGAGCTTCGCGGGAAACACCAAAGCGGGAGCCGGGGACAACGTCTATTCCGGTGTAGTCTTTCCAGGGGCCGGGAATATCAACATCTTCATTGCCGAAGGTGGGAACGGCTTTGCGTTTAGCTACGGTGCCGTCACCGCGGTAGCGGAATTCTCCGGAGGTGAAGCCGTTGGTGGATCCGGCGG
>CAYUGQ010000040.1:0-19918 GCA_964444305.1 uncultured Candidatus Sumerlaeota bacterium
CGGCCACCATTATTCAGGCCAGCAGTGATGATCTGCGTCGCGCCGGCAGCCTGGTTACAACCCAGGATGTCCCCGTAATGGTCGTCATGGAAGCCACAGCAGCCGCCATGAACCGCCTTTCTGATGAAGACCGAAATCGTCTTTTGGTGGCCAATGTAACCGCATCCGGACCCTTGCTGGCACCACCAACCCAACCCGAAACGCAACTGCCCGCCCCGGCCCAGTCTCCCACACCAACACCAGCTCCGCAAATGGCTGAAGCCCCCGCCCCCACTCCAGCCGCTGGCACCTCTGCCGTACCTGACCCTCCCGTAGAAATTGCCGCTTCTCAGCCGACGCCTGCTCCAGCAGAGGCCGCAACTCCCACACAATCCGCTCCTGCCGCTGCCGATGTCGGCACCACCCCTACTGGACCCGCCATAGTCAGTGAGGCTCTCAACCTCACCCTGAACGCTCCGGCAAACTGGACCGGCGCCAGCGAAGAAGAAGACGCCATGATCATGCTCGCCGACGGATCAGGCCTGGTCGTTCGCATCGCTCGCGATCCAGGCGACCTCGATGCCGACGCAACCTTTGAAGCCATGGAAGAGGAGAAATGGACTCGTAAGGATGTCCAAAAAGGCCCCAACTTCACCGCCGGAGAATTCAGCATGGACCGGCAAAATCTGCTTCTCATCTTGATTCCCGAAGCCCAGAAAACGACCCTTCTCGTCTATTGCACATCTCCTAACGAGTTCACCCGGGATCAGCGAGTCGCCATCAAGGACATCATGGTGCAACTGCTTCCCTAATCAAAGCCTTGATTAGGGGCATCGCCGATCGTAATCCCCCGTTAAGGTGCAGCGAAATCAGGTATCCAGTATAAACTGAGACTCCGTCTTATATAGCTCCAGCCGGTCCACAGCATGTTCTCTGAGGAACGGAGCATCATCCAGGAAGTCGATAATGGTCGCCTCTTTCTTGCCTGGCGCCCGGCGCAAAGCGCGGCCAATACGCTGGAAAACCCGCGTCGGACTTTTCCCCGCTCCAGCCACAATCACACAATCCAGCGTGGGCACATCAAGCCCCTCGTCCGCCAGCGTGGTCGCTATTACCGCAGGGCCGGTCTTGGACCGCAATTCATCCAAAATCCGCTGACGCTCCGCAGTCGATGTGTTTCCATGCAGCAACGGAACACCCGGCATTAGTTTTTCCAATATCTGCCCATGCCGCACCTGGTTCACTAGCACCAGCACAGATTTGCCCTGCCCAATCATCTCCGCCGTCATTTCCGCAATCATCTTGTTACGGCGCCGATTTTCCACCACGTAAATCGAGTAAATCTCATTATATTCCGGCTTAAACTGCCGCACCGTAAGGGCCGGCACAGTCTTGATAAAAATCCGCGGCGGCACCAGGTACCCCTGCTCGATCAGGCTCGACGCCCGCGCAGAATAAAATTTCGGCCCAAGCGCCGCTTCCATCAGCAATTCCATACGATCCGCCCTGTACGGCGTAGCGCTCAAACCATACCGCCAATGCGCGTTCACCAGCTCATTCGCCAGGCCGTAAGTGGAATCCGTCGGAAGATGGTGGCATTCATCAAAAATAGCCACGTTCACTTCTTTAAGGTAATTCCTGAGCATGGCCAGTTTGTCATAAGCCACCGGCTCATCCGACGGCAGCGCTTCGCCATCTGGACACGTATCAAGCTTAAGATCAAAAGCCCGCACACAGGTTTGCACCGTAGCCACAGTTACAGGCTGCGGGTCAACCCTGCCATCCCCCGCCTGCCCCGGCACAATACCTAATTCCCGTTGCAAAGTGTCCATCGTCTGGTAAAGTAAGTCCTTTGTATGAACCAGGAAAACAGTGGGCCGGGACAAATGGTGGATAATATGAGCCGCCAGTAGCGTCTTCCCGCCTCCGGTCGCAATCTCAATGATGCCCCGCTTCTCATCCAGCGCACGATCAAACGCCTCCTGCTGATAAGGCCTAAGCTTAGTTTTCGGCGCAGTTAATTTTCCATCAAGGTTGATCTTTGGCGGTTCTGCCGGGAGCTGCAGTTCATACTCGACAGCATGCTCACGCAAAATTCTGGTCACGCGCGGCACCAGGCCCGACGGGAACCGCTTGGTCCGCCGGTTGAACAATCGCCGCCGACCATCCCATGATCCCTGCTGAAACTGCTTCATGTATTTGTAGCCAGGCACAACAACTGAAGTTGCACTGTCAATCATCGGCAAAGGCAAGCTGGCCCCCGACAGCACAGATACCACGTTGTCGATCGTAATGCGGGCCCGCACATGCCGAATGCGATAGATATGGTAAGCGCGAACAATCTTCTTATCCACGTCCGCCATATCCATCCTTACCGCCCTCACCAGTTCCGGCAGACATGCAATCCCCACCTCCCAACGCTTCTCGCCGGGGTTCCAGTCACGCTCCGGCAGCGCACGTATCCGCGCAATTAGGTCCGTATCATACGAAAACCTAACCCCCACGCGTCCATCCGGCAGTAAAGTTAGTGTAGTGGCAGTCCGCTTCTTCATCAGTCTTGACCAGAATAAGGACGTTTTCGAAAACCGCAAGCAAAATAACTGACTTTTTTCCATACCCAAATCTGCCGCCTGCTGGCGGTCCGACACCCGTCGTGCTTCAAAGCAATGCCTTGTTTTTACACAGGGAAATGTCCCCATAACCGGTCATTTTAAGTATCGCCGGGCTTGACTTCACCCTCCGGATCGTTCGGCTTTAATTCATCAGTTAACGGAACTCGGCATCGAAAGGCGAACCTTTTATGAGGCTTCAGATCAAACTGATTACCGGCTGCATTTTTGCATTATGGACAACCGGACTGCTCGGGCAGGTACCGCCGACAACTCCGCAGCAGGCGCAAGAAGGTCTGGGTCGGTTCCTGACCGACCTGCCCAAGCCTCCCGGTCCGGACGCCGACGCGCCCTACGCCCAGGTGCCGCCCGAGTTTGATGAAGCCGTACGCCTTTCGGCCATGGACAATTTTTCCAGCGCCACCGTCCAACTCCTGAAACTGTTGCAGTCCGCAGATTCAGATACCGAGAAAGTCCAGGCCCATATGTGGCTCGGCCTTAACTATGGATCCCAGGCAATTGCCTACCCCAACACCGGCTGGAAATATGGCACCAGTGCCACAGCCCACCTGAGAGAGGCCATCCAGAAGGATCCACAAGTATTTCTCGCTCCCGATGTAGCCCGCATCCTGGCCGAAATGGTCGCCCATGGCTGGGGCAATGAAGACCCCGCCACAGCACTGCAACGCGCCGAACAAAAAGCCGAAGAAACCCGGAGGGCTAATGACTTCTATTTCGCCGGAGTAATCTCCCGTCGCCTGGCCCAGCGAGCCTGGGGCTATGCCGACACAACTGAACAGGATCAAAAAACCCTGTCGCTGTTCGCTAAAGCCGTCGCCCGGGATCCCTCACGATACGAATCCTGGAGCGCCTACCTTCCGGCCATGCTTCCTGCCCACATGCATGATCTGGCCACCACCGAAGCCATTTCCATGTACCAGCATTTTGAGAACTTGCGAACACCTCTGCTGGCTGAACAAGGACCGGCCGTACTCAAGTTATCAGTCAGCAGCTATCGCACCATCGAAAGCGATCAAAAGGTACTCGATTCTGTCGCGGCAAAGTGGCCCGACGCCCCCATGCCTCCGTTTGAAGCCGCCATGCGAGCAATCGAGACAAGCCCCGCCCTGGCAATGGAACTCTTCCCTCAGCTAATCAGCCGGTTCGAATCAGGCGAACTAAAGCCCCTCCCCCGTGAGGCCGGATATTACCCCAGTGCTCTCTATAAATATGCCTTTCTGCTCCAGAGCATGGAGCAGATCGACGAGTCCATCGAGGTCTACAAAAAAGTGCGCGAACTGAGCCCGGGCTACGCCGAGGTTAACATGAACATCGCCATTCTATACACGCTGAAAGCGGAGCAGGAAACCACCGGACCAGAAAAAATCAAGTGGCTGGAAATGGCCCTTCCATATATCGAAGCCCAGGAAGATCTTGATTATCGTGGACGGGCGGCGTTGCGGGCCGGCGAGCTTCGCCAGCGCCTGCGCAGTGTTCTATACCGCCTGCGCAATGAAGTTTCAACGGGCAACGACCAGGCACCACAAACAACCGCTACAGCCTCACCCGGCCCTTAAAACTCAAACCGCGTCTGCAAATAAAAGAAGCTGGCGCCATCATGTCGTCCAAACGAACCCGGAAAGCTGCCCGGCAGAAAGTGCGCCGCCCCCGCTTCGACCGTCGTGTTGTCGTTTACCTTGTATTCGGCTTCAATGCTGAGCTCTTCGCCGATGCTGCGCCCGCTTCGCCCGCGCCGATCTCGCAAACTTGACTGACCCGGAGCATTACCCCAGCTATCCGTTTTGCTGTCCAGCCAGAAAGCATGGGCCTCCGCTTGAATCGTCAGCTTTTCAGTCGGCTCAATTTTGCCAACAATCGCCAGCTCACGCATGTTTCTCGGCCGCACAAAATCTATAATGCCATAAGGGGAGTGCGACGAACCAAACAAAGTGCTGAACGTCCCATGGCGACCGTCATCCGGATCTCTGTCACCACTCGCCAGCGTGCCAACCAAACCCAGACTTGGCTTCCACGGGCGTTTCCAGGTATAAGTCGTATCACCCCGCAGGAAATACGCGCTGATAGGATCCTTCGAATACTGCCCAAACTGATACGCCGCTTCCATCGTATACTCCAGCGTCCCGTGATCCGAATCACGCAACGGTCCATACAATACAGAACCCACCGTATAGCGGTGACTGCTCCCATAAGTCCCGTCCTCGCTCCGGCGGTCAGGATTAAATGTGCGCCGACTTTTCCGGTCCGACAACCCTAGAAAATATGCTTCCAGCGTATGTGGCTTCCACTGCCTCATTGTGGCGTATGCCCCGTAAAACCACTCCTCCTCCCGGCGCGTTCCACGGCGGGTAACTGTATCATCACCCCGCTGACGTTCATAATAATTAGGCTGAAGAGCAAAGATATCCACATCGACCTCATCCGATCGATACATGACCTTCCCGCCATCAAAGCGACGTCGCAGATTGCTCCAGTTGCTGGCTTCCGAAAGTCGTTTATCCCGCCCAAGGTTCAATTCCTGACGCCCCAGCCGGGCAGACCACGTCGCATCTTTCAGTTCCTGCGCCCCGGGCGAAAGAGGAAACTCCACGAAAGCCTGATGCAAATCAAGGTGCGCCTCCTGCTGCTGTTCTTCCTTCGCATCAATCTCCCGCGCATCCATGATCTCCACAAACGTGCGCACCATCGACCTGTACGTTAAATCAAAGTTCAGCCGCGTGCGAAGAAATCCCAGCCCGTCGTCATCATCGCCTGTACCGTAATCCATATCATAATTTTTGCGATACTCGCCCCGCAGCCGAACATCGCCTCCCACCTGCAACTTCCATTCGTCCTCCGCGCCCCATTTAAAAGGTGGAATCAGGCGCGCCTTATCTTTCTCTTCTTTCTTATCGCCTTCCTCCGGTTTTTCCTTCCCTTGGCCCTCCCTGTCCGGTTTTCCCGATTCGTCAGACTCATCAGACTTAGGTCCCTCCCCATTTACGTCACGTCCCGCCTCAGCCTTATCACCGCCCTTATCATCCTGTTTACCCTGACCATTTTCCTTCTGATCAGAACCGGAAGTCTCAGGCTGTCTGGCCGGCACAGTCATCCGGACGGGAGGCTGAAACCGCACCTGCCGTCCGTCGGGCATCGAAACAGAGTTATGCGTAAACTGCCCCTGGGCGTTCACTCCGGAGGGCAGTACAATGGCGGCCAGGATAATCCCGGCCGCCTTGTACAAGCTCGTCAAATCAGGTTTGTAATACGTCATTCAGGCAAGTTTTGTCACGCCGGCTTTTGGAACCGGATTAATTTCGTTCGGACCCAGTTCCATTTTTTCCGGAGATAGGTCAAGCTTGCTGCTGTTCATCAGCCAGCGAAAAGACACAATCTGCCCGGTATAAGCGGCAGTGCGACCCAGAATCGCCGTGGCACAACTCTCCGCCACTTGCTTCAGTTCATTCAAAGGCTCATTATCCCGAATGCTGTTAATCAAATTCGTGTGCTCCTGAACATAAGCCTGCTTCATCTCGAAGTCCCCTTCATACTTCCAGGCATTCTCACCAAGAATTTCGCTCCCAGGATCAGATGTGCCTTTCGTCCCCACGATGCGCTCACCAATACGCCGCGAACCGCCTTCCCACTGACGACACATGCTCATGATGCGCACGCCATTGGGATACTCGTATTCCACATCAAAGTGATCATAGACGTTGCCATACTTAGGCTCATCGCGAACCAGACGTCCACCCGACGCAATAGCGCTTACAGGCACGCTGCCCATAATCCAGTTCATCACGTCGATATTATGCATGTGCTGTTCGACGATAATATCGCCAGAGGTCCAGTCGAAATAAAGCCAGTTGCGCATCTGCCATTCCATGTCAGACCATCCCTCCTTGCGCTCCCGCACCCACAGGCCTTCCTGGATCCAGTAGCACTGCCCCCCCACAACATCCCCAATCGCCCCGTCCTGGATGCGTTGGATTACCTGGCGATACGCGTCATGGTGACGACGCTGAGTGCCGGCGACAACCGCCAGGTTCTTTGCCTTGGCCAATTCCGCCGTCTCCAGCACGTGACGAATCCCGACCGGATCCACCGCCACAGGCTTTTCCGCAAAGACATGTTTCCCCGCTTCAACAGCGGCACGCAGATGAGCAGGCCGGAAGCCCGGAGGTGCGGCCAGGATCACAAGATCAACGTCAGCCTTCAAAACTTTTTCATAGTTGTCGATACCGTCAAACACCGTATCGCTGGTAACCTTGCACGCGTCAGGAATATCATTCTGCAGCTTCTTCCAGCAGTCCTCCGCCCGATCGCGAAAAGCATCTCCAATCGCAACAATCTGCACCCGCGGCGACGACGCCACGCAATCCCGCGCTGCGCCCGTTCCCCGGCCGCCAGCACCAATAATACCCACACGGATAACATCACTGCCATCCAAATGGCCCGGCCGTGCCGCACCAGGGGCCGTAGTCGCCGTGTCTGTGCCAGTAGTGGTCTGCGCCCGCAGGCTTCCCGCAGCAACCGCCGCAAATCCTGAAGCCATGGCCGCAGATTTCAAAAAGTTACGCCTGGAAAAATCACTCATCGTCTAAACTCCTTAAGGTAATCGAAACGGGATAAGGCAGGGTTTAAAAATTGTCGGCATCCTGGTAAGCTTTGATAACCGCCAGCTCGCCCTCTTTTGAATCTGTAAACTTCCCATGCTCCATCCCCACGATCCCATCAAAACCCCTGTCATGGATTCGCTTGAAGATGTTGCGATAGTTAATCTCGCCCGTTCCCGGTTCCTTGCGGCCAGGGTTGTCGCCCACCTGGAAATACGCAATCTCATCCCAACAGGCTTCCATGTTCGGAATCAGATTTCCTTCCGTAATCTGCTGGTGATAAAGATCATTGAGAATCTTACACGCAGGACTGTTCACAGCACGACAAATCGCATACGCCTGCGGAATGCCCGTGAGGAACAGGTTCGGGTGGTTCCAACGGTTTAGAGGCTCCAGCACCATCACCAGCCCCGCCTCCTCAAAAACCTCAGCGCAGGCGCGAAGATTATCGATAACATTAGCCGTCTGGATGCCCATGTCAATTTTCGGGTCCACCGCATCCAAAACCACGGTCGCCCACTTGGCATTAACCCGCCGCGCCACATCAACAGAATCCCGCATTTTCTGAACAAGCATCTGCCTGGTTTCCTGGTCCCGCTTAACAAAAGTCTGCGCTCCGAAATCCGCATTCGCCACGAAAACGCCCATTTGGAAATTCAAGCGTTCCAGCTCCTTACCGATCCGCTCCTGATCCTCCACAGATCGCTTCGGCAACCCATTATCTTCCAGCCCGCGGAACCCGTTATCAGCCATAAACTTTAACTGATCAATCAGATCGTCCCCCGCGTTATGCTTAAACATGTTAAAGTGAGGGGCATAAAGCAGCTTAAACGCCCCGCCCCGGGGATTACCGTCTGACACAGCCGATGACCCTGCTGCGGCAGAACTATTATCCGTGGCATTTTGAGCAATCACCTTCGTGCTGGCCGCCACAGCCGCCATCGTTGCGATGGCCCCTCCTGCCAGGAAATTTCTGCGAGATACACCTTTGCTCAACTTACGGCCTCCCCTTGTCAGATTTATTTCAGCAAGATAAGAATCCTCACCAGAGACCGCCTCATCATTCAAGCGCTTTTTTCACAATCAACCGGCAGGTCACCGCCCTTAATCACCCATCGCAAGCACGTTAACAGCATGCTCCCGAAACTCAAACTCGTAATGCCTGCCATCCCCCAGTGTAATAGCCTCGCCATCAAGCTGGATATACATCGGAGCCTCACTCTTTAAAACAAAACTCCGCACCATATAATGCCCCACATCTCGCTTGAGCCGCCGCTTCCATTTATCCAGCCGCAGCAAAGTCACCGCGCTCCACACCGCCATAGCATCCAGCCGGCGGTGCCGAAACAGCCACATCTCCATAGCGTTGGCACACGGATGAGCATCCGGGAAAAGATCAAACCCCGCATAGTTCCTGATATTGCTCACCACCAACGAATAGCCATGATCCGGCTTCGACGCCGGCAGGGTCAAATCGTCCGCCCGGGATCCCGTTTTCTCCGTAAAAATATGAGCGTCCGCCCCCGGCGACATCTCAAACGGCACAATCCGCTTCAGCGTAAAAACGCTCGCCACCCCAGCCGCCAGGTAAGCCAGTCGCCCCCCAAGCCGCTTGAACGCTCCACCCACATCATGCACCACCGCAGCATCAAACCCCACACTGGCAAAGCACAAAAACAACCGCTCCCCATTTACGCAACCAAGATTCATCGGCCGCACCTTCGCCTTCAAAAGAAACCGGCACGCTTCCTCCGGATCCAACGGAATCGCCAGCGCCCGCGCCAGCGCATTAACTGTCCCCATTGGAACCACCCCCAGGGTCATATGCGCCAGTATGCTCTGGTTCAGTAATACGTTAATAGTCCCATCACCCCCGCCCATCCACAAGGTGTCATACCCCGTAGAAGCCGCCTCCTCCACCAGCGCATTGCTATCCTCCAGAGAGCGGCTGATCTCCATCCGATATTCATGACCAGACTCATCCAGAATCGTCCTCAGCCGCTGAATAAGCCCCGGCGAAATTGCCGACCTCGCCCCGTTCATTATAAAGAAAATCTTCATACAGACGGTGGAGTACGGCGGCCTGCGTTGGATCTCACCACCTCAGACAAATCCCCGCTGTAAGCCGGAGGTCCATAAGGATTAAAATGCGGCGGAAGCCCCACCCGGAACTGATCGCCATACTGCCGCACAAGATCATTAAAAAGCAAAGTCCCCCCCACCACCGCCAGCGGAAAAAACAGGAAATTAATCAGCGGAATCAGCGCAATACAAGTCACCGCCAGTCCAAACCCCAGGCTCGGCACGATATAACGCCGCGCTACCGAAATCTTATGCCGAAACAGCAACGCCCCCCGCCGCTCCATCGGATAGCTTATATAATCCGAGGTAAAAAACAGCGCCGTCACAATCAGCTTTATGGCAAAAGTAAACGGCGCCAGTACAGGAATAAACGAAAGAGCAAACAGCGGCACGATGATCATAATAAAAATCGTCATCCGCTTGATCTCTTGGACACCCGTAACCATCAACTCCCATGCCATCCGCCTCGGAGAAAAAGGCCGCGGATCATTCCACCCGCCAGCCAGTTTGTCGGTCTGCTCACTCAACAGATCATTAAAAGGCAACGCCGCCAGCGAACCCACAATCACAAACGCCACCAGCGTGACAATCACCCGGAAAACAAACGCCAGAAAGCCCGCCGCTTTGCGCAACAGTTCCCAATACCACGCCTCCCCCGCCGGCAGGTGCGCCGCCAGCAACTCACTGCTATAGTTCCCAGTCCATATCCACAGGGCAATCACGGCAACCGTATTAATAAGCAGCGGAATAATACACCACGGCCACAACGTAGGGTGGCGCAGGATAAAAAACGCCGCAATAAGCGGATAGCGAAACCCGCTGGCAAAGCCCCCCACAGTGCGAACCGGCGCAGTGAGAGTCTGCCGAATCATGGATTATCTCTCACAAGCCGGCCCACATAAATCGCACCGCCAGCCGAAAAAGCAATATGCTGACCATCCGGCGATACCGACGGCCATGCCTCTACAATGCCCGGCGTATTAGTGATATTAGTCCGCGTCCGCCCGTCCACCGTCGCCAGCCACAAATCCCCATCCACAATTGACGCCGTACCATCCGTCATCGGCAAATCATAAACAATCCCCCGGCTGTCCGGCAGCCACTGCGCATTACGCCCCTCCCCCACAAAAATCACCCGTGTCCCATCCGTCAGCCCAATATAAAGCCCCGTCTCCCGCCCCCGAAACACCACCTTCAAACCATCCGGTGAAAGCACTGGCTCGGTAAACCGATCTTCCAGCCCCGAAATTTGACGCTCCCGTCCATCTTCATCACGGTAAAACACCCGATCATCTTTAATAAAAACCGCCTTCTGCGGATCAGGGATAGGAAAGCGTTCCCCGGTAATGAGGTACTCCGCAAAAGACCCGTCGCCCCCCGGCGCCCGAATGCTCATTCCGTCCGGCGTCCACTGAAATTCCCGCCCCACGTTTCTGTCGTCGCTCAAGATCCGCGGCGAACTTCCCGGCAACGGCGGCACAAGATAAAGCCCTCGCAGGCTCTCCCGCGTCACAGCAATATCAAGCCCTACTGGCGACCAAAGTGGCTTAATAAAGTCCTGCGCCGTCGTCACACTTCTCGCCCCCTCCACACGCGCAACCCCCGGTTCCCAGTCCGGATAAGTCAGCATGTAACCATCTGGCCGCGACGTAGCCGGGCGCGGGCCATCAAGCGACCCCGGCGGCACTTGCCGATCCGACCGCTGCTCCGGTGGTGCCAGCAGTTCGCTCGGCATCAGCACTTCGCTCGGCTCAGCCACCCCCACCCGCAATTCTCCCGGCCGCGACGATCGCCGCGGGTGATTAACGAGGTACAGGGTCGAAAAAATACTCGCTGCCAGCAAAGCCAGCAAACCCGTAATCAATAATATTCGGCGCGTTTTCATGAGGGAAGACAGAGGCCTTTGCCGCTGATTTTACCGAACATCCACCGGGCAATTCTCCGATCCGGAACGGTAAATCGAATCAATCACTTGCTGCATCACACGCCCACGCGCAAGGTTTGTTTGAGGCTGATTATTATTGGAGATCGCACTCGCAAAATCCCGGATAATCCCAATCCGGCTGTCCCGCCACGATTCCGCCCCCTCCCATACCACCCTTTCCCTCGACTCCCGCGACGGATACTCCACCGCCACAATCCGCTTATACTCCTCCGGGAAAACCGTCAGACTGATCGAAGCCTTCGATCCCACAATATCACATTCCGCCCGGGGCGGCCCCGCCACACGCTCCCCCCGCTCCAGGTAAATCGTCGTTCCTTCCTCACAAGCAATCATGGCCGCGAAATGCTCATCCGCGTCCGAACCCGGCGCCACATACTCGGATAGCTGAGGCGAAATCCCCCACCAGCGCGCCAGCACATGCTTCGGCGTCAAGCCCCAGTCAACCATCCCGAAAATGTAATCCAGCTCATAACTGCTCCAGTTAACCAAAATGCCGCCACCGTTCAATTCATGACTCACCCTCCAGGCCGGCGGCGGCGTCGACGGAGGCGGCCCCGGCGGCACCAGGTTTCTGAAATGAATCGATCGAATCTGCCCCAGCGCCCCGCTCGTAATATAATCCCGCACAGGACCACTATGAGGCGTCAGCATATACCGGGCAGAAGCATTAGCCACCAGCGGCTCCGCCCGGTCCGGATTCTCCGCCTTACACTTCGCAACAGCCTCGCCAATCGCGTCATACTCTGCCAAATTCCGCGCAGGCGGCTTTTCCAGCATCACATGCTTCCCCCGGCTCACACACTCCACCGCCAGATCAGCCCGCAACCCCGCAGGCAGCGCCAGCACCACAGCCTCAATTTCAGGATCATTGATCAAAGCCACAGGATCCGTGAAATGCCGCTCAGCCCCAAACCGCTCCCGTGCCGCAACAGCCCGCTCTTCATCCACATCAGCCACAGCCACCAGCCGACACCCCGGCAATTCCCGGATGGATTCCATGTGCTGAGGACCTATAACTCCGCACCCGACAACACCAAATTTTACCTCGTGCAAAGTCGACGTGCTCCTTCGAATTTTAGACTGATGTTCCGAATCCCAAACAACTACATTGTCCGGTCCAGGGAAAATTTCACCCTGCCAGTCCACTCATCATTCGGCTCCAGCGTAATCACCCCGGTATTTTTCAGCCCGGCCGCCATCAAATTAAATCCATTGGGGATCATCGTCCACGGCTCCAGCGACACAGCCGCCCGGTTCGGCGGAGTATACAAAACCCACGTATCAAATCCACCACTGGCCGTTAACTTTAATGTCACACCCGTGCTCCCGTTGATAAATGACGCCGACGTTCCGCCGCCATTTTCCTCATGCCGGGCTTCAAACACATGATCCAGCGTCAAATCCGAAACAGGTACCCGCTCCTCCCCGAAATCCGCATCCGAATGACCCGAAAAAAACGGGTTATCCGGCGCAACATCCGGCACGCGGACATGGCGAATCGCCGATAAATCCCACTGCCGCCCCACCTGCGCCCGGATTGCGCATTCCGCCGGCGTTCCATCATCGTCCGTCACCGGCAGATGAAAATACGGATGCAAACCCAACCCAAACGGCATCCTTTCATCGCCGATATTTTCCACCTTCATCTTCATTTCCATCCCCTGCGGGCCCAGATGCCATGTAACTGTCAGTCGAGAAGCCGAAGGAAAATTGCGCGCCAGCTCCCCGCACCGGCCCGACTCCACAGCGCACGTCACCCAAGCGCCATTTTCATCCGCACCGCAATCGGTCATCTCCCAGTTTGCCGTATGGACAAACCCATGAAACCGTCGCGTTTCTTCCCCCGGTCGATTATACTGATAATCTTTTCCTTCAAAATGAAAACCGCCCCGCGCCAGATCGCTCGCCCACGGAAACAAAATCGGAATACCATAACGGCTCGGAGTTTCCGACAGATTGTCCACATGGGCAATATCATCAATCACCGCCACTGCAGGCCGCCCGTCCCCCGGCGACAGCAAAAGCTGCATGCAATTCGCCCCGAACGATGATAATATCCACGCCGACGCCCCGGTAGCCCCATCACTCAACACGTGGAAAGTCCGCCCGGAGAGCTTCTTCTGCTCCTTTAAAAAACGCATAACTAAACCGGGTCTTTCACAGAAGTAGTGTCAAGTTTAAGCTGCTGCCCTGTCTGCACCCGCTGAATCACTTTGCGAATCTTTCGCTGCCCCCGCGTCAGGCGACGAGTAATCGAGCCTAGTCCATAAAACAGCAGAATTGTCACGCTGAACAGGCTAACAAACAAGCCAAGCTTAAACGAATACGGCCGGTAAATAAACCGGATGTTTTGTTCCCCCGGCGGCAGGGCAACCCCCCGCTGGACCGCATTTACCGGAATAACCGGCAAAGGCCGCGCCCGCGAAGTTTCCGCTTTCCATCCCGGCCAATACGGATCAGACACCGGCAATAAAACCCGCGCCCCTTCCCGGGACGCAGTTCCGTTCACCCGCAACCGCACCTCGTGAGGCGACCACAACTGCAACTGTGCAGTCACCTGCTGAGTTCCCTCCACCAGCCGGAAACGCTGCGCATCAGCCAGAGAAATCCGCGCGTAATACTGCTGGTCGCCCACAGTGCTGATCATTTCCTGGATGTTTCGGGCCACCTGCATTGTTTCAGAATTATCCGAAGTCTCCATAACATCAACCGACGCATTTTCCCGAATCCAGGAAAACGGCTGATTTCGCTGCCATATCTTACTCCCGGCTGCTCCATCAGGCAACTCCTCCGCTATCCGCCATTCTCCATCCACCGGCGGCACCGCATTGCGCGAGCGCACATGGTTCACTCCAAACAGAGACCCAAACCCACTGTTTCCAAAACCCAACGCCTCCGCCATCTCCCCATACGCTTTCGACTGAATCGGGTGATACCCCGCAACACTGCTGATTCCATAAAGCATACTCTCATTTTTCAGAGCATTATCTTCCAGCAGCCGAATTGGCCGAGATCCACTCGCCGCCAAGGCCTGCAAGTCTCCCTGCCGCGTCAGATGAGCCATATAAGGCGCAAGCGGATCAAACCGCAAGTACTCCAGGTTATGAATCAACGGAAAACTCAGCGCCGTAATCCCGATCGCCACTCCCCCAATCCATGTCCGCACCCGAAGCAGAATAATACTTCCCAACAGCAGCATCAGCGCCACCGCCGTAATCGCCACCCGCGAATGCGTATGATAAGACATTCGCTCTGCCTCCGTGGCGATTTTCAGATCAACACCCCAGTTTTCCGCCAGCGAGATAATAGCCGCTGCCATCGAGGCAATAGCCACCGCCGCCAGAAATACCAGCACACCCGCCCGCCCCAGCCACGGAAGGTTTTCGCTGTCCCACGTAAAATTCGACGACGCCCGGCTTTGCAAAGGTTCTGGATACGAATAACTAAAGCCCGGGTCTCCCCCAAGGTCATCATAATCCGGCTCAGAAACAGACGGCACTCCCTGCGGCGGCGTATCCGTACCCGCATACTGCGAGTAATCATTTTCCGCCGCTTCCCGCGCCAGCTCCGCCACGTTCAGCGGCTGAGTTTCACCCGCACCGTATGTTGCAGCCGCCGCCGGAACAGGGGATGGAGGTGACTCCTCACCCTCACCTTCATCCACAAAAGAAACATCCGCCGGCCTGGACAACGCCGATCCCCACCCGCGACTATTAACGCTGTCAGCCAGGTTCAATAAATAATCCAAACCAAGAGCCGACAACCCAACCAGTCCGCAGTTGCTGAGAAACATAAAAGTACCCGGCGATCGAAATCCGTCAAAGCCCGGCAAAGTTTTCCAGAGAAGCCAGTAAACCGGAGTGTAACGCCCCAGACCGACAATCACACCCGTTAGAAAAAGCGTCAGCAAAAACCATCGATACTTTCGACGACTGCCCAGCAAACCGATAAGCGCCAGAATGAGTACAGGCAAACCCACATAATCCGTAACAATCCGCTCGCCCCATTTGCCAAAATAAGAAGTCGGATAATCCCTCACGCTACTCCCGAAAATCGCCGGGACGGCATACTCAAAAATTTCCAGCGGCGGATAACTCGTTTGCGTAGCCTCTTCAAAACTCACACCCTCCGCACGATTCGACTGAGCCGACATCTCCATGGTCGGAAAAAGCTGAACCGCCGAAAGCGCAACGCAAACCGCCAGCGCCAGCAGGCTCATCACCGCGGCCCGTCCGATCCGCGCAAACGCTGCTCCGGGCGTGGAGCCATTGCTTGCCGACTGCCCCAGCATAATCGCTTTCCACGGCACAGAATAAAGCGCCAGGCCTACCAACTGCAGCACACACGCCGCCGCCGTCGCATAAAACACCTGCGGATGCGTCGCCAAAAGCTGCATCCCCAGCGCGATCCCCAGCAAGCAAGCCGCCCGAAAGCGATCAGACCGACGCTGTTCCGAGCCCCCCGTCTTCATAATTTGAATCGTTGCCCCCAGCGCCACCGGCACCCATCCCAACGCAATCATCTTTTGCAAATGCCCCGCGTGGGTCAGCGTTAAAAAATGCCCCGATACCATATAAAGCGCCCCCGCCCACACACACACCGCCCGGCGGTGATTAAGACACCGCATCCACCACCCAGCCCCAATGCCTCCCACCGCCAGCGCCAAAACGTACTGCAGCGTAAACGCCATGTTAAAAGGAAGAATGGCATAAAGCCACTGGCTCGGATAAAAAGGACAAATCGCCGCGCTGCCGATCATCGGCATCCCGCTGAACATATACGGGTTCCACAAGGGAAGCTCACCCTTGCCCGAAACCGACTGAACCCACGCATAATAATGCATGATATAATCATGGCTCACCGTATCAGTTCCGAAAACAAACCGCGTAGTGCCCAGCCCCGGCCCATACAATCCCAGCGCAAACATCAGCAGGCCCACGCCCGCCACCCAGCGAAGCAGCAACCTCGCCAGAGCCGTCGCCTGCTCGTCGCGCAGTGCCCCCCAAACCTGTCTTAGCATATTATCCATGAAAAGCGTTCACGAAACCTTGAACTTCAGTTTCTCCATACAACCATCACTGTCAGATGAAAGTTTTTAAGGGATAATTGGAATGTTCCAGTGGAATGGTCTCAGATGGGTCACTTTTTTCATAGCAGTCATTTTAACTGGCGGCCTTGTTATAACTCTCACCCAGGCCACCAAAGATAATCGACCCCTGCAACAAGCCGCCCGCGCCGACGAACCCATCACTCTCGAACTGTGGGATTTCCCTCACATGCCCGAAACAACCCAGTATATCCAGCGCTCTATCGCCGAATTTGAAAAGAAGCATGGCGTCCGCGTACGCTACACCCGCCTCCCATGGCAGGATGGCCAGCAGAAAGTAACCCTCGCCGTCCTCGGCGGTCAGCCCCCCGATGTCTGCTGCCAGGTCAGCAATAACATCAGCGGCTTCGTCGCTCAAGGTGCTCTCGAACCCCTCAACGACGCCCTCGCACCCGAACTCGATGACTTCTATCAAAGCTACCTCGACGCCGTTTCCTACGAAAGTAACATCTACGCCGTTCCCTGGTATAAAGCCTGTTACGTTATGGCCCTGAACCTCGACGTCTTCGACAAATTCGGCGTAGCTCCCCCCGAAAACGGCCGCTGGACCTGGGACGAGTTTCTCCAAAAAATGCAGGCCATCACCCGGCAAAGCTCTCCCATAGACACCCGCATCACCCCCCCTGAAAACGCCCCCCTCGCCCGACCCGTGCAGTTCCACGGTCTGGTCACAAACCTCGGTGTCGCAGAGTACGAAGCCTACAACATCATCTATAATTTCGGCGGACGCATCGTGGAAACCGGCCCCGACGGATCCCCCCGGGCCGTAGCCGACTCCCCCCAGTTCATCAGCGGCCTGCAGCATCTGCAGGACCTCGATTTCAAACATGGCGTAGCCGCACCCGGCATCGGAGCCTTTGATCAGCGCCAAAGCTGGGAAGTCTGGAAAGTAGGCGGCACAGTCGGTGTGACGATTCAAGGTGGCTGGATCATCAGTGCCCTGAACACATCAAACCGCGAACAGGAGCGCGCTAACGAGCGCCTCATCGCCGCCGGACGCCCCCAGGAGGCCCGCCGAGATTTCCGCTGGACGCTCGCCGCTCCTCCCACCCTCGACAAAGAAACCACCCCCGTGCTCGCATCATCCGGCCTGGGCACCTTCGTCGTTTTCAAACAGGAAGATGAACGCCGCCGCCAGCTTTCTAAAGAACTCGCAATGCACCTCGTACGCGGCGAAGGCCAGACCGTACTGAAAGAGGAAAGCGTTTTTCCCAGCCGCAAAAGCGCCGGAAACCCCTTCGCAGACGACCCCATGATCGGACCCGTCTTCGACCTCTTCCCCGATGCCGTACTCACCCCCCTCGTTCCCGGCGGCGAACGCATCGACCGCGTTTTTCAGCAGGAAATTCAGCGCGCTCTCCTTCGCACACCCGGCACAGACCGCCCCCAGGCAACCGTCGAAGAAGCCGCCACCACCGCCAACGACAAAGTTAAAACCGTACTGGAACGCGCCCAAAGACGCCTCTCACGCCAGAGAAACTAATCCAACTCTACGCCCGCTTTATCGATCCAGTTTAAAATACCCCGGCAGCAGTTCCCCCGCCGTTGTCACACGATACCCAGGCCCGTCATTTCCATCACCACGCCCATCCGATCTCGCCATCCCAATAACCACTTGCATAGCCGGATTCATCTCCACCATCACCTGGCGACAAGCCCCGCACGGACTCCCACCATCCTGCGTCACCACAGCCAGCGCCACAGGCCGCCCCGCATTAGCCGCCACAACACTTCCCAGCGCAACCCTCTCCGCACAAAGACAAAGCGGATAGCTGGCATTTTCCACATTACAGCCACCCACCACCTGCCCGGCATCAGTCAACACCGCCGCCCCAACCTGGTAACCACTGTAGGGAGCATAAGCCCGGAGACGCACATCCCGAGCCGCTTCCAGCAAACGCTGGATTTCTTCGACCCCCAAAGACACTCCAGGCCCCTCACTCACGATGCGCCCTCCTGAACACGTTCAAATAATATAGCCGACTTAAAATTTGGATCAACTTCCGTCGGATCAGATCTTAATAGCGTCATGCCCGCCAATACTGGTCACAGCACCCTCGCTCGCCGGATGCACAAGCTGCGCAAACTTCGCCAGCGCCCCGCCGATATAACGCGGTTCAATAGGCTTCCAGTTAGCACGGCGGCGCTCCAGCTCCGCCTCATCCACTTCCAGGTTAATCGTACCCGCCACAGCATCAATGGCAATAATATCGCCATCTTCAACCAGCGCGATCATGCCGCCCTCCATAGCCTCCGGCCCTACGTGCCCGATCATCAGGCCCCGCGTCGCACCACTGAACCGACCGTCCGTAACCATCGCGCACTCATAGCCCAGCCCCTGGCCCACCAGCGCCGCCGTCGGAGCCAGCATCTCACGCATTCCCGGACCACCCTTCGGACCCTCATAGCGAATAACTACAACATCGCCCTTCTGGATTTCCAGCGTATCGATCGCATGAAAAGCATCATCTTCACAATTATAAACCTTTGCCGGACCCCGGTGCTGCAGCTTCGTCACCCCGGCAACCTTGATCACCGCACCATCCGGAGCCAGGTTTCCACGAAGCACCACCAAGCCACCCGTGTCGCTCAAAGCCTTATCCACCGGTAGAATCACTTCCTGATCCCCCGGCACCTTAACATCGGCCAGGTTCTCCCGCATCGTCTTGCCCGTAACCGTCAGACAATCCCCATGCAGCAAACCCGCATCCAGCAAAATTTTCATCAACACCTGAACGCCGCCCACCTGGTGCACATCATAAGCCGTAAACCGGCCACCCGGTTTCAGGTCAGCAATCGTAGGCGTCCGCCGGGAAATACGATCCACATCATCCAGCGTAAATTTAATCCCGCACTCATTAGCCAGCGCCGGCAGATGCAGCGCAGCATTCGTGCTACCCCCCGTCGCCGCCACAATCGCCATCGCATTCTCAAAAGCCTCAAACGTCATAATATCCCGCGGACGGATATTTTTCTCCAGCAGATCCAGAACAATAGACCCCGAGTTCACCCCATACCGGTCACGACCAATATCTTCCGCCGGATAACTAGAGCTTCCCGGCAAAGCAATACCAATAGCCTCACTCACACAAGCCATCGTGTTCGCCGTAAACTGCCCCCCACAGCTTCCCGCTCCCGGACATGCCCCCGTCTCCATCGCGTAAAGCTCTTCATCCGTCATCTTACCCGCAGCATGAGCACCCACCGCCTCATACACATCCTGCACCGTCACATCTTTATCCTGATATTTCCCCGGCATAATCGTCCCGCCATACAAAAACACCGACGGCACATTAAGCCGCGCCATAGCCATCATCATCCCCGGCAGCGACTTGTCACATCCCGCCAGGCCCACCAGCGCATCATAACAATGCGCCCGCACCATCAGCTCAACACTGTCCGCAATAACCTCACGGCTGATCAGCGAAGCCTTCATCCCCTCATGGCCCATACCGATGCCATCACTCACAGCAATCGCCACAAACTCCCGCGGCGTACCACCGTTCTGCTTCACCCCCTCCTTCACCGCCTTAGCCTGACGGTCCAGCGTCATATTACAAGGAGTCGCCTCATTCCACGTACT
>CAYUGQ010000041.1:0-19783 GCA_964444305.1 uncultured Candidatus Sumerlaeota bacterium
GGGTCTCGTCGGACGGTGAATTGCCGGGCACGGTTTCGCTGTCGGCATGATGGGGCTGTGCCGTGGTTTGTTGAGCCATGGATGAGCGCTGTGCTCCCGGGATGATACCCAGGAGCACAAACGCCAAAAGCAGGTTACGAACTATGCTGTGCAGTTTGGCCGCCTATGAAAAGAGGTCGGCCACAGGCATCTGGTTGTTGCGCAACCAGCGCCGCATTTCTGTCCGGTCGAGGCGGAATTTTTCGCCCCCGCTCATTTCCTGAAGGAAGGGCAGGCGGTGCATGAATCCGTCCCATTTGCGTCGGTCTGCGGTTGTTCCCCAGATCTGTTCGATGAGGGCCAGCATGTCTGCTGATGGAATCACAGAACGGAAGAAATCGAAAAGGATTTCGCTCTGGACGATTTCTTCGCGCAGACGGGTGAGCAGGCCCTTGAGGATTTGTTCGTGGTCGAAGGCGAGTCTTGGACGCCGTTTTACCGGGTGAAACGCTGCTTCGTCGGCATCGTCTGCTGGTTGCGGATTTGAGACTTCGGCGGCGACAGCGCCAAAGTATACGATGGAGATGGAGCGTCCGCGGGGATCGCGTCCGACTGCACCAACGGCACCGTATTGTTTCAGGCGTGCGCCGCTGAGGCCCGTTTCTTCTTTGAGTTCGCGGGCAGCAGATGCTTCCATCTCTTCATCGGCCTCGAGAAAGCCGCCTGGGAAAGCCCACAGGCCTTCGTGTGGCGGTCTGTTGCGGCGCACCAGCAACACCTTTAGCTGCTGGTCTTCGAATGTGAACAACACGGTATCGGTTGTCACAAATATGCTAGGGCTCTCTTCGGTATCGACCTCTGCACCCTTTTTTCCGGAAGTTTTCTTCTGTGGCAAAGTGGTCCCCGTCAGTCTTTCTGCGGTGGTAGTTAGCTTCTGTTTGTGCTTAGACACTTCCCCTTGTCAAGGGTTTGGTTAAACAAAACAGTTTTCTTGCTGAGGAGGTTTTCAGGTAAGAAAAGCGTTTTCAAAGCAGAAAGTTAATGATGTTACATATAGCCTATACAGTTTTGGCTGAAAGGTTTTCATGACCACCGAACTTCGCATCCTAATCATAGGAGATGCCGTGGGCCGTCCGGGCCGGGAAGCTGTGAAAAACAAGGTGCCGGAGTTCAAGAAATCCGGCCGGGCGCACTTCGTTATTGCGAATGCTGAGAACAGTGCTCACGGCAAGGGAATCACCCGCGAAACGGCGAACCAGATGTTGAATGCCGGTGTGGATGTTTTGACGGCGGGGAACCATACCTGGGACAATAAGGCTATCTTTGATTTTATTAACGATGAGCCACGTCTGCTTCGGCCTGCGAACTTTTCGTCTGACCCGGAAGTTCCGGGCCGGGGGTATGATGTTTTTACAGTTCCGGAGATTCCTGATGTGCGCATTGCGGTGGCGAACCTGATTGGGCGGGTGCTTATGGGAATGAATGCTCAGTGCCCATTTCGGATGGCGGACAAAATCCATGAGGATGTGAGCCGGGAGACGCCGATTTTATTTTTGGATTTTCATGCGGAGGCCACGAGCGAAAAGGTGGCCATGGGCTGGCATCTGGAGGGTAGGGCGTCGTGTGTTTATGGGACGCATACGCATGTGCAGACGGCGGATGAGCAAGTTTTGACGGGTGGGACGGCTTACATTACCGATATCGGCATGACTGGCGGACATTACGGGGTGATCGGGGTTCGCAAGGAGGAGGTTCTGAAACGCTTTCTTACGGGGCTTCCGGTGCGTCATGAGGTGGCGACGGATAACGTAATGCTTTGCGGGGCGCTGATTACGGTGAATGCGGATACCGGACGCGCCCTGCATATCGAGCGCGTCCGGGAAACGATATCCTGATTTTGTTGTGATATAAAACCGAGGGTGGGATGATCCGGCCGGGAGCTTATTGATCTTTCTTTTTCATGGCTGCCTGAAGGGCTGCCCCCAAGGATGAGCCGAGGCTGGAGCCGCTGGATTTGTCGCCAGGTACGCTTTTGCCGCCACCGCTGGCGTATTGGCGGATGTTTTCGCGCTCTTCATCGCGGATGGCTTCTTTGATGCTGAGAGAAATCCGCTGTTTTTCCCGGTTTGCGTCTAATACTTTTACTTGTACTTCCTGATCAACCCGGACGACGCGTTCGGGTTTGTCGATGCGTTCTTCGTCGAGCTCGCTGATGTGTATGAGACCTTCCAGACCGGGCAGCAACTGTACGAATGCCCCGAACGGTACAAGGCGGGAGACGGTTCCGGTGGCAATGCTGCCGATGGGGTGTTCGGCGAGGAAGCGTTCGAGGGGGGAGCCGGTTAGCTGTTTGATGCCGAGACCGATGCGACGACGATCGAGATCGTGAGACAGAATGGTTACGTCAACTTCCTGGCCTTCCTGTACGATTTCGGAGGGATGGGCGGGTCGCTTTTCCCAACTCAGGTCGCCAATGTGGAGGAGGCCTTCGACGTTTTCGTCGAGTTTCACAAAAGCGCCGAAGTCGCGCAATTTCGTTACTGTGCCACGGTGGCGGGATCCGACGGGAAAGCGATCGGCGAGGTCCATCCAGGGGTCGCGGGAAAGATGTTTCAGGCTGAGGGCGAGGCGTTTGGCGTCGGGGTCGATTTCAGTGATCATGCAGGTGACCTGGTCGCCGACTTTAAAGGTTTCTTCTGCGGTTTTGCGTTCGGTATCCCAACTGATATCGCCGACATGGATCAGGCCTGTTATGCCTTCTTCCAACTGGACGAAAGCGCCGAAGGGCTGGACGGAGACAATTTTTCCGGAGACGTTGGTGCCGACGGCATAGCGGTCTTTTATGGTTTCCCAGGGGTCTTCACCGAGGCGTTTGCGGCTGAGGCTGATGCGGCCGGAATCACGGGACACTTCGAGGACTTTGAAATCGGCTTCCTGGCCGGGGGTGAGATAGTCTTCAATGCGGGAGGCGCGCTCGAAGCTGACTTCACTGCGAGGAACAAAACCATCGACGGCACCGAGGGTGACAAAGGCGCCGAAATCGTGGACTTCGCGGACGGTGCCGCGGATGGTCTGGCCGGGGGTGAGTTCTGCCAGAAGCTTTTCTTTTTCTTCGCCCTGTTTTTCGCTGAGGAGGGCGCGTCGGCTGAGGACGGCGCGGTTTTGCTTTTCGTCAAATTCGAGCACGTAGGCTTCGATTTGCTGACCGAGCATGCTGGAAAGATCGTCGATCCTGCGGATATCCACCTGACTGGCGGGCATGAAGGCGGGGACGCCGACGTCAACAATGACACCGCTGTTAACGACACGGGTGACGGTGCCGCGAACGGGCTGTTTGGCTTCGACGGCCCGGCCGAGAACTTCTATGGCTTCGGCCTGGAGGGCGCGGCGGTAGCTGAACTGGGGAACGCCGTCATCATCATGGCCTACCATTTGAAGGCGGACACTGTCGCCGGGTTTAATGGTCAGCAGATTTCCCGGTCCCATGAACTCCGATGCGGGGACGCTTGCTTCTTCTTTGCTGCCATAATTGAGAAGAACGACGTCATCAAGAAGACGGACCACGGTGGCGTCTATGAGCTCTCCGCGCACTTTTGGAAGCTGGGTGGGAAGGTGGCTCTCCAATAGCGCCTCGAAATCGTCATCAGACGGGAAAGACGGGTTTTGGCGCGGATCAGAACTGCTCATCAGGACATCCTCTTACTCAATAGCATTTGGGGGTTGGCAATA
This sequence comes from uncultured Candidatus Sumerlaeota bacterium, assembly GCA_964444305.1. Classification (GTDB taxonomy): domain Bacteria; phylum Sumerlaeota; class Sumerlaeia; order Sumerlaeales; family Sumerlaeaceae; genus JAKFFN01. Next base: position 3,709 of record CAYUGQ010000041.1, read on the forward strand.
ACCCGGTGGGTATTGGACAACCCGAGCCGCGATATCAGTGTGAAAATATCTGTGTGGCAATGGCAAAATGGCAGTTTTTAAGGACGGGGTTAATCTGTAGTGGCGGCGGGCGCAGACTCCGGGGAGGCGGCTATTTCTTTTTCGGGAGGATCGAGCAGTTTTGTAAAGAGAGCCAGCACCATGAAGATGCCTATGCCTACGACAATTCCAACGTCTGCGATGTTGAAGGTGGGCCAGAAGTATTCGCGGCCGTTTCGGATGATGTAAACGTGGAGGAAATCGATGACGTAGCCATAACGGATGCGGTCGATGAGGTTTCCGATGGCGCCGCCGATGACCATGCCGAGGGCGAGTTGGACGATGAAGGCCCGCTGGTGGAGGGTGATGGCCCAGTAAATGATGCCGATGATCAGGATGATCGATACGGAGAGGATGATCCAGGGCTGTTGATGGAAAAGGGAGAACGCACCGCCGGTGTTTTCGGCCCAGCGAAAATCAAAAAAGCCGGGTATGACCTGTACGGCCCGGCCAAAAGGATAACCCCGGGAGATATCGGGCCCGAGGTTATCCATGGCTAGCTTTTTTGTGTAAAGATCACTCACAAGCACGATGGCTGTGGTGAGAAACATCCAGATTTTCAGACTGCTTAGCTTGTTCAAAACGGTGCTTTGTTACGCCTTTCCAGCTTCCAGCAGGCGGAGGCATTCCACGCAGAAACGTGCGTTTGGCTTTGCCTTCAGCCGCTCAAAATCGATTGGTTCCTGGCAACGGTTACAGCTTCCATAATCTCCGGCGTCAATGGCCCGAAGGGCATCGTCAATCTGGGAAAGCTGTTCCGCTTCGATGTTCCTGATGGCGAGGTCGGTCTCTACCTGGATATTGTCCGTGGCGCTGTCGGCCAACTGGAGGGAGAATCCAGGCTGCTGGACGTCATCGCTTTCGGGATTCATGGTGAGAGAACGCTCGTCCAGGATGCGCATTTCTTCGAGAATGCGTTCACGTTCGGTGAGCAGCATTTTTTGAAGGCGCTTGAGTTCCTCCGGGCGAAGCTTGCGCGGGGATTTGGTTGTGCGTTTCTCGTTAGATTTGTTGTTTCCGGCGGTCATGCTGATGGTACCAGCGGCGGCTCGGGCGGATGTGCTTTTGCTTTTTGTTCCGGTTTGGTTTTTCGAAATCATGTCGTCTACTTCCTTCCTGTTGTTTGCAGGTTTGGAAGAACCTTTAACAGGTTTCGGACCAGATGACGACACAGGGGATTTTGCCGGGACAGAGACCGGTTTTCCTGCGGTTTTTGCTTTGGCCGGTTTGGTGGCGGCGAGCTTTGTTTTGGGTGGAGTTGCGGCGGATTTTGATTTCGCAGCGGGAGCCTTTGCGGTGGATTTTGAAGAGGCTGCAGGCTTTGCGGCGGGTTTGGCCTTGGAAGCGGTTTTCTTGGCGGTACTGTCGCTGATAGCCTTGGAGGCGGCTGGATTTTTGCCGGTGGCTCCTTTTTTCAATGGCGGTGCAGCGGCGGCCTTGACAGCTTTTTTTGCCGGATGTACGGTTTTTGGCGCGGCGGATTTTGAAGTCTTTGCATGATTTGCGGGCTTAGACGCCGGCTTGGTTGTAGCTTTTGCCTTCGCCGGGGTCTTTGTAAGTTTGACCGGAGTGGCCTTTTTGGAGGCTGTTTTTTGGGCGGGAGCGGTTTTTTTCACCGTAGATGTCGTTTTCTTTGCTGTAGAGGCTTTTTTCGGTGCGGGTTTTGGGGCGGGGGTTGCGGCCTTTTTCGCGGGTGCAGCCTTTTTCGCCGGGGCGACTTTGGCTGAGGTCGCTTTTTGGCGTGTTTTGCTGGCTGTTGAGGTCACGCGAATGGGCGCGGCCACGGATTTTTTCACGGCCTTGGGGGCCGTTTTTGCTGTGGCTGCCGCTGGTTTTGTTGCGGCTTTTGGCTTTGCCTTTGCAGATGTGGAGAGGGGGGCTGAGCCTGCCTTGGCCTTGGCAGCGGGTTTCGCCCCTTTGGAAGCCACGGCGGTTTTCTTTTTTGCCGGGACTGCGGTGCGGCTAGCGGGCGCTGCCTTCTTTGTCGCCACTCTCATTTTTGGTGGTACCATGTTGCGAATGCCTCCTCATAACATTGACACATCGATCGCACAATCCCGGTAGCTCCGCATCGTTGCCTGTATCAGGCTGAATGCGCCAGCACCGCTCGCACTTTGATCCACTGGCGGCGAATACCGTCACATGCCCGGTATCGCCTTGCTGCTGTGAGATGCTTTCGCCTTGTGGCCGTTCAGAGCCGGGCTGGAGCACCTCTGCCTGCGACGTGATAAACAGCTCTGGTAAAAGGGCTGCGTTTTCATGAAGCAGATCGGCCAGCGAGGATTCGTTTGGCTGCACGATGACCCGTGCTTCCAAACTTTGCCCGATGGCTTTTTTTACCTGGCGAGCATCTTCCAAGGCTTTGAGAACGTCGTCTCTAACCGAGAGAAGCTGATCCCAGCGAGTTCCAATTTCCGGCTGATTCCAGGATTTTGGAAGCTCATTGAAGGCGAGCAGATGGACACTGGGAACGTCACTGTCAAGGAATTGATACGCTTCATCGCAAGTAAATGGTAAAATAGGTGCCAGGAGGCGTAAAAGGGTGGTTACGACGGCATGTTGGGCTGTCTGGGCGGCGCGGCGGGCGGGGGAGTTTTCACCAGAGCAGTACATGCGGTCTTTGGTGATGTCGAGGTAGACGGAGCTTAGCTGGACGACGCAGAACTGGGTGGCAGCGTGGTAGATGCGGTGGAATTCGAAGTCATCGTAGGCTTTGCGGATTGTCCGGTTTACATTGTGGAGCTCGTGGAGAATCCATTTGTCGATGTCCTGGAGCTGGTCGTAGTCCACGGAATCGGTGGCGGGGTTGAAATCTGCGATATTGCCGAGGAGATAGCGGACGGTGTTGCGAATACGGCGGTAGCCTTCGGCGACTCGGGTGAGGATTTCCTGGGAGACTTTGACGTCGTTGCGGTAGTCTTCGCTGGTGACCCACAGGCGGAGGACGTCTGCGCCGTATTGTTTTACGACTTCATCAGGGGCGATGACGTTGCCTTTGCTCTTGCTCATGGCTTCGCCTTTTCCGTCGAGGACGAAACCGTGGGTGAGTACGGCTTTGTAGGGGGGGGCATTTTTGATGCCTTCGCTGGTGAGGAGAGACGTGTGGAACCAGCCGCGATGCTGGTCGCTGCCTTCGAGGTAAAGTTCGGCGGGCCAATGCATGTCAGCCCAGTTTCCGCTTTCGAGGACAGCCATGTGGCTTACGCCGCTGTCGAACCAGACGTCGAGAATATTGTATTCTTTCTCGAATTGATCGCTGCTGCACTCGCGGCAGCGGGTGCCTTCGGGAAGGAAATCTTCGAGGGGGTCGCTCCACCAGCAGTCACTCCCCTTTTTGGCGGTGACGCGGGTGACGTTTTCGATGACTTCCGGCAGGAGCTGTGACGTGTCGCATCCGGTGCAGACGATGGCGGGGATGGGCACACCCCACACGCGCTGGCGGGAGAGACACCAGTCGGGGCGAGCTTGCATCATGTTATAAATGCGATCGCGGCCCCAGGCGGGGATCCACTGGACGTTGTTGTCTATGGCTTCGAGGGTGCGCTGGCGGAGGTTGTCGTGATCGACGCGCATAAACCATTGTTCGGTGGCGCGATAGATGATGGGGTTATGGCAACGCCAGCAGTGGGCATAGCTGTGTTCATAAGGCTTGTGCTGGATGAGGAGGTTCTTTTCGTCCAGGAAGCGGATGATTGGGCCGTTGGCATCCCAGACGCGGGTGCCTTCCATGAGGGAAAACTTGTCGGTGAAGCGACCGGCGCCGTCGACAGGAAGATAGACCTCCAGGCCGTATTTCTGGCCGGCGATAAAGTCTTCCATACCGTGGGCGGGTGCGGTGTGGACAGCACCGGTTCCGGCTTCGAGGGTGACGTGGTCACCGAGGATGAGAAGGCTTGTCTTGTCCGGGAACATGGGGTGTTCGAGGTGGATGTTTTCGAGGTCGGCGCTGCGGATCGGTTTGCCAATGGTGTAGTTTTCGAGGCCGGCATCTTTTGTGAAGGCTTCCACGAGATCTTTGGCTACGATATAGTCTTCTTCGCCGTTGCCGTCGATGGCGGGCACGCGCAGGGCCACGTATTCGAACTCGGGATGGAGTGACACCGCGAGGTTGGCCGGGAGGGTCCAGGGAGTAGTGGTCCAGATGACTACTGAGGGTCGCAGGAGGCCTTCGAGGGCGGTGACAGACGCCGGGTCTTTTACGGGGAATTTCACATAGATGGAGGGTGATTCTATGTTCTCATACTCGACTTCAGCGTCGGCCAGAGCGGTCTGACAGCTTGCGCACCAGAAGACGGGCTTTAGGCCGTTATATACGTAATCTTTCTCGACGAGGACTTTCAGGGCGGCGAGCTCGCTGGCTTCGAAGCGCTTGTCCAGGGTGAGATAGCGGTCTTCCCAGCGGCCACAGATGCCGAGGCGGATAAAGGCGTCCTGCTGGGCGTTGACCCATTTCATGGCATATTCTGCGCATTTGCGGCGGATATCCAGGGCGGTCATGTCGGCTTTTTTCCGGCCGAGATCGGAGGAGACTTTGAGTTCGATGGGCAAACCGTGGCAGTCCCAACCGGGAACATAGGGGGTGTTGTAGCCGGCCATGGATCGGGAGCGGACGATAATGTCTTTTAAAACTTTATTAAGGGCGTGGCCCACATGGATGGCGCCGTTAGCGTATGGGGGGCCGTCGTGGAGGATATAGGTACCGCGGGGGGCGGGGGTGGCGTCCATTCTCGCCTGGAGGTCCATCTCTTTCCAGCGGCGCAGAATCTCAGGCTCGCGCTGGTTGAGGTTAGCCCGCATGGGGAAGGCGGTCTTTGGTAAACAGATCGTGTTTTTATAGTCGGGTTTTGTAGGTTCGGTAGTCATCAGTCTGCCAGTAAGCTGGCACATACAATTATTCAGGAAAAATCAGCCAGGCCGAACAATAGAAAGCGGTATCTTGCGGGGGGAAGAGGTGGTTTAAAGTCCTCTCCCCCTTCGCAGGGAATGTGTTATTCGTAGAGCGACCAGTCGCGGGCGGCTGTGAGGGATCCGAAGGTTTTTGAGCGGTAGATGATGTCATAGTCATCATCCAGCCCGGGCCCCATCTGTGACCATGCAACGACAATGCGGCCATTGCTGGCAGCTATGGGGGTCGGGTAGCTGGCTGAATCTCTTAAAAATCTCGTGGAAATTGTAACGGTCTCAGGAGATGACCATGTCCGGCCGTAGTCTGTCGATTCTGCCACGAAGGCGTGGAATTGTTTAAGAGGCCAAAATTCGGTGAAGTTGTCACGGCCGAGAAAAAGATGTCGTCCTAGCAGGACAATACGTCCACCGCCGAGGGATATGACTTCGGGATCGCCCCGGTAAAAACTGTCATAAGCTGCTGGCGGACGAGTGTCTCTATGGATCAGAGTGGGTGAATGCCAGGAAACCCCGCCGTCGGAGGAAACTCCGACATAGGTGCTGAGTGTGTAAATATTGAGCCCTGGATCGAAGTTTACTTCCGTTATGGAGCCAATGAGCTCGCCGTTGCCTGCATCCGCTATAAATTTATTTTCGGGAGGCACGCCGGATATGGCCTGGGGTTCAGACCAGGTGAGTCCGGCATCCTGTGATGTAGCGCGGTATTCCGCCACATTTGGAACGACCCACAGGCATTCCCATGTGCCAGGTCCGGTATGACGAATTTGCACGCTGCGGATTGTTTCATGATTTCGCACGGCACCGCTCATTTCCCAGGCTGGTTCCCAGGTGAGTCCACCGTCAAAGGACCGGCTGAACATGATGCGATTAGTGATAAAATCAAAAGAAGCTCCCGGAGGGAATCTGAACTCTGCCATCCAGGCGGCGAGAATGATATTGTCGCCCGAAGCAAGGTCGACTTCATGGTCCTGAATGCGTGTGAAGTCTGAGGTCGCGCCTTCGTTTACATAAACGGGATCGCCCCACGTCCCATCACCGTTGGTTCCAAGGGCGAGGATGTCCAGGTCTGCCTTGTTGTAGTCTTCATGGTAATGGCTCATAACGACGGCATATTCTTTATTGCCTGCTCCGGCTGCGGCCACTTCCACCGCTCTTCCCTGGTCAAATTGCTTCCAGAGTGTCCAGCCTGCAAGCGGATCGTCGGTACGCCAGAGCTTAACTGGCTCGGGAAAAGGTGAATCTCCCTTTGTTGCAAGCAACCAGTTTCCTTCGGCATCGGCGGCCAGACTGACGCTTCCACCGGTAAAATTCCCATTCGCGGGGCGTTCAATCCAGGCTGGGCCGGTGAAAGTCGTCTGGGTATCGTCGCTGACATAGGCTACTATTCCAAAAGGATTGTCCGTGACAGGAGAGGCGGGGCGAGGTTTACCCACCGCGGCGATGACAACGCGGCCATCTTTTGCCAGGGTGGTAATACCTTTAATATTATATGGCGTCCCCTGGAAGTCAGGTTGCATGAAAAGCTCTCCGAGCTCAGTCCAGCTAACGCCGTTATTTTCGGATTTTGCCACATGAAATATATATCCTGGATCGGTACCTTCCTCCAAGTGGAAACCACGGGGATAAACCATAATCCACGTGTCTTGATCTGACCAGGCAAGGGCAAAAACCTCCGAAGCAATTCCTGCGGAGGTAATCCCGTTTACCTGGGTGGGAGCGCTCCAGGTGTCGCCGTAATCAGAAGAATGAATTGTATAAGGGACGCTGTCTGGGGTTTGTGTCCAGAGAGCCAGCAAGCTGCCATCACCGTCGGATCTGAGGTGAATTCTTTCAACAATGAGGGGAGGCCCTTGACGGATTATTGTTGGTTCAGTCCATGTCTGTCCTGCATCCTCAGAAACCGACATCATTAACTTATGATCATCGATGGGAAAGGATGAGCCTTCAATCCACATAAGCACCCATTTGTCATTTCCAGCGTAAGCGAGGTCGGCTCCAAAGATTTGACTGGTCGCCGGGGTTTCAAAAGGCGCGCGTATGGTGGGTCCCCATGTGGTGCCGGCAGTGTTGCTGCTGGCGAGACTAAGGTAGGAGCCTGGGTCATTGTTAAAAGAAAACCCCGGTGTTATCCACACACTGAGCCAGTTGCCTTTGCCATCGGTTACGATACGCGGGCTGTATTGATTATCTGTCCAATCGTCTAGAGCCGCATAGTGATTCAGCGGTTTTTCCGGCAGAAAGCCATTCGCGTGACTGGTGGTGATCAGACAGAAAGCCGTTAAAAGTGCTGTCAAGCCTGCGACACAATTGCGCATCATAAAGGCGGGATTAGTCATTATCTCTCTCCGGGATGGAAATCGGGCGGGCGTACTAAAGACTATCAAAACCACCGGGCAGCCTTGCCCCTGACTATAAAGATAGTCCAGGCCTCCGGATATAGTTTGAATGTTTTCCAATTTTCAGGCAAAATGGAATTTTAGAGGGAACGAAAAAATGCCCCCGACATCCCGAAGGACGCCAGGGGCGGTACGGCTAAGACAGGGGATTAACGTGGGATTATTCGTAGAGCGACCAGTCGCGGGCGGCTGTGAGGGATCCGAAGGTTTTTGAGCGGTAGATGATGTCGGAATCTTGCCCGGAGGGGTCTTCCTGTTCACCATACTCCGACCACGCGATGACGATTCGGCCGTTGCTGGCGACAATGGGAAATGAGAGTTGCGGTGCCAGTTGTGAGACTCTGGTAGAATTCGATACGGTTTCAGGAGCAGACCAGGTGCGACCGTTGTCGTGGGATTCAGAGAGGAAGGCGTGGAACTGCAGAATGCGGTTTGCGTCAAACGGCACGTCACGGCCCTTATAGATGTGTTTTCCCAAAAGGGCAAAGCGCCCGTTGCCGAGGGATACGATGTTGGGCTCACCTTTGTAATCGGTTCCGACAGGGGCTTCGGCCCGGCTTTCTGAGAGGATCAGGGAGGGGGAATGCCAGGTGACGCCGTTGTCTGATGAAATTCCAGCATAGGTGTTTAGCGTGTAGATCCTGGTGCCGGGGTCCATGGTAACCTCGGTGATGGTTCCAACCCATTCTCCATTGTCTGCAATGGCGATATGCTTCCCGCTTTCGGGCGGGGCGGGGGCTGGCACCGGGTCTGACCAGGTGAGGCCATTATCTGTGGAGACTGATTTGTAAAACTCGTTAGTAAACAGGTCTGTTTCCCAAGTGCATTCCCATGTGCTGGAGCCCAGGTAGCGGATGGTGGAAACCAATCCAGAGGCGGAATTAAGTTCACGGGCTGGCTCCCAGGTGCGGCCGTCATCAAGGGAACGGCTGAGCATGATACGCCGGACATTTTCAGACGAGTTACTTCCTGGCGGATAGACATACATGACGGCCCAGGTGGCGAGTATGGCATTGTCGCCAGCGGCCATATCCACATTAAAGTCATTAATTAATGGGAAGTCCTGCGCGGCCCCACCATTTATATAGACGGGATCGCTCCACGTATTGCCATCGAAACTGCCAAGGCCAACGATATCCAAGTCACTTGCTGCTGCTTCGGAACCAAAGTGGGTCAGAATTACGGCAAAATTATTTACGCCAGCTCCGGCAATGTCGACTTCCGCATTAACACCGTGGTCCAGCTCATGCACCAGGGTCCATGGGGTGGTCACGTCATCTGTATGCCACAATTTTATAGGGGCGGTGCTCAAGCCTTCCAGTTTGGTCGCCAGAAGCCAGTTACCTGCGGCGTCAGTAGAAAGACTAACATTACCCCCGGCGTAGCCCTCAGAAATATCGGCCTGCTGATCAATCAATTGGGGGGTGGTGAAGGTCGTCTGGGATTCATCGCTGGAAAAAACGAAAACCGCCCGCGGATCCTCTTGCGTCCAGACGCCGGGTATATACGGCCCGGCAACAGCTATGACGGCACGGCCATCATGGCAAACAATATCCACATCCGGAAGCTGGCGGTAATTGGTTGGTTTTGCAAAGAGCCGACCCAGATCAGTCCAGGTGGCTCCATTGTTTTCCGATTTCGCGACGGAGTATACCCACTCATCCTGGTAAACCAAAAGCCAGGTGTTTTCTCCGGCGGCGGCCAGACCAAGTGGCTGATCTTCCGACGGGGAATAATCGAGTCCAGTCGCTTGAACCGGCGCGCTCCAAGACTCGCCGAAATCTGCCGAGTGACTGGTGTAATGCACCCTCACCGTTTCTAACTCCATCCAGACGGCCAAGAGCTTACCTTCGCCGTCTGATTTAAGATGGAGGTGACCGAGCGGGAATGAATCTGCGGAATTTGTCTCGCGGATTTTCTTAGGCGTGGACCATGTTTGTCCCACATCGTCTGAAACAGATGCATAAACCCGGCGGAGCTGGCTCTGAGAGCCGATCGCATCGAACCATACCACAACCCACTTGTCATCCCCCGCATAAGCGAGGTCAGCTTTGATAGCGGATGAATCAGGAACAGAAAGGGTCATCGTCGGACCCCAGGTGGTGCCAGTGGTAGTGCTGCTGGCAAAACTCAAAGAAGCATTTGCATCAGAGCTCCCTCCGGTACCAGATTTCCACATGCTCAGCCAGTTGCCTTTGCCGTCAGTTACAACGCGAGGGCTATGCTGGTTACTCTGCTGGTTATCTTTGAGGGCGTAGTGATTAAGATGACGCTCTGGCAGAAGGCCTACCGGCTGGGCTTTGGCGCTGAGACAGAAAACTGCCGACAGGGCCGCAATGCCGATAGTTGCAATACCGCGAATGTGCATGACGACTCTCCTTCAGGAGAAAAAGTGCAACAGCCTCTTTCAGATACAGATATGAAAGTTTTCCACTCTGACATCAAGTATAGGATGCTGCGAAGGTTTTTGCTTCGAAATCCGTTTTAACGAGATTGCAACTAAAACCGGCAGGACTGATGACTTTTTCGGATGACGGGGGGAAAGTATGAGTTGCCAAAACTCGTGTTTGGGGTTTATCCTTAATCCCCGAAATGTTTTCGCCATGAAGCTTTATGTCCAGAAACGGAGCCGTCGGATCGCGCCCGGTCGGCTACTGCACACTGGTGCAAAATGCAGGGAGTCGAATGAACAAATTACTGCCGATGAGCTGCGCTGTATTGGCGTTAGTTTCCGCTATCAGTCTGACGGGCTGTTCGAAAAAAGAAGAGCCGGGAGCTGCGGCATCAAGTGCGAGTTCCGGGGCTGCCGAGCGAAATCGCAAGGCTTTTGATGTCCGTACTCAGCCCGTGGAAACGCGCCTGGTTACCTATGAAATCAAGGCTGTTGGGGGTCTTATCGAAGAGAATCGCTTCGAAATCCCTGCCCGGGTTGCGGGTGTAGCCGAAAATGTTAGTTTTACGGAAGGTGATTACGTAACCACGGGCCAGGAGTTATGCCGCATCGATTATGACCGCCACCGCATGGAAGTGCGGCAGGCGGAAAGCAATGTGGCGGAAAAGGAAGCAGCGCTCCAGCGGGCTATTGCCGCTGTGGCTAACGTGGAGCGAGAGACCAGTACGTCGCTCAGCACGGCTCGGGTCAATCTGGAGCTTGCCCAAGCGGAATATCAGCGCAGAACGGCGAGCGGTGCGGGGACTTTTACCAGTTCTGAAGAACGTGACCAGTTTGAAGCGCGTTATCGTCAGGCTCAGAACACTTATCGTGACGCGTTGAATGCGGCTAATACGGAAGTGGCACTGGCGACGGCCCAGGCGAGAGAAGCGGAAGCGGCGCTGGAGACGGCGCGGGCTCAGCTTGGGCTGGTGAATGATACTTTTGAGCGGTCGGTCGTGAAGGCGCCCATTGCCGGTGTGATTCAAACGCGGGATGTTGTTGAGGGGCAATTTGTAAGTCAGGGTGATCAGGTGGCGCTGATGGTTCAGGGTGATCCCTTGCGTCTGCGCTTCACGGTTCCGGAGAGCCGCGCGGCAAACCTGCAGGAGGATATGGAGCTTACTTTTTCTGTTCCGGCCTATCCGGACAGGACGTTTAGCGGTCAGGTTTATGACATTGGCGCCTTTGCTGATCAGGAGACCCGGGAGGTAATCTGCTGGGCGCGGGTGGATAATCATGATTCTCAGTTAAAGCCGGGATTTTTCACTCACGTTAATCTGCTGGCCGACAGCCGGGAAGAGGCTATTGTTGTTCCGCTGGGGGCAATTCTTCCGACGGAACTGGGAATGACGGCTTATATTGTCGAGGACGGCATTGCCGTGCGGCGGGCGGTTCAGACTGGCATGCAGGTGACGGGTGACGCCATTGAAATCCTGGACGGGCTGGGGCCGGGCGAGCAACTGGTGGTTGAAGGAATGTCGGCGCTTCAGCAGGGTGTGCCTGTGAACGTGCTTCCGCCGGTCAATACACAGCAGATTGAAATTCAGGATTCTATCGTTTCGACAACTGAAGTTTCCAACGCAGGGGCGGGGGCCCGTGCAGACATCAGGACAGACACAAATTCGACGTCGACCACCGTCGGCGGTTAAGGAGCTGGTGGAATGAGTCTGCCTTCGATATCTATCAAAAACCCGGTTTTTGCGTGGATGCTGATGTTTGGATTTATCGGCTTTGGCGCGATTGGCTTTAGCCGCCTGGGTGTGAGCCAGAATCCGGACATCGATTTTCCGGTGGTGAACGTGAGCCTGACGATGGAAGGTGCTGCGCCGGAGGTGATGGAGTCTGACGTTGTTGACTTCATTGAGGATTCCATCATGGCGGTGGAGGGTATCCGGGAAATTTCTTCGACGTCGCGCCAGGGCAGCGCCAGCATTACCGCTGAGTTTACCCTGGAAACTGATATTAATGAGGCGTTACAGGATGTGCAGGCGAGAATTGGTCAGGCCGGGCGGAATCTTCCGGCAGATCTTGATCCGCCGATTATTACGAAAAGTAACCCTGAAGATCGCCCGATTATGTATATCGCGCTGACGGGCACGCGCAGTCCGCAGGAGCTGTCGGATTACGCGAAGAACGTCTTGCGAAATCAGTTTTTGACGGTGCCGGGGATTGGGGAAATTCGTCTGGGTGGATACCTGGAACGAAATGTTCGCATCTGGCTGGATCCCGACAAGTTGCGTGAGCGAAGCTTGACGGCCGATGAGGTGATCCGGGCGATTTCGCAGCAGCATGTGGAGTTACCGGCGGGGCGGATCGATGCGGAAAACCGCGTGGCAAACGTCCGCGTGGAAGGGGAAGCGCTGGATCTGGATCAATTGCGGAACCTGCAGATCGCGGAGAGTGGCCGCACGCCGATTTACCTGCAGGATGTGGCGCTGGTTGAAGATGGATTTGAGGATCGAACCCGTATTGCGCGGGCTAACAGCCTGCCGGCTCAGGGCCTGGGTGTGATTAAACAGCGCGGTTTTAGTGCGGTGGAGGTGGCGGATCAGGTTCGCAAGCGGGTGGCGGAACTTCAGCCTACGCTTCCGGACGGGATGGAGCTGTCTGTTCGCAATGATTCGACGCGGTTTATTAAGCAGGCTATCAACGACATTCAGTTTGATATCATCATCGCGGTGCTTCTGACAGCTTTTGTTTGCTGGGTTTTTCTGGGGTCGCTTTCGTCGACATTTAACGTCATTCTCGCGATTCCCGTATCTGTTTTCGGAACTTTTGCGTTTATGTATTTTGCGGGCTTTACGCTTAATACGTTTAGCCTTCTCGCCCTGGCGTTGTGTATTGGTATCGTGGTGGACGATGCCATCATGGTGCTGGAAAATATTTATCGCCACGCGGAGGAGGGGTCTGACCGCGTGACGGCGGCGCGGGAGGGGGCGGAGCAGATTACCGGTGCAGCCCTGGCGGCTACGCTGGCGATTATCGCGATCTTCCTGCCCGTGGCTTTTATGTATGGTATTATCGGGAAGTTTTTCTTTCAGTTTGGCGTCGTGCTTTCGGTGGCGGTGGCCATCAGCTTGCTCGAAGCACTGACTTTGGCCCCGTCTCGCTGTGCGCAGTTTTTGAAGGTTGGCGAGCGGCGCAACTTCCTGGAGCGCTGGGTGGGAGCTGGTTTTGACGCCCTGGCGGTGGGTTATAAGTATACGCTGCGCCATGCGTTGAATCACCGGCTGCTGGTGCTTGGAATAAGTACGCTGATCTTTGCGGTCAGCGTGGTTACGCCGTTTATTGATCTGAAGGCTAAAGTCGCAAACATTCCGGGCCTTAATCGAATTGCGCTGCCGGACCCGATCAAGTCGGAGATGATGCCGAGCACGGATATGGGCATGATCATGATCCGATTTACGACGCCGGTGGGCAGCAGCATTGAGTATACGGACCGGGTGATGGCTCAGCTTGAGGCGATTCTGGAGCAGGAGCCGGGCGTGGAGGGTCAGATGGCGATTGCGGGTACGGGTGAGATGAACACGGGAATGATGTTTGTCTCGTTGGATGAAGAGCGGGAATCCCGCCCGCCTCAGTCGGCTATTATGACCAGCCTGCGACAGAAGATGAACACGATTCCCGGAACTCGCGTGGTTTTGCAGGACTTGAGTCAAGCGGGGTTCAGTGCATCTCGCGGGTATCCGGTTGAGTTCACGGTTCGAGGTCCGGATTGGGGCGTGCTGGCTGATTCTGCTGAGCAGATGATGGCGGCCATGCGCGAAAGCGGGACTGCGGTGGACGTTGATACGGATTACCGTGTCGGTCTGCCGGAGGTCAGTGTTGTTCCGGATCGTGAGAAGGCTACGGCGCTGGATGTGGATGTACGAGCTATTGCTACGGCTGTTAATGCCCTGGTGGGTGGTCAGCGTGTGGGTAAATTCAAAGAAGATGGCCGCCGTTATGATATCCGCGTCCGTCTGTTGAAAAACGAACGCATGCGTCCGGAAGACATTTCTAACATTTACGTGAAAAACCGGCGGGGACAATTGATCGCGCTGTCTGAGGTGACTCAGGTTTCTGTCCAGCCGAGCCTGCAGAGCATCAGCCGTAAAGATCGCCGCCGGGCGATTACGGTTTACGCCAACCCTGCTCCGGGGTTTTCTCAGGCGGAGGCTATGGCGGTTGTAGAACGGGCCGCGCTGGATTTGCCGGATGGGTATGATGCGGTTATGAGCGGTGGATCACAGGTTTACCAGGAAAGCATCAACAGCCTGATTTTTGCGATGGTGCTGGGACTTTTTGCGGCTTATATGGTGCTGGGGTCGCAGTTTAACAGCTTTGTTCACCCAATCACGGTATTGCTGGCGTTGCCGTTCAGTATGACGGGGGCGCTTTTGATGCTCTGGCTGACGGGCGGCAGTATTAATATTTACTCCATGATCGGCATCATCCTCCTGTTTGGAATCGTGAAGAAGAACTCGATTCTTCTGGTGGCGTATACTATCCAGACACGGGAGCGTGGCCTGAATGTCTATGACAGCCTAATGCATGCGTGTCCGGTGCGGTTGCGTCCGATTCTGATGACTACACTGGCCATGGTCGCCGGGGCGGTGCCGGGAGCTTTGGCAACAGGGCCGGGCGCTGAATTGCGCGCGCCCATGTTCCTTTGTATTATCGGGGGTTTGCTGGTCAGCACATTCCTGACGCTCCTCGTGGTGCCGTGCTTTTATAGTCTTGTGGACCAGATGATCCAGGCGGTGAAGCGTTCTCCAAAGACCATTGAGAGCAGCCCGCCACCGGAACCATCGGGGGTCTAACTTTCCTGTTGCCAATGAGACGGGGCAGGCATCCAGTTTGCAGTAATAGCACTGCATCGAGAAACTATGATTGACACCGAATCCTCCCCTTCTCAAACCGCATCAGGCTCGGCATTGCGCATAGTTCTGCGTGCTCGACGCTCCATGCTGCGCAATTCCATCCGCCGAATCCGGGGTTATTTGTGGATTCATGTTATCGTTGGGGCGGCAGTGCTGATTTCGCTGCTGCTGGGTGGCGGTGTGCTTTTTCACGCCATGTTTCGATTTTTGCGGGCTCAGGAAGTTTTTGGTCCGCCATTGATGGAAAGGCTGGTGGCGGTGGTTCTGCTGGCATTTTTCTCGATGCTGATTTTCTCAAACCTGATCATCACATTGACGACAACTTATATCAGCCGCGACAGCGAGTTCCTGTTCGGATACCCCATTTCGGCTCGCAGTGTGTTTACGATCAAGCTGACCGAGTCGATCTTTTACAGCTCATGGGCGTTTGTGCTGCTGAGTCTGCCGTTGTTTATCGCCTATGGGTTATCGAAGTCTGCCGTGTGGTGGTATTATCCCGTTTCGCTGATGATGGGGCTGCCGTTCCTTGTGATTCCGGCCGCGGTGGGCGCGGTGGTTACGATGCTGGTAAGCGCGTTTCTTCCGGCCAAGCGTGCCCGCTTTTATGCGGTCGGCTTGATCATGGCCGCGGGTGGCCTGACGGTGGGCCTGGTTCGTCTGATGGGATTGAGATCGCTGGTCTCGCGCGCGGAGACGGACGAGTTCCAGCAGATCATGGAACTGCTGAATGTGGGTAGCGCGCCAGTTTTGCCAAACTATTGGCTGTCGAGGGGGATGAAAGCCGCCAGTGAAGGACATTTTCAAGACTGCCTCTGGTGGGGATGGTGTTTGTTGATTACGGCGGCGGCCTCGTTACAGATTTGTCTGTGGCTGGCCCCGGCCATATATTATCGCGGGTGGGTGCTGGCGCGGGAAGCGGCCAGCCGCACAAGGGAGACAAATGCGCGGTGGTCTCCATTCCGTCTGACTGATGCTCTGCTTCGTCCCCTTTCTTCGCAAATGCGGGCGTTGGTCAGCAAAGACATCCGCACCTTCTGGCGTGACCCGGCCCAGTGGTCGCAGCTTGTGATTTTGTTTGGCTTGCTGGTAATTTACGTTGCCAACATACGCGGACTGACGGGGCGACTGTCGGGCATGGAAGGATTCTTTCAGGACTGGCCGGTATTCCTGTCGTTTTTTAATTTGGGCGCCACCTGTTTTGTTGTCTGCATTTTGACAACCCGATTTGTTTACCCGATGTTGAGTCTGGAGGGGCGGCAATATTGGGTGATCGGGCTGGCTCCTTTTGCGAAAAGCCGGCTTGTCTGGGAGAAATATTTCCTTTGCCTGGGCCTGACCGCCACGCTGGCGCTTACGCTTATTGCGTTTTCAAATACCCGGCTTGAGATTCACCCGGCGCT
>CAYUGQ010000042.1:0-13685 GCA_964444305.1 uncultured Candidatus Sumerlaeota bacterium
GGTTAGAAGGCGGCGCCCATCGGGACTGATGCTTAGCTTCCAAAGGGGCTGATCCACCATGAGTGACAGGTCTTCAGCAC
Organism: uncultured Candidatus Sumerlaeota bacterium; assembly: GCA_964444305.1. Lineage (GTDB taxonomy): Bacteria > Sumerlaeota > Sumerlaeia > Sumerlaeales > Sumerlaeaceae > JAKFFN01. Next base: position 81 of record CAYUGQ010000042.1, read on the forward strand.
CGGTTTCGCGGTTAAGGCGCGTGATGAGACCGTTATCGTGCCCTACATAAAGTGCGGATCCATCGGCGGTAGAGACAACCTGAGTTGGATAGCTTTCAGAGGATTCAACAGTTAGATAGGGATCGAGTTTCTTGCTTCCAGAGGGTGGAGGCCATTTGTAAAAATGTGTATAACCGCCGGTGTCGGCTGTGGCAATGGCCTTACCGTCTGCCATGAACGTGATAGATAGTATGCGTTCTTCAGCTCCGGCCAGTTCACACACTTGCGTGGCTGATGTAACCTCGAAGACCCGTGCTATACCCTCCAGGGTAGAGACGGCTACATATTGAGAGTCAGGGCTGAAGGCGACTTCGGTGGGGCTTTGCCTGGGCAAAAGGATGGTCGTATGAAGAGTTTCATCATTAAGGCCCCACAGGCGCATGGTTTTATCGCGGGCGCATGAGACCAGATATTTACCGTCGGGACTGAAGGCGACGTCGCGAACAATGCTGGTGTGGCCTGCCAACTGACGGAGTACTTCTCCGGACTGGAGATCTACCAGGGTGACGGAAGTTTCGCGGGAGGCGGTTGCGCCTAGGGTTCCATCCAGGTTAATTGCGGCATTCCAGACCATGAGGTTGTTGGTGAAGGTCTGAGTTGTCATTTCGGCAGTGTCGCTGTCATACCAGGCCATATAGCCTGGACCGTTGGGGTGCCTGCCGGCGAGGATAAAATGGCGGCCGTCGGGGAGGAATTTCGCGTCGAAGAAGTTTCGATTTCTGAGAGCGAAGTCTTCCGGTGATGTTTGAGCGAGCAGCCAGCCCCATTCGCGGCGGAGATATTCTTGAGGAGGATCTTCTAGAAGAACGTCCTGGGCCTTCTGAAAACGGCCTTCCCGGATGCTGGCCTCGGCCAGGGCTATGGATGCGAAGTAGCGGGCCTGCTGAGCGCGATTGAGAGCTTCCTGAGCGTTTTGATGTTGTTGCTCCGCGAGGTCTTTCGCGTTTTCGGCCGTATGACGGAGGAAAGCTTCTGACTTCGCTTTCTGATTTTGCAGATAGGCAAACAGGCCAATAAGCATTAGAAGAATGATGGTGCCGAAGGCGCTGAGCAGAGCTATGAGGCGAAGTTTCTTCGATCGCTGGCGCCGGTATTTCTCGTTTTGCTGGGCGAGGATTTTGGCTCTGCGTTTTTCATGGCGCTGTTCAAGATTTCGGAGCCGCCAGGAAAGTTCTTCGGCGCTTTTGAGGCGATTTTCCGGGGATCCGTCCACACATGCTGCGATGTCTTCTCGAAGAAGTTCGTCTTTGATGTCTCGTTCCCAGCCGGTGGCCAGGGCTTGTCCCGGCTTGCCGGAAATTACCTGGTATAGAAGGACCCCCAGGGCATAGATGTCGGATTTTGTTGTGGCAGGACGGCCCTCGATAAGCTCTGGTGCCATAAACAGGCGAGTGCCGGTTAGAGAGGCGGAGTCGCTACTGGATTCGACTTCCGTCAGGCCGGTAACAGTAATGCTCTTGCCATCGAGAATCCGGTTGTCTTCAAGCGCGCCGATGCCGAAATCAATCATACGGATGGAAGGGGTGCCATCGGCGTTTTCTAATACCATGACGTTCGATGGTTTGATGTCTTTATGAAGCACACCAGCGCTATGGGCTGCCCCAGTAGCGTCTGCCACCTGGGCTACGAGCTCGAGACGGGTTTCGAGAGGTACGGCCAGGGGGCCGCCTTTTTCGTCTAACCATGTGGCGAGAGTGTGGGGACCGGCGTATTCGATTTCCAGGTAGTAAGGTTTTTTATCGAACTGATAATCGAGAACACGGGCAATGTCTGTACGGGTGCCGAGAGATTCTTTTAACAGGCGAAAGAGGGTGACTTCGCGCTTGAGAGCGCGTAGGCGGTCGGGCATGTAGCAGAATTTTACGACGGTCTGCTCGCGCGTTTTCTGGTGCTCTATAAGCCAGACGTCTCCGAAACCGCCTTCACCCAGCTTCTTTACTAAAGACCAGTTGGGTTTGTCGGGCATGGGAATCCCCTGTGCGGGACGCCAGCCGAGGGTTTCTTCTTCATCAGCCCGCACATCGCGGCGGGCCTTGTTGCCGACAGAAGGCGGCTTGAAGGGAGCTGTGCCTTTGAGGCCGACTTCATAAATTTCCAGGGAGGTGTCGGTTCCCTGAAAAGTGTATTTCCCATGGGCTCGCCATTCCACCGGTGTGTTCCAGAGTGTACTGTCAAGACGCTGGCGGGCGTTGTCGAAGACGGGGTAGGAAAGAAGAATCTGAGCGGGTTCGGCGAGGGACTGGATGCGGGAGGCGATATCAACGGCGAGGCCTTCAACGTCGAGGGGGCGGGTTGAGCCGGCGGGAGTGAGTCGCTCGGTAACTTCTCCCATGTGAATGCCGATACGGACGTCGGGGAGCGCAGTGTTTTGGCGGTGGTAATCCTGAAGATTAAGGGAAAATGTAACAGCTTCGCTGGGGGTTTCAAATGTGATAAAGCAGCCGTCGCCGGCGGCCAGAATTTTGCGTCCACCGCATGGGATCATCAGGTCGCGGACGGCGCTGTGATGTTGCTGGATCAGGCGACCGGCTTCATTATCACCTAGTGTGGCTTTCAGCCGAACGCTGTCTACCAGATCGGTGAAGACTAGCGTCAGCAGACGAGAACGTATATTTGTTGGCTCTTCGGTAGGTGACATTAAGTGGCGCCCCTGCATGGAGGACTACATGCAATACTGTCAGGAAACCTTCAGATTTAGTTTAAATCAATATAATAAAGTGTGGGTATTTTGCGACCTTGATGCATTTGGACCCGTTGCATGCGGTTTAAAAATTTAGGTTATAAAGAAAACCATGTTGATGAGCGACTGTCTTATCGTGGCACAGGAGAATTTATGTTTGTAAGTTTAACCTCCCGCCGGAGCGGAAACGTGCTGGCGTTTGCACTGATGGGTCTGGTCGCACTGCTGGCCATAGCGCTTGTCCTGTTTAGCCGGGCTCGTCGGGAAGCGGTTGTAGAGCCTGCCAGCTCAACTGCTGTGAATCCGGAGACCGTTTCGACAACCGCAGCGGATGGCGAGGATTCTGCGTTTGAGTTGACCCCGCCGGCAGCGGAGGATGATTCGACCACTGCGGTGCATCAGGCTCCTGCGGAGATTCAGCTTCCGCCGCCGCCGCCCCCAGTTTCCACTCCTGATAATCGGGACCTCCCACCCGAAGGGTGATTTTCCGCCTTGGCTGGAAGAGGTTTGAATAGGACTCGCCATAGCAGCTCCACTCCGGAGCGGAATTTGGTCAGAAATCTTGGCAGGATATTGCCCTGGTTTGTTATGACAGTGGCAGCCGGTGTGGGTCTTTTAATTGGTAGCCTGATGGTGATAGCTGTTTCTTTTGCCGGTGAGACCATAGCCGAGGCGGGCGCCCGGGCTATGGTGATTCGGGCGGTGCTGAACGCCGACGTGGATCCGGTTCAGGCGAATGAACTGGCGGAACGCATTCGAGAGCAGGTGCCGGATGTGGAGATGGAAGTCATTACAGAGACAATGGGCCGGGCCCTGATGGCTCTGCAGGAGCCCTGGGTGGCTCGGATGCCGGACTTCGAAGTGACTCCACTGCCTGTTTTGATTGAGCTGCATCATCCGGAGTTGCTGACTAATACGGCGCAGGTGCAACAGTTTGTGCGGCAGTTGGATAGTGAGCGCGAGGTGGATTTTGTCGCTTATAACGAGACGGCCCATACACGGCTGGTGGCGCTGACGGGATCGATCAATCATCTGCGGAAGCATGCGGCGCGGTGGGTATTGATTTTATTGTCAGTGGCGGGTTTTGCGTTAGTGGCATTGTTTGCGGCGAGGAAAGCGATGGAGGCATCGTGGGGCGGATTATTTCTTGTGTCGTTTGCCGCATGGTTTGTGGCTTTAATGGTGACGTGGCCGATGTTTCGGCTGTGGGAACGGCCGCTGATTCGAGATGAGGATTTTGTGGCATTGCCTGCTTCAATGATTTTGCAAGCCGGAAGCGTTTCGCTGGTAATCGTATTGGTCGCGACCGTATGCGGTGGACTGCTGAGCCGGTGGCGATAGCTGTGAGGTTGCGGATGATTCTGGCCGGGGCAATGCTTATTTCGGTGGCGGCAGCACAGCAGGATCGGCCTAATTTTTATCTGCCTGATAGTGAAGTGAATTCGATGCCGGTGCCCACGCCGGTGCGGTCTGCCGAAACACCCGCGCCTACTCCGCGAGGCATCGAGCGAGAGACGCCGAAATTCAGCGAGCGCATCAACGTGCCTGCGAGGAAGTTTACGGCAACGAAAGACCCGTTCGGGCTGGTTCATGCTTTCGAGGTTCGCTGGGACTTTAGCTGGTTTTTAATGTCGGTGCAGGAAGAACTGCGTTTTCGGATTGATGCGGCCCGGGCGAGAACGTTGCGCCTGGCCCGGGCGTTTTCTGCCCTTTCCAGCGAGGTGGAGATTCGGCAGAGAAACCTTAATGCGGCGGCACTGGCGGCGTATCTGCTGAGCCGGGATCAGGCCACATTTAATCCTCTGGGGGGGCGGAATCTGACGGATGCGCAAATGCTGGCTGTGCGCGTTACGATGACGCAGGACATGGATGCCATGGATGATTCTTTGAGGCATTATGAGGCGCTTCGCAATGCATTAAACGCTTCGGCAGATCATGCGGAGCGCCTAGAAAGGCAAGGGCTTGCGGCCAGTCCCTATAATGCTCTGGTGGGAGAGGATCGCCCTACGTTGCCGTTGAACCTGGTCGCTCGAGCGCAGACAGAGGCGGTCTTGCAGGAGCGTATCCTGGATGAGGCGGCGCTGGAAGCGTTGCTTGCTGCAGATTTTATGCGGACGACCGGTGAAGCCCGGCAGAGCATCGCCGCGTTTGCTCCGCCGCCGCCAGAAGATTTAAATGCTGGGCCTTCGCCCTTTGAGTATACTACGGACGATCCGGCTGATCTGGCGGATTCACAAACGACTCCGCGATGGCCCGGGACGGATTTGGTGAGGCCAGAGCAAACGGCCACGGTGTTCTCAGTTGAGGTTAATGCGCCACTTTACGCCGTTCGAAAAGGAGTCGTGGCCTATGCCGGGCCTTTTCGCGGGTATGGCGTAATGGTGATCATCGAACACGAAAATGATGTGTTCAGCGTTTACTCGCACCTGGCATCAATTAATGTCAGGGAGCGGGAAATGATCGAGCAGGGGAATCTGATCGGGCGGGCGGGATCGGTACCGGGACTGGGAAGTCCCGGCGTTCATTTTCAGGTGCGAAGAGGCAAAGACCCGATCTCTCCCGCAGAATGGCTTCAGGGGGATTTGCGGCAGGCGCTGTTGCGACAGTGACGTCGCGAACGGTTATTCTCCGGAAAGTTCCCTGGCGAGTTTTGATAACTCTTTGATGCGCGAACGGGAAATTCTAACGGTGGGCCCAGACCAGTCGGGCGAATTGGCGAGATCCTGCTTGGCTTCCTCAACCAGGATTTTCATCAGGTCGATCAGTTCGGGAATTTTAAGAATGCGATCAATGTCGACGGCGGCCTCTTCAGGGGCGTAGGAGTAAGTGGCTGCTTTGACGTGGGGTTCGCAGGCTTTCGCCGCGCGAAGGGCTCCAATTGAAAATTTTGTTTCCATTCTTAATCCTGTTCCTTGGGGCGATCCTGATCTTCAGTTACGTGAAGATCCGTTTCTGAAAAAACATCACCGGTGGGCGCAGGATCATCGCTGGGTTCTGTTCCTGCAGATGACTGGTACTCATCAGTGCCGGCCAGTTCCATAAACCGCTTAAACTCTTCCGACATTTCCTCTTCGGCTTCGGTATCGCCTTCGGCTGCGGCGTTGCCTTGGGTGATAATTTCGCTGTCTGCGCCCGACACATCCGCCGGCGGATTTTCGGTGATGGCGGCTTCTTCTTCGATGGGGAGCTTGTCTCCGGCGGCAGCGTGTTCGGCGTCAGCCGCAACGCCTTCGCGGGATTGATCATCCATGGGGACATCCCCGGCATCAACGGTCTCAGCGACTACTTCTGCTGCATCATCAACAGGCGGCGGGGGAATGTTTTCTGAGTTGTGGTCGTCAGGCGCATTTGGGTCTACCGGCGGGGCGTTTACAACATATTCGCGCGGCGTGGTAGAGCGCTTGGAACGACACTCATCGCAAATCCCGCCGGGCAGTTTCACCAGAAACGCCATCTGGCAGTCCTGACAAATATAACGGGTCTGTTGTTCGGCGGGGCGATGCAAATTGTTGAGTTCTTTATAGAGAACCTGCACGTTTTCTTTCATGTTCTCCTCCACCATTTTGGCGAGGTTCGGCATGATCAAATAGGGGCGTGATTTGCGGAAGTCTTTCAGACGATCCATTGCTTCGTTCTGCAGGCGAATCACTTCGCCCAGTTCTGCAACGGCCTCAAATTTATCGAGATCAAAGCTCATGGTGGAATCCTTTAAGCGGCGCAGTAAGCCACTGATACATGATTAGGAAGTTAGAGAAATGCATGCCCCTGTCAGAGAGCAAAGACTATTTACAACCGCATTGCTTTTTGGTTCGCCACTGGATTTTAGGATCATGCGGCGAATGATATATAAAAGTGATAAGGTGGCTTGGAAGTTGCGCTGAGATGACGGGAAAAAATATCGCTCGCGACGACGTTTTGTCAGGCGCGATATTGCAGAAAAGTTTTTGCCTTATTACGTTGAAAATAAAATTCTGCCGGGTGATCGGTTTCACAACTGCAATCAAATTGTGGCGGATTGATTAACCGAAATTCTATTTCGAATGTGAAACGATCCGGCAGAGTGAGTTTGCAGTTTGGCATTGTGGTGAAAGCGGCAGTGATATGTGGTGATGCGTTTGTTAAAATGAAACAGACCTTGACTGCATTCGCAAACGCTCTTACCGAATGTCATTAGCCATACTGGTTGTGGCCCGGGCCAGTGTGGATGAAGAAAAACGCCGCGACACCGCAATGATGTCGCGAGCAAAACCAAGGAGGTGGTCGTGAAAACAGCAGCGACGGCAAAGAGGTCTTCATCCACTAAGACCTCCAGTCCGAAAAAGGCAGAAGCCGCCAAGGCCGAACCGGCCAAGAAGGCAGCAGCCAAACCAGCAACAGCGAAAAAATCGGCTGCGGCAAGCAAGGCGGCTCCTGCAAAGAAAGCAGCAGCTCCAGCAAAAAAAGCCGCCCCGGCAAAGAAAACCACTGCGGCAAAACCAGCAGCGGCTAAGAAGACAGCAGCTACGGCCAGCAAGAAAACGGCGGCTCCCGCCGGGAAGTCAGCTTCTGCGTCGAAGGCGGCTCCTGCAAAGAAAGCGGCCACGACCAAAAAAGCGGCCCCTGCGGCAAAAGCTGCGCCGGCAAAAAAGGCTGCGTCAGCTCCGGCTAAGAAAGCTGCTTCAGCTTCCGCCAAAAAAGCCGCTCCTGTAAAGAAAGCAGCTCCTGTAAAGAAAGCTGCAACAGCAAGCAAGGCTGCCCCGGCGAAGAAAGCCGCAGCTCCTGCGAAAAAGGCGGCCTCAGCCTCAAAGGCAGCTCCTGCTAAGAAGGCGGCGGCCCCAAAGAAGGCGGCAGCCACCGCCACAAAAGCAGCGCCTGCCAAGAAGGCCACTTCGGCAACGAAGGCAGCTCCTGCTAAAAAGGCAGCAACTCCTGCCAAAAAAGCCGCGACAAAGCCAGCCGCGAAAAAGGCTGTCGCCAAGAAGAAGTAATTTTTTTCAGCGAGCGAAAGGGTCCGCGCTCGTTTATAAGGTGCCAAATTAGCTCCGCCGGTCTGATAACGTATCAGGCCGGCGGTGTTTCGTTTGGGCCGGGTCCAGTTGGTTTTCCCGGCACGTCACTTATTGCTTGCACGGGTGATCCCGCTCAACTCAATGTCTGTTTATGGTTATCGGTCTTCTTCGGGTGCGGTTGCATCTTCCCCTTTGTCATTCGTTGAAGGAGAAGCGCAGCATCATAAAGCGCATTATTCACCGCCTGCGGACCGGGTATAATTGCGCCATTGCTGAAACTGGCCTGCATGATGTGTGGCAGTCGTCTGAAATCGCTATTGTAACGGTCTATAATGAGAAATCGGCCGTGGAATCACTTTTGCAAAAGATCGAGAAAATCCTGATGAGCCAGGATGATTTTGAAGTCACCGAATGTGAAAGCGAATTTCTGTAGACGGTGACTGAATTTCTAGGGGATTGATCAGCCAGTTAGAGGCTAGCCGGGTTGCCCGGTCGGATATAAATCTGGTTCATATAAAACTGCACCACAGGAGCGAGTGACCTTTGTCATCCAATGATGTCCTGAATGACAGCATTGTAATCTCCACCGTTGGAGAATCATCACGCAAATCCCGGCGTGACTGGGTGGTGCTGTTGAGTGTGGGAGTGGTGCTGGCGGTGCTGTTGCGTTTTGTGCGCATCGGCTATCGCGAGTATTTTGGTCATGAGTTTCTGACGCTGAGCCTGCTGGCCGGCACTGGACCTGAACAGTTTCTTGAGGAAGCGTTTGAGGGTGGCGCGTCGATCTATCACTGGCTGCTGCGGCCCTGGGCGGCACTTGTGGGGACCACCAATGAGGGATTGCTGCGTTTGCCATCGGCCATCATTGGTTTGGCCTCGTGCGTGGTTTTTTTCTTTTTTACCCGGCGGTACCTGCGAGGGACCGCCCGGGCTATCTGCCTTTTGATTTTTGCCATGAACCCTATTCTCGTGTGGACGTCCATGGAGGCATCGCCGTGGGCGCTGGTTACATTGTTCGTGGTGCTGGCCCACTTCTTCGCCATCCGGGCGCTGGATAAAGGCGGGCTTGCCAACTGGTCGGGCTATGGTCTTGCGGTTGCCGGAGGAATTCTTTCTCATCCTATCTTCCTGCATGTTTTGCCGGCGCATTTCCTCTTTGCTCTTTTGCGGGGAGGGCGGACGCCCAAAGCGTTTAATGTGATTAGCGTCATCGGGCTGATTACGTTAATCGGCCTGGCGGTGGGGCTGATGGTTTATGCCAAAGAGCACATGCCTGATCGCCTCAGCGTGCAGCGCCCCTCGTCCAGCGAACTGGCCAAGGGGCTTGTCAGTGTTTTGCTGGGAGACTTCCAGCGCTATGAAGGTCGCACGCCTAATGATTTCGTCCGTGGCGTCATGTATATTTATGTCCTGATCTGCCTGATGCTGAGCGTGGTTTACTACCGCAAACGCACTGCAGAGGCTATGGCCATGCCTGATGATGTGGTGTGGATTGACGAGACACAAGATGTGGTTGGACGCTGGAAGCGCCTCAGCCTGCGCAGCTTCCTGCTGTTTCAATGGTTCGCTTTTGTGGTGCCTTTGCTGGGACTGTTTTTCCTCGGGGGATTTGTGCAAGGGTTCAGGCTCTCGCCTGAACTGCTTCTGATCACGCTGCCAGCCTTGACGGTTCTCATGGCCATGGGGATTGATGCGGCTCCTCGCGAAGGAGCTCTGGCCCTGGGCGTTCTGCTGGTTTTGGCAATGGTTTATTATGACAGCCGGGTGTTGCGTGATACCGGCTATGGTATTGAACCGGCCATGGAGATTGTCCGGAAAAAGAAATTTGATCCTTCCCGGGATTTGCTGGTTTATACTGAACCTAACCGAATTACAGAAGCGGTAGAACTCTATCGCGGTGATCTGCCGGTTACTCCAATTCGCGGATTTTCCAATCGTCGCGATTTCCGGGAGCGGCAACAGCAGATTGCTGAACTTTCTTCCGACTATGATCGCATTTTTGTGATTTATCATAACGACCGCCGCCGGATGGGTCGCACGGAGGAGCGGTCGCCATTGCGGGAATGGTTCCGGGATTCAGACGACAGCGGGTTTGATGAAGTGGACGAATGGGGCGATCTTAGCGAGGCCGAAGAGACGGACTTGCACCTGTATAAACGCATCGCCCCCGGCGACGAACTGGTGGATTAATCGGGGTTTGCGTCTGAAGCCGCGCCATTGGGTTCTCGCTGGTGTGTGTCTCACGGCCTTTGGAGTTATGGCCGGGCTGTCCATTAATTATTGGATGGCGGGGAAATGGTACTTGGCCGACGTAGGCAACGTAAACCATTGCCTGATTAACACATGGTTTGGCCGATTCATGTGGTCGCCGTTGATGGCCTCGAACCATTTTGGTGTTCATTTTACCCCGTTCTGGTTTCTTCTGTTACCAATTGTGTGGCTGAGTGCTTACCCAATTCCGCTGGTGTTGGCATATCAAGCCGCGCTGGCGCTTACGCCTGTCCCAATCTATATGATGGCGCGCCATCGTGGGTTGCCCCCGGCAGTGGCTTTGGCAGCGGGCGGGTGGTTTATCGGAAATCACTTTTTCGGATCACTGCAACTGGCCCAGCATTTTGAGAATTTCTATGTTTTGCTGGCGATGTTTGCCATGGCCTTTATTTATGCTCCGCAACGCCACGGCTGGTGGATGTTCGCTGTGGGCGCGCTAAGCGTGAAGGAAGATGCCGCCGTCTGGATGCTGGGGTTTGCCGTGTGGGCTATGCTGTTTGAGCAAGAGCTGTTGGTGAAGCGGCGAGCGGTGCGTCTGGCGGGGCTTTGTTTAATCTGGGGAGCGGTTGCGGCCGGCGTTATGGCATATTCCGCGCGCGGGCAGGAGGCCAATGTTACGGGCTTTTTCGAGCGCATGGGCAGCTTGTCGCTGGGTGCGGATAATCTTCGAGTGTTGGGCCTGCTCGTGCTCAGCAGTGGGGCCATGTGTCTTGTTAACTGGCGCGCGGCGCTGCTTCTGTCCATCCCTGTGCCGGTGATTCTGGGCGAGTTCCTTTTCACTCGCCAGTTACTTTATTATTACAGCTACCCCTTTCTGCCGTTTCTGGCCTTTTCGACTGTGGCTGGCCTGGCCGTGATCTGGCGGAAATGGCCACGGAAAAATCTGGGGCTCGGATTGGCAGTTGGCCTGGTGACCCTGGGGGCGGTTCAGTATGTTCTGCCAACGAGAACAGATGGCTATCGCCGCCTGCCGGTTGCCGTTACCCCGCGGGATGACATGCGCCGGCATGTGGCGGCTGAAATTCTGCCACGCGACGTACCCCTGGCGCTCCAGTTTGGTCTGTGGGGTGTAACTCCCTGGCGGGAGGAAACTGTTTTCTTAAAGGATGATCAATTGCAGGATCATCACTATGTGTTCATGGATCTGCAGGGCATCCACGGTCTTTCGCCGGAAGATAATCGGGCTGTTCTAATCCGACTGCGAGACGAAGTTGCAGATGGTCGGCGAGAGGAACTTTATGACGCCTACGATTTTATGATCCTCTCGCCGGTGAAGCAATGAAGCTGTCTGTCGGGGTTAATATCGGATGGTTGCAGTAACGGGTATGTGGTCGGACACCCGGGTGTCGATGACGTTCACATCCATGATCTCCACGGGACGGCTGCTGAAGATATAGTCAATGCGGCGTCCTTTTTCCCGATCGCCGATGGTGGGGCGCGGGGCAGTGTTGGTCTGGCGGGCAAACTCGGCCGCCAGGTCAATGAAACCTGCGGACATTACGGTATCCAGGAAGGTGTCATTATCGGGCAGGGGAGCGTGGTTAAAGTCGCCCATTAGAAAAACAGTAACTGTGGTGGCCCGGCTGGAATTGCCTGGAGCCAAATCGGCATTCGCCTGACTGATCAGATACTCAATCTGCATCTGGCGGGTCTTTGGGTTGTTGTGCTGAAAGTGAGTGTTGTAAATAATGACCTGACCCAGACTGCCCAGGGGGTCTTTCAGTTCCACGCGCAATGCCTGGCGTGGTTCATCGCCCAGTCGCCGGGCGATGGCGTCTGTTCCCCGGGGGAGTTTGATGCTTTGGGGGGGCGAATTCAGCGGCAGACTGGATAAAATCGCGTTGCCGTAATGGCCGATGCGGGCGCCATTGTTGGTCCACTGGGCGGCTGTGCCCCATTCCAGGTAACTGCGGTTTTCTCGAACGACCCGATTGTCGCCGTCGGGATTTAGCCTTCCGGGGATAACCTCCAGCCCACTGCCAAAGACATATTCCATATTGAGCAATCCGGCCAGGTAGAGCGAAAAGTTTATCGGATGCTGGTTTTCGGTGGGGTTTTGAGGAGAATCCCACAGGTTGCGCACCTCCTGAAGGCCGATAACCTGCGCCCCGGCAGAAGTCAGCACATCGGCCACATTCTGCAAATCAGAAACCGTCGGCCAATAGTCTGCATTGCTGTAACCATCGGGAATAGCGCTGTGAATGTTATAAGTGGTCAGCGTGAGAGTGTCCGTGGATTGTGCAGAAGCCACGCTGGCGGGAAACATCAACGCGGTCAACAGGGCCACTGTTATAGATAGTCTCATGGAAAGCCTCGTTTTATGAAGTACGTGTTAAAATGAGGCTGCGGGCAGGGCAAAGTGGGTCAAGGAAAACCGTCTTTCATGAAAAGCGTCCGCATGGACGAATCTCCATGCGGACGCGCTGATAATGCGGGTGTAATTACGCGTCAGTTGCTGGAATTAGTGCCAGTGCCAGTGCCTGTGGCACTGGGTGAGCTGTTAGCCGGGTTGTTTGCGGAGGAACCGGAGCTGTTATTACCGGTCGTTCCTGTTGCAGCCCCTGATGCCGGCGTGGTGGAAGTGGTTGGCGTTGAGCGAGGCGTCGGAGCTGCATCGCGCGTGGTCCCGGTTCCATTGTCTGGGGTCACACGGTTGGTTGTATTGGTCGCATCCCGACCAGCCGTTGGATCATTGGGGCTGGTTGTGGTGTTACGACTGGAGTTGTTATTGGTCGATGGCGTATTGGTCATGCCGATAGCTGGAGTCTGGTTCGCCTGTGGAGTCTGGTTTGCCCGTGGTGTTTGATTCGCCGCAGGAGTTCCATCGCTTACTCCAGAAGTCCCTGCACGGGGAGTGCTTGCCTCGGTAGATCCTGGGGTCTGGGTTGTGCCCGGAGCAGTTTCGGTGCGAGGTGTGGCCGACGGACTTGCAGGAGCATCCACATCAGGAGACTCACCCGGCCGCGGTGTGTTGCCAGCCTGCGGCGTTTCACCCGGACGAGCGGGAGGTGTAGTGTCGGGCGTTGCATTATCGTTGTCAGAATCAGTGTTAGCGGCATTGGCATTCGATTCTGCGTCCCGCGCTGGAGTATTGCGCTGAACTTCGCGGCCATCGTCAGGACTGTCGCTGTTAGGCGCGTTGGGTGAAGCCTCACGACGCGCAGCGTTGTTCTCCCCGGACGTGGATTCGCTGCTTTCGCGGATCTCTTCAATATCACCGGAACGAACCTTCTGGCGAACGTCATCCAATTTCAGCTGTTCCACAGAAACATTGTTCTGCTCCACTGCCCGCTGGATTTCCGTACGGTTTGCGTCGATGTTAATATTTACGTCGTCACCCTGCACTCGGACGGCGTCTACCCATACCGGGCGGGCATAAACAGGAAGATTTGCAGGGGCTGGATGAGACTGCACGTGGGTATGGATCCGCTGCACGACCGGCGCACCAACCAGGTCCACCTGCCGCTGCACGTAAACGCGGGCCTGATCCCAGTCGCCACGGACACGGGCTTCCATTATCTGGATATCGAGGTCGATCAATTGAACGATCTGATTCTCAGGGATGCCTACTGCAGTATAAACACTATGCAGGTAGGTCACATAAGACCGGACAACGGTTGTCTGTTC
>CAYUGQ010000042.1:13785-19659 GCA_964444305.1 uncultured Candidatus Sumerlaeota bacterium
GAAGCCTTCTTGACTTACGGGTTCGTTCGCATTTTTTCCAATTTCATGTTAACTAACGGCCAAATGGACACAATCTCAGTTGAACCGCCTGCTCGCTTGCGTGTGATGCTCGTCGAAGATGAGGCGGACATCAGCCTCATCATAAGACAATTGCTCGGCTCTCACTATGAAGTGGTGCATGCTGTTAATGGACTGGAAGCGCTTGAGCGCTTGAACTGGTACCAGCCAGACGTGACCATCATGGACCTGATGATGCCGATACTAAACGGTATCGACACTACCCGCGCTATTAAGAAAGACAACGAATACACAACGATGCCCGTTCTTTTCCTAACGGCACGGAAGGATAATCAGTCTGTCCGCGAGGCTATGCTGGCCGGCGGCGACGTTTACCTGGAAAAGCCCTTCAATCCGGCTGATCTGATTGCACGGATCGAAGAAATGGTGGAAAAAAATCAGATACGCCCTCGCAAAAAGAATTATACGCTGGACGAAATCAAAGCCCATTTTAACGGACAAGGCGCTCAGGCCGAGGCTAAACCGCCGCCGGCTCCGAATAGCAGCATGTCTCTCACAGAACAGCTCGCCCGGGCGGCAGCCGTTCCGCGTCCGCGGGTGGTGGCGATCCACAGTTCGCCTGAGGCCCTTTCTACTCTTCAAAACACCTTGCGTCAGTCTTTTGAGTTTATCGGTGTGCGAAATGCTGAGGCAGCACTGGATAAGATCAGCGCCTATCAGCCAGACATTCTCGTTTTAGCGGCGCGATCTGGTATTATCAGTGGTTTGCTCATGAGTCATCTGCTTCGCATTAACAAGCATTTCCGGGTGCCGTCCATGGTGATCATTTCCACTGAAAGTTTTCCCGACGAGCAGGAATCTGCAGAAAGCATGGGGGTCCACTGGGTGGTTTGGGATCAGAGTGATGCTTCGCGAGTGCTCGACAAGCTGCGTGATATCACCAGCACGCCGGGATTTTCCCGAGTGAGAAAGCGCTTGGATTTCAGAGAAATATTACGACGTGAAGAACCAGAGGAAGACGAATTTTAAAGATGGATCCATCCCAATTAACCGATGCCGCGGCCACTACTGGATTTGCCTTCGGGGCCAGCGATGTTATGCAGATTCTGCTGATCCTCCTGCTGGTTCTTCTGAACGGATTTTTCGTGGCGGCAGAATTTGCCATTGTTAAAGTCCGGAGCAACACAGTAGGAGAGTTGGCCCAGGCGGGCAATCGCCGTGCTCAGATGGCCAGCCGCATCCTGGAACATACCAATGCCTATCTGAGCGCCTCCCAGCTTGGCATCACGATTTCCTCCATCATGCTCGGGGCCGTAGGTGCAGGCTTTATCCAGGAGCGAATTCTGGCTCCGGCCCTTGGTCCAATGGATTGGCTCAGTCCCTCCACCCAAACCGTATTGGCGTTTATCGTCGGAACTGGCATCATTATCTTTCTGCATGTGCTGCTTGGAGAACTGGCCCCAAAGAGCCTCGCCATCCATCGTCCTGTCGTAACTACGCTATGGATATCCTACCCGCTGCGACTTTTCTATGTCCTGCTTTACCCGGTAATCGTGACTCTGAATGCCATCGCCAACTGGTTGCTGCGCCTGGTGGGCCTGCATTCGTCCGCCAACGGTCAGGAAATCGGCCATTCAGAAGAAGACCTGCGCCTGATGGTTTCTGAAAGTCAGCGGATCGGCCATATTACGCGCGACAAACTGGATCTTCTCGAAAACATTTTCGATTTCTCCGACGTAACCGTCCGCCAGATCATGGTGCCCCGGGTGGAAGTGGCAGTGTTTGACCTGCAGAAATCCCTGGGCGAAAATCTGGCAGTAGCCGAACGAACCGCCCACAGCCGCTACCCCCTGGTGGACGCCACGCTGGATCATGTCGTGGGCATCATTCACATGAAGGACCTCTTCTGGCAATTAAAAGAACTGGAAATGTCGCCTCAAGAGGCCGCCGCCGCTGCTGAGCGCCGCAACCCCATGATCGCCGGCGGCGATATGAACAAAAAGCCCCCCGCCAGCGGCGCGCAGTTCCTGACGGCCATCGCCCGCCCCGTTCTCTTCGTGCCCGAGACAGCCAAGATCAACACCCTCCTTCAGGAATTCCAGGCCCGTCGCATTCACATGGCCATGGTTGTGGATGAGTACGGCAGCAGCACCGGCCTGGTCACTTTCGAAAATATCATCGAAGAAATCGTCGGCGAAGTTCAGGACGAGTTCGATCAGGAAGTGCCGCGAATCCAGAAAATCGCTGACGATGAATACATGGTCGAAGGCATCACTCCGCTGGATGACATCAACGATGAACTTGGCTTGAACCTTGAGAGCGAGGACGCCGATACCATAGGCGGATTCCTGCTGAGCGAAGTCGGCCGGTTTCCGAAGCCTGGCGATCGACTTGTTGTGCCACCGCTGGAAATCATGGTGCGCGAACTCCGCAGACAGCGCATTCACCGCGTGCAGCTACGCTTCCTTACCGAAGAAGAACTACAAGAACTGGAGCCTCAGGAAACCGAGGAACCTGAATCAGAGGAAAGCGACGACACCCTGTTTTAGTTCAGGCTCGTTCAGATAGCTCCAGCCAGCGTTCCGTCGCCGCATCAATCCGCCCCTGCAGTTTCGCCTGTTCTTCCGTCAGCTTCTGCAGCTCCTCATAATCGGCAGAGGGGCGCGCAAGCTCCTTCTCGATCCCTTGAAGGCGCTCTTCCCACTTGGGCATATTTTCGTCAATCTCCGCTAGCTCCCGCTGCTCTTTATAGGACAACTTCTTCCGAGCCGGTTCGGTGCTTGCGCCCTCGGTTGCAGGCTGATCAGAAGCAGGACGCTTATCGGATTTCGCGACCGGTTTTTCCGCGCTCGCTTCTGCAGCTTCCCGTTCGGACTTCATCCGCTCATAAATATCATATCCGCCCGGATAAAGACGAACCAGCCCGTCGCCTTCCACCGACAGGAGATGCTCAACCGTCCGATCCAGAAAATAGCGATCGTGAGAAACCACAAGCAGACACCCGCCAAAGCCATCCAGGAAGTCCTCCAGGGCCTGCAGCGTCGGGATATCCAGATCGTTAGTGGGTTCGTCCAGAATCAAAAAGTTCGGGTTTTTCATCAACGTGCGCACAAGGTGCAGCCGTCGTCGCTCGCCACCCGAAAGTTTTTCGATGGGCTGAAAAAGCATCTGCGAAGTAAAATTAAATCGCTCCATCATGCGCTCGGCGGAAAGCATTGAGCCGTCCGCCCCGCGAAGCACTTCGCCCCCGTCCCTTTTCACATAATCAATGGCCCGCTCCTGGGGGTCTAGGTCAGCGCTTTCCTGATCAAATACGCCATATTTGATCGTTGTGCCCACATCGACCGTACCGCTGTCAGGGGTAAGCTTCTGCGTGATGATATTGACCAGTGTCGATTTGCCGGCGCCGTTCGGACCCACCACTCCCAGCTTCTCTCCGGGAGCAATCGTATAGGTGAATTTTCGAATGATGGGGCGCTCGCCATAACTGAACGAGACGTTGTCCAGCTCGACAATCTTGTTGCCGATCCGCTGCCCGGCGGTTTCAAACCTTAGAGCCTCTGCCCGGCGAGCCGGCCCCGCCTCCTGCATAACTTTGATCCGGTCAATGCGATGTTTTTCTTTCGTCCGACGCGCCCGGGCACCTCGCCCCAGCCATTCCAGCTCTTTGCGAAGAATCGACGAGCGCCGCTCATCTGCACGGGCATCGGCATTGGCCTGCTCCGCTTTTTTCTCCATGTAATAACTGAAATTTCCGTCATAAGTAAACAGCCGCTGCTGATCCAGTTCGATGATGCGCTGGGTTACGCGATCCAGAAAATACCGATCGTGAGTCACCAACAGCAAAGCGCCGTTCATTCGGCTGAGATAATTTTCCAGCCAGGCAATCGTGTTTGCGTCCAGGTGGTTTGTCGGTTCGTCCAGGATCAGCAAATCCGCATCCGCCAGAAGCGACCGGGCCAGGGCGATTCGCTTGCGATATCCGCCGGACAATGTCCCCATGGCCGCATCCAGCTCCGTCACGCCAAGCTGGGTAAGCACGGCCCGCGCGCGAGTTTCCAGTTCCCATCCCTGGGCGGCATCCATCTTTTCGATAACGCGCCCAAGCCGGGCCTCCAGCTCCGGCGTCGGAGCCACCTCTATTTTACGGCAGAGAAGCTCATATTCGCCGACAACCCCAGCAAGCTGAGTCTGCGTAGCAAAGATATGATCGAGTACCGTATGATCCGGATCAAACTGCGGATTTTGTGGAGCATACTCAATCCGCAACCCCTGGCGCATGGTAACCTGACCGCTGTCAGGCAATTCAGCGCCGGCGATTACTTTCAGAAGAGTGCTCTTGCCGCTGCCGTTGGCACCGATCAGGCCAACGCGGTCCGTATCTTCGATACCAAACGATACGTCAGCAAAAAGTTGTTTCAAGCCGTGGGTTTTAGAAATGGACTGCGCCGATAAAATGTTCATTGAAGGGGAAATACCCCGTCGCGGCACGAATGGTTCAGTACATTGTCCAGTCAGAAACAGACGACGTCGGGATACTCAGTTTGTAAATAGCGGGGCCTCGTTGTCCGGGAAGCGGATTTGAGTGGGGATGATATCCGTAGATTTCATTCGCCGCCGGATTAAAACACACATCGCTTGTTGCTCCATAGGCAGAAAAGCCACGGGGGCCGCCGTCATAAAATCCATTACTGTTTCTGTCAATATCAGGCAAAGCGGGAATGGTGGTCATCACCGTCCCTGTCGCATCCAATTGGCCCACGGCACAGTCATCCCCGGTGATTGAGTTTACGAGCGTCGTCGCGATAAGGGTTCCATTTCCGTTAAGGTCAGCAGCCTGTTTAATTTGAGGCGGGCCGAAAAGGATCGGGTCTGTATAATTAAAGGGGCCGTAGCTGACCTCAAACATGCGGAGCTGGGGCGAGTTGACGGAAGCGGCGTACACCCTGTTGCCCCGTGCGGCAATCACCATAAGATCATTAAGGACTTCAGTGTCGATTGTGCCCAGGAGACTCGTCGTGCTTGGATTGCCAGGGGAGTTGCCGAAGATGAAAATTCGGTTTCCTCGTCCAACGAAAAATTTAAGTGTTCCCATAGACTCACTGCCCGTGACAGCAAACGCCCGACAGGTGCCGCTGCCGGCGGGATAAACCAGACTGCTGATGACGACATGATGGCCAGAGCCATCCGGCTTATAACGGTGAACGGTCCCTGATGACCCAACAATGTAAATATAGCCATCCGCGCTGACAGCCATCCGCGCGTGATCACGAAAAGCATCGAAGGTAGGCATGGTGCTAAAGGACGCCACATGAGAACCATCTGCTGCCGCCAGCAATCGGATGGGGGCTGTTTGAGTCTCATCGGGCAGCAAAGCCAAAATATCAAAATCATAATGGTTTTGCGGAGCAGTCTCCGGGATAAACGCAATACTGTGCCCCCGGTTTGAAACGGTAAGCCATTCGTTCCCGGTGCTGGCGGCGTTACTCTGATTGATCTGCCACACCTCAGTCACTTGAGAAAACCCGGCGGCGGATGCACAAATTAATAAGCCAGCTAATAGATGCCGGTGAAATTGCAAAGTCATCATGTCGGCTCCTTGCCAAAGCAAATTTTAGTCGAACACGGACAGCTTGAATGTGATCACTTTTGTAATGAACGCAAAATTGACATCAGGCAAGATTTGTTTTGGAGCGCATATAACCGCCCAAAACCAAGGCGCCAGCCCGGGCGATTCGAGTCTTACAACGGCCCCAGCGGCAGATTGGCCTGCGCGTTTAGCGTCAGGTCGCAGCCGGGGTGAAGCTGGCGGTGATGATAGGCCAGCCCGGCAATCATGGCTGCATTATCCGTACA
>CAYUGQ010000043.1:0-19574 GCA_964444305.1 uncultured Candidatus Sumerlaeota bacterium
GGGATCGCCCCCCTCCCCCAAGGAACCGTCAACCGACGCCACCTGACTTATGGAAAGTGCCTGGTAGTTAACAGCCAGCTCGATCAAACCGGTCGCGCCGCTGCATTCAAATGGCTGATGTTCATGGCATCTCCAGAAGTCCACCGCCTGCGAGCTCAGTTTTTTTTCCGCGAACGATCCATGACCACCCCTCCAAGCGTTCCCCTTTACACGCCGGCAATGCAGGCCGAATACTATGATTCAATCCAGCAGTTCCGCTCTCTTCCACTCTGGAAAGATTACGAGTCTGTTATCGCCAGCCATCTACGCCTTCAGCCGGCCTTTGAAAGTGCCCGTTTTTTCGAGCGTCTGTCCGAAGGAATTCGCCCCATCGTCGAGCAAAAAGAAGTCGATCCATTCCATGCAGTCACTCAGATCACCCTAGATTTCGAACGTATCTACATCCGCGGTGAAGCCCCAGATAACTTGCTAGACCGGTATGTCCATTTCCTGATGGAGAGAAAAGAGAAGTGAGCGAAACCCACCAGACAGCACACCATGAAAATCCCATCGAGAGATTTCGTCAGGTATTTCGACTGGCGCGGGAAACGGTAAAGTCCGACTACACCGCCATGACTTTGTCCACCTGCACCAAAGATGGTTACCCCTCTTCCCGAATTGTGCTTTTAAAGGACTTCAGCGAAGAAGGATTCATTTTTTTCACAAACTACCACAGCCGGAAAAGCCGCGAATTGGAAGAAAACCCCCGTGCGGCCCTTTGCTTTTATTGGCCGGAAGTTAACCAACAGATACGCATTGAAGGCACCATTTCGAAAATCCATCCACGAGATTCCGATTCATATTTCAGTTCACGTCCCCGGCTCAGCCAGATCGGAGCCTGGGCCTCCGACCAGAGTCAGCCTCTGCGCAGCCGTGAAGAATTATTATCCCGGGTCGCGGACCTCGAGAAAAAATACGAGGATCAGCCCGTGCCCCGTCCATCCTTCTGGGGAGGCTATCTTCTGCATCCAACCCGCATGGAATTCTGGATTAACGGAGAGTTTCGCCTTCATGATCGCTTTCTATATCAGTTCGAAGGCGATGGTCGATGGCACATGAGACGGATAAACCCCTGATTTGATTACAGCCCACAATTTTCATTCGCCATCAGATGCCTGTTGATACTGGCATAAGTTTCGCCCTTTATCGCCCTATCAACATGGGAGACAACTCGTCTGAACGAACTTAAAAACGAAATCCGAAAGCTGCTAAAGCAAAGCGGTACCCGCGTTCTCAAACTGACAGACATCGTGCGTATGCTCGGTCTGTCGCCACAGGAGCGCCGCTCCGTACGGCGGATTCTTAAGGAACTGGAAGCCGAAGGCGACAGCGCCCGGTTGCGAGGCCACAGCTACGTCTCCGGAAGCGCTACAAAAGTCATCGAAGGCAAACTCGTCATTACCCGTAAGGGTTTCGGATTCGTCATACCTGATATTGGTTCGCCGGAAGCCGATGAAATTGGCGACATTTACGTCTCCCGCAAAGGTTTGGGAGAAGCCCTGAACGGTGACCGCGTCCATGTTCGTTTACTGCCCTCACGTCCCGCCGGTGTACAATTTGCCGCCATGCGACGCGAAGGGCGCATTGCCGATGTCATCGAGCGCGCCAACAGCCGCATAGCCGGTGTCTATCTCCCCAATCGCCGCGGCGGCACAGTCCTGCCTCATGATACCACCATAGGCCGCACCATCTCGGTCCCACAGCCTCCCGCAAAGCTGAAAGTGGAAGAAGGGGCATACGTCATGGTTGAAATAACCGTGTGGACCGGTCCCAGCGAACCCCTGATTGGTAAAGTGGTCGAAGTCATAGGTTACCCGGACGATAAAGGCATCGACGTCACCTTAATCGTCCGAGCCGCGGGGATCGAACCTGAATTTCCGCCCGAAGTTTTAAAAGCCGCTGAAACCATTCCCGACACCATCCCGCAGGAAGAAATCCACCGGCGCACCGATTTTCGAGACATCGCCACCTTCACAATGGATGGCCCCACAGCCAAAGATTTTGACGATGCCATCAGCATCGAACAGCTTCCTAACGGGCGCTACCGCCTCGGCGTCCACATCGCGGATGTTTCTCACTATGTGACCGAAAACTCCATACTCGACATCGAAGCCCTGGAGCGCGGCACCAGTATTTATCCAGTCGACCGCGTGATCCCCATGTTGCCTGAAAAACTCAGCAACGGCATCTGTTCGTTACGTCCCGATGAAGACCGCCTCACAATCAGTTGCCTGATGGACATCGACGACGAAGGCCGTGTCCATAATTATTCCGTCCATGAGGGAATCATCCGTAGCCGCCATCGCCTGATTTACGAAGAAGTCCAGCAGCTCATGGACGGCAAAGCCGAACCAGCGCTGGCTAAAAAGCTCGGCGACATAATCCCCGACCTGGAATATCTCTATGCACTGCGAAAAATCCTGACCGACATGCGTCTCCGTCGCGGAGCCCTTGATCTTGACGTTCCAGAAACGGAAATTCTCTTTGACGATGAAGGACGAGTAAAGCTTGTCACTCGCCGCAGCCGCATGGAAGCCCACCGTGTTATTGAAGAGTGCATGCTCATTGCCAATGAAGTGGTGGCCACACACCTTTACAACCTGCGAGTGCCGGCAGTTTTTCGCGTCCACGAAGACCCGGATCTCGATAAACTTCGTCAGCTCCAGCCCGTACTGGCTCATCTCGGCGTCCGCTTTCCCGGTCGAAAAGATATCGATTCCTTCGCCATACAGAAAGCCATCCAGAAAACCTCAGCTTCCCCTGCAGGGTCTATCGCCCGCCGGCTGATCCTGCGATCCATGATGCGCGCACGCTACCTGGACGAAAACCTTGGCCACTATGGTCTCGGCAGCGCCTGCTATACGCACTTCACATCACCTATCCGCCGCTACCCCGATCTGCTGGTCCACCGCCTGATCCGGGAAACCCTCGCCAATGGTGCTCCGGCGAAAGGCAAGTATCGTCCACCAATGTTTGGCGTCGGGCACGATGACGAACCCATACGCACCGAAGGTGGATCAAAAGTCGTTCCCATGCCACCAGATCGACTTCGCCACTGGGAGCAACGCCTCCCCCAATGGACCCGCCATTCAAGCGAACGCGAACGTCGCGCAGAGGAAATCGAGCGGGAAGCCATCGCCACCAAAGCCATCGAATACATGCGCAAATTCTTGGGTGATACCTTCCATGGCATGATCACCGCCGTCACAAATTTTGGGTTCTTTGTGGAACTGGACGATATCCCCGTAGAAGGCCTGGTCCATATCTCCAGTCTGAAAGACGACTATTACGAATTCGACACCGAACACATGCGACTGTTTGGCAGAGACAGTGGCCGCGTCTATAAGCTGGGCGACCGTGTCGTGATCCAGGTAGAAAGCGCTTCCGTGGCGACTGTGGAACTGAACTTCCAAATGGTCGAAAAGATTATTCCCGAAGGGTCCGCCGAAAAAACCGCAGCCCTCGACCGCCGCCGCATCGAAAAAGAAGGCCGTCACAAAGCCCGTCGTCCAAAACAACCCGGCTTCCAAGCCAGGGGCCGCGCTAAAAAAGGGCGCAAGTAATCAAGCTCACGAGTACAAACATCAGCGATGACGCTCATCCAACAAAATGATTTTGAAGCGAGTTGCCTAACGCGCCCCCGATTCACGTTCGATAAGCTCCATTAATCTCAATATACTTTTCCGTAAAATCACAAGTCCACACCGTCGCAGACTCTTTTCCCTGCTTCAGATCCGCGGTGATAATAATCTTCTCTTCACCCAGAATCTCCAAGGCTCGCTCCTCGCTGAAATCCACAGGAGTTCCATTCTCCATCAGCCTTAGATCGCCCAGTGCAATATCCACCTTCGCCGCATCAAACTCCACCCCGGAATAACCCAGCGCACACGCAATACGCCCCCAGTTTGCATCTTTGCCATAAATAGCCGTCTTTACCAAGGGAGACTTTGCTACCGCCATCGCCGCCTGTCGCCCCTCTTCGAAACTCCTGGCACTATCAACCGTAATCTCCACAAGATGCGTTGCACCCTCACCGTCCCGGGCAAGCTGCTGAGCCAGGTCCGTCATAACCTCAAGCAAGGCGGCCTCAAACCGCACCAGCACTTCGCTGTCTTCATCCACCTGCAACCCGGCAGCGCCATTGGCCAAGATGATAGCAGTGTCATTCGTGCTCGTGTCGCCGTCTACAGTTATACAATTCAGAGTACGGTCGTTCACCCGTGCAAAAACCTGCTGAAGAAGATATGGATCGATCGCAACATCCGTGATAACAAACGCCAGCAGCGTAGCCATGTTAGGATGAATCATCCCGCTACCCTTCGCACAGCCCGCAATTGTAGCCTTTTGCCCGTTAAATTCAATCGAAGCGCCGGCCACCTTGCGCACAGTGTCAGTCGTCATGATTGACTCCGCAAAGGCGACAAATTCCGCCGAGGTCTCCCCCCGCATATCCGCGGCCGTTTGAATTCCCGCTTCGATCTTTTCCATTGGCAACTGCACGCCGATTGTTCCGGTGGAACACACCAGAAAAGCGCCCCCATGACCGATAGCTTCTGAAGCCAAATGAGCCATCTGGGCAGCATGATCCATACCCTGCTCCCCCGTTGCGGCATTGGCACAGCCGCTGTTCACGATCACCCCCGAAATGATCCCAGCCGAGCTCTCCATCATGTCCCGCGAAAAAACCACTGGTGCCGCACAAAAGCGATTCTGTGTGAACACCGCACCGCAGGAAGCCGGATTATTAGAAACTATGAACCCAACGTCTTTCCGGTCCGGATACTTAATGTGAGCGGCAGCGGTACCGAATTGAAAACCCTCAGGAACAGTAATTTCGCCAGTGGCAGACATGGATGGATCTCCTTGAAATAGTAAAGCGGACAACAACCTGTTACAGTCGTTGTCCGCCTCTAACACTCTTATAGTGCGAGAATTTTCTTAAGCGGCCTTCTTCTTCTCAGCTTCTTCATAAAGATGGTCAGGGTGAGACTGAAGATCCCACACCAGGCCTAGCTTGCTAAGACCAACCAAGATGTAGTGAGATACGTCAATCTCCCACCAATACATCCCCTGCCGCTCACTGTACGGGCACTTATGATGGTTGTTATGCCATCCCTCACCCAGTGTCATGATGGCCAGCCACCAGTTGTTCCGGCTGTGATCAGACGTATCGAATCGCCGATTACCATACACATGGGCGATAGAATTAATACCAAAAGTCCAATGATACAGCAAAGTTGTGCTTATAAAGAAACCCCAAACCAGCATCTGCAAGCCATTCGTTCCCAGTCCCGGAGCAAACCGCTCACACAGCGCGCCAACACCATAAACAACCAGTGCCAGAACGATTGGCGGGATAATATGGAAGTTGTTCAGAAAGCGAAGTTCCGGAAACTTGGCGAAGTCCGGGATGGCCTTGGTGTTGGTTTTTTCATACTTCTTACAAACAACCCACCCCACGTGGCTCCACCAAAAACCCTTTTGGATCGGAGAATGGATATCTTCCTCCTGGTCACTATGCCGGTGGTGGTGACGGTGATGGGCAGCCCACCAAAGAGGCCCCTGTTGCGCCGCAGATGTTCCCAGCCAGCCCAGCAAGAACTGAAACACCCGACTGGTCTTATATGTCCTGTGGCTGAAATATCGGTGAAAAGCACCCGTGATACCGAACATACGGGCAACGTATGTAAAGACCATCATACCAAATGCGGCCCAGCTGAAGCCTACATGAAACACCAGTAGACACGCCACGTGAACTCCAATGAAAGCTAAGCTTCCAAGCCAATCTGGCCTTTCGTCATCTTCCACCTCCCCGATGTTAATGGGGTCACGGTAGCCCTTGGGCGCCCCAGAACTCGGAGCATCTTTAAGTGTGGGCATTTATTTTTTCTCCTAAAATACTTACTAAACGTTGTTTAATTAGCGGGCAGGAACTCATGCTCTTCAAAGGGGGCTTACTATCCTTTTCGCCACGCCGGCGTTATCTGTGACAACGCCACAGACTTTTGGTTCTGAAAAACGCTTTGTCACTTGATCCAGCATTCTTCCTTATGCATTGCGATGTGTGACAATAACTGCAAGCATTTCCATCTCTTTAATCGTACATATAGCGTAAAATTATAACTCTGCGATCATCGCTAAGCCCTCACACTGACTATTGTCCATACCCATCCGGATGCTTCTGAAACCAGTTCCAGGCTGACTTTACAATATCTTCCAACTCCCGAAACTTTGGATTCCAGCCCAATTCCCGCCGAATCCTTTCGGAAGAGGCAATCAGCACAGCCGGATCTCCAGCTCTGCGCGGCCCTTCAACCACCGGCACAGACAGGCCAGTAACCCGCTCCACAGTGTCAATAACCTGCCGCACCGAAAACCCTTTGCCGTTTCCAAGGTTAAACGCATCGCTCCGCCCCGATTCGGCAATCCACATAACCGCGAGAATATGAGCCTGAGCCAGATCAGACACATGGATATAATCCCTGATACAAGTGCCATCCACTGTCGGATAATCCGTACCAAAAACCGTAATGTTGTCCCGCCGCCCGCGCGCAGCATCAATCACCAGCGGAATTAGATGCGATTCCGGTCGGTGATCCTCCCCGCGCTCCTCAGTCGCTCCTGCCGCATTAAAATAACGCAAACAAACGCTTTTCAGCCCGTAGGCCAAATCCGCATCCCGCAGAACATTTTCAAAATACAGCTTCGAGCGGCCATACGGATTAAGCGGTACCGTCGGAGTTTCCTCGGAAATTGGCTGCGTTTCCGGCTCACCAAAAATCGCAGCCGTCGAAGAAAACACAAACTGCTTCACCCTGTGACGCACCGAAGCCTCAACCAGGTTCAGGCCATTGGAAATATTATTCCTGTAATAACCGATCGGCTCCTGGACAGACTCCCCCACCAGGCTACTGGCGCAAAAATGCATAACAGCATCAAACTGCCTTTGCCGAAAAACCCGATCCAATGCAGACGCATCTGCAAGATCTAGCTCTTCAAACCTGGCCGATGGATGAACAGCCGCTCGGTGTCCGCGCGAAAGATTATCCGCCACCGTCACTTCGTGACCATCCTCCACAAGATGCTCAACCGTCACACTGCCAATATAACCGGCGCCACCGGCCACTAGTACTCGCATGTTGTCAGTCAGAGGGAAAACCCTTTATGATCTCGCTGCCTGCTACAAATTCTGAGCCAAAAATTCCCGGCCCGGCAGCGTCTAACCTTCCAACAGCTAACTGTCGGTAAAAATCTTTCGATCACACTCATATGGATGCAAAAGGTGATAAACAGTTCTCTCCATCCCGTTAAAAACGGCTGCACACTCTTCTTTCACATGCACGTTAAAGAAAAGAAAAACCGTAAAAAAGTGCCTGGATGACAGCCAGTTCCCAAAACCGACCACGCTTTTGATATCGTACGGCCTGACGAAATTAGTTTTATCCGGAAACAAAGGATTGGTCATTGCATCATTCGCATGCAGAAGATCGAGAGGCGGACATATACCTTTTTCCGGCCCCTCTTTTGGTAACGATGGATTCTCGAAATCTATTCCCATGGCCTCCAGTAAATTAGCCAGCAATGGCGCATTACCCCGGATAATCTCCGGGCGCATGGAAATTGCCTTATGTTTCACCGAGGTGTGGCGAGAATTCCATCTGGCGTCTTTTCCCCGAGTCGCCAGCAATGTCATAGCCCGTTCATGAGACTTCGTATTTTCCGGGAGTCTCGTCAAAGCTTCCTCCGGAAGCTGACTTACTGAGCAACTCCGAAAAAGCCGCACTAAAGAACACTGAGGACGGCCTGTCTCATTATCCCGTAACGTACGGTATAAATGGTTGACCACCGCGTCAGCCATCTGCTCCATACTGCCTGCCATCTGCCGATGCATAGGATTGAACGAATCCATCAGATCCACGGCCTGACTGCATGCAGTCTTATTTAGATGTTCAATATCTGAACTCATAGCCCGCTGCCTGTCACAATCTCAACTACCCAACAATCCCACCAGCAGCCTAATTTCAAGGCAAATAAAGGGCCAGACCCTCCGAATTGTTAACATCATAATCATTTACACTTAAACCCAAACCTGCAACAAAGTCACCGAATGGACTGTTAGCCTGACAGGCTTACATATCCGTAATCCACTAACGATTTCTTTCTTGCTTGGGCCGAAACTTGCCAATAGGCACTTCTGGAAGTCTGATATGCAATTTTTTTGAACAACTAAGCATCCCATTAGTCAGATTTTACCAATATTGTCCCGAAAGGAAGCATCAATGAAGAATCTCGTACGCGCAGGCGCAGGCTTGCTCTGCCTGGCCGCCGTTGGCATGACACCAACGCCTACCTCTGCTTACACCATTTTTGACCCGACCCAGTATTATCTGGTTCGTTCCGACGGCTGGTCCATCTCCTGTGTTTATGATATGGGCGACTGGCAGGTTTGGAATACAGATTGGCAGTGGAGAGATTTCTGGTATGGCTATAACGAAGCCTACACCCACCAGTGGTCCCGCCATTGGCTGTTTGATTTTGAATCCGACCGCTGGACCTACACGCTGACGGTAAACTACGCGAACTTTAACTAGGCCCTTAGGCCACAAGGTGACTTATCACCCTTATGAACCACAGGATACGGCCTCTGTGAATGAACCGCATCCTGTGGTTATTTTTGTTATTTAGATAAATCAAAGGACGAGTTTCGGCATGAAGTCCCCGTTTTTGAATAGCTTCGCCATCGCAACAGTTTCTATCACACTTCTGATAAATCCGGCTCATGGACAACCCCCTGGACCTCCGCCCGCCGAAGCTCCAACTGATAACATCCTTCAGTCTGGACCGTTGCCCCCCGGCGGCCCGCCGCCCCAGCAACTCCAGACGCCCCCAGATCCCAATGCCACACCCGTTCCGTCCGTCGGTGATCTCGGTGAATTCACCTATGCCCCCAGCAGCCAGTACGAAGACGTTTCCGTGGTCTTTCCATCCGCTGGTGGAGAAGCGGTCCTGGTAGCATCGGATTTTCTGGAAGCGGCCATCCAATCCGGCTCCCCGCCACAACAAATTCTTCAAGACGCCCAGATGTTTGAGGCCCTTAATAATCGCGTAGCCCAGGAATTTGCCCGTACTTTTTATCCTGATCAAAGCGCCGGCGTAGCCGACGTCCCTCGCACTGAACTCTCTGGAACCAACCATAATATAACCGTCGAACAGGACGGCGCGGCTGGCCCTTACGCCCGCGTAAAAGTCACGGACAAAGACGGAAATACCGTTTACGAAGGTTCAGTAAGCGCCCGTATTGCTGAGCGTATCCTAAACAACCCTGCCGTCGACACAGATCAAAAAATTGCTGAGCTGCAGCGTTTGGATTTTCAGCTTCCGGAACAGGCTCGACAAAACTTTAACAACCTGTCCGCCGAGGAACTTATCGCCATCGTCGCTGAGAAGCCTGACGTCCAGAAACGTTCCTTCATCAAAATGCTGAACGTCTATGAAAGCGAGCGTCAAAAAAAAGAAGAGCGTGCAGCGGGATCAACGGCAACCGCCCACGCGGAAACTCCTTCCATTTCCCGCCCCACCCCCCGGCCTTCCCGTCAGGCCCGCAGCGCCACACCAGGCGCTACCGCAGAAACCGGACAATCGGAAACCACCCAAAACGCAACGGGCGAAATCGCAGACCGTGAGACAGACGGCATTCACCTGCCGGAAATTATCGGCATTCTTCTGGGTGCCATCGCTTTGGGAATTTTCATTTTTGGCTTTTGGAAAAGCCGCCGACCCTGACGGTCGCCGAAAGCTACAAAGAGCTTAACCGATTACGTAAATACCGCGCACGGGCCTCATCGCGATCAGACTGCTCCCCTTCTCCACCATGCCTGACCTGCACATGCCCCCGCTGTACCTGGATCAGAAGCCGGTTCAGCTCACCATGGCTCAGTCCGGCTAAAATTCCCCGATCCACCCCGGCCCTCAAATGACTGAGGTTTTGGATGGCTTCCTGACCCGTAATGATTCGAGCATTGGTTAATACCCCCCACGCCCGCCAGACTTTGTCTTCCAGGTCTAACAACTGCGAATCAATCACATCGCGCCGGGCTTCTTCTTCC
Organism: uncultured Candidatus Sumerlaeota bacterium; assembly: GCA_964444305.1. Taxonomy (GTDB): domain Bacteria; phylum Sumerlaeota; class Sumerlaeia; order Sumerlaeales; family Sumerlaeaceae; genus JAKFFN01. Next base: position 10,146 of record CAYUGQ010000043.1, read on the forward strand.
GCCGCGATGATGCGCTCCACAATCGTGCTAAGCGTTTCCACAATCTCAGTCTCGTCCCGCCCCAGGGTTACTTCATTACTCACCTGGAACAGATCGCCAAAATTTTCGCTGTTCTCCCCGTAAGGCCCGCGAATCGTCAAACCATTGTGCGGCAGCAGCTTTACCATTTCCGCCAGTTGACGACTGTATGCCAAGGCCGGCAAGTGCAGCATCACACTCGCCCGTAAACCTGTACCCGTATTTGTGGGACAGGCCGTCAAAAATCCATACTTCTGAGAATACGCAAACTCCAAATGATTCTCCAGCGCCTGTTCCAGCGAAAACAGGTTGTTTAACACCTGCGTCAGTTGAAACCCGGGCTCCAGCGCAAACAGGCGCAGGTGATCTTCCTCATTCACCATGATAGCCATGGTCAGATCTTCATTTAAGAAGATCAGACGGTACGGCCCGCCCTTTTCCATTTCACTGGAAATCAAATGGTTTTCTTTAAGAAAATGCCTGTAAGATGACGGCATCTCCGACAGGCTAAAGGTCAACCCATTCTGAAATGCATCCACCTCTCGGACAGCCGATCCAACACGCTCAACAATGCTGCTCAGCTCTTCCATCCGGGCTCGCATCGGAAAAGCCACTTTCGGCAAGTTCCGCGCATATCGCGCACGACTCGACACCACTACGTGCTCATCGGGCCCGCGCCGATCAAGCCAGCGATCGCTCCTGATTATTTCTTCCGGTGTGATTGCCATACGTTACGATTGTATATCCCTTATCCGCTGAATCATTTACTTCTCAGCAAAGGACATGGCAAACACCAGGGATACCTCCACTTAAAATCCCTTGGACATACGTCCTCCCCTGCCCCATAGCTTCACCCATGAGTTCACAATCCGCCCAAATGCCCCGCTCTATCGTGTGCGCTGCCAACCCCATCAAGGAAATCTTGACGGCCTCCGAGTGCCTGGAAGCAATCAAACGAGCTGTCGCTGACCGGGTCGATTTTAAGGGATTCATCATCAGCGACGGCGGAGATGGCTTCCTGGAATCAATACGTCATGTCTTATCGACAGAGACCGTTTCGGTTCAATGCGCCGCTCCATTAGGCGATCTGATAACCGCGTCATTCGAGTACGAAAGTCAGAACCATACAGCTTATATAGAATCAGCCGCGTGTCTGGGCATGCGCATCACCGCTCCCCCTCGGCGCAATATTATGATGAGTAGCAGTGCTGGATTGGCCGATCTGGTGGAAGCGGCTCTCAATCGGGGTGCCAAAACAATTATTATCGGGTTGGGCGGCAGTGCCACCTGCGATGGCGGAGTCGGTTTTCTTTGGAAGATGGCCTGCCATGCCCGAAGAGTTCACAACTGCGACATCCGCAAAGCCACAGATCTCGCCGAATGCGCTGCACCCGACATCCAAGCCTTGCGACAATACCTCGGCGATTGCAAACTCATAGCCTGTGTCGATGTGGATAGTCCACTGCTGGGTCCCAACGGCGCAGCCCAAGCCTTCGCCCCTCAAAAAGGAGCTTCTCCGGAACAGGTTTTGCAACTCGAGGCATGGATGACGTGCTGGAGCCAACGAATCGAATGCACCGTCGGTATCACCTTACATGATCTCAAAGGAGCAGGTGCCGCAGGCGGCATCGGCTTCGCCATCGCTGCTCTCGGCGGGGAAATCGTGCCCGGAGCCCAAACCATAGCGAAACTTACCGGAATCTCCAGTTCCATTAAACCCGGCACCCTGCTTATTACGGACGAAGGCCGTTTCGATCAAACCAGTTTTTACGGGAAAGCCCCCTGGATCATGGCGACCATGGCCCGAGATGCCGGGGCCGAGGCCCTCATTGTATGCGCCGTCGCCGACCCCGCCGCAACTGACCAGGCTCGCCAGCATGGCGTGCAAGTTTTGGAATATGGTAATCAATCCGGCGGCATCCCCCTAGCACAATCAGCCATCTTCATGCAGCGCGCCCTGGAGGATTATTTCTTTAACTTATACACCCATGAGGCCCGCTCATGACCCGGCGAGAAAACCGCACCTGGTCCCCCAAATGGCTGGAGCATAGCGGTCTTCCTCAGCTTCTGACAGAAAAATGTCGAGGCGTCCACGGCTGGCTTCTTTTTAAAAAAATTGTGGAACTCGACTGCGAACGCAATTCCGCGCCGGGCACGGTGGAAATTTCCCTTCAGGAGCTGGAACGACTGAGTGGTCTGCCATCCGATAAAACACGCAAAGCTGCAACCACCCTTCGAAAGGTCAAGGCACTCGCATTTTTTCTTCCAGATAACGACGAAGAAGCTGCTCTTTTTCGAATCGTTACACCCCTCCAAACTCCAATCTCTCCGGAAGAAATCCGCCGTGCCGAACCCCTCTTATTCTCTGAATCAGGAGAATACTTCCGATACCATGACGACTGCGAAGCCCTCTCACCGGAAGAAGACGATCTTCCTTCCAACGACCCAGATCTGAAAGCAGTCATCGATCTTTACTTTGACGTCGTCGGGCTGAGGATGAACGCCTTCATTCTTGACGAACTCCGTATGCTCCCGCAAAAGTTTAACATGGACGAAATCCGCTCCGCCTTTTCCCGTGCACGAAAAAACGAAATTCACTCCCTTCGCTGGGTAATCCAGGATCTCGTCCGGCGACGCAAGAAAACCGAAGCAGAACCCCTTTCCGCACAAACCCCACTCTTCACCGGTAATGACAATGACAGTATCAAGTTTTAAGGCCATCCTTTAATGACACGAAAAGCCTCGGCATCCACCAGCCAGCCGAATAAACCCGCCAGTGAGTCCGCCGTTTGCAAAAGCTGTGGCGGGGCCGGCTATATACTCCATGACGATGGAGCCGCGCCGTGCCAGTGTCTCATTGACCGCCGAAACCAGGTTCGCTACAAACTCGCAAAAATCCCCCGAAAGTTTACTAACAAAAATCTGTCCGGCTTCACCGCAAAAAACCAGCGCCAGAAAGAAATCCTGGCAGGAGCAAAAGGCTTTCTGAAAACTTTTCGTGGTAATAACCACGATAGTCCCGGCAAGGGTCTGCTGATGACTGGCCGTGAAGGCACCGGCAAAACTCACCTCGCCGTGGCCATTCTGAAAGAAGCCATCACAAAGGGCTACAGCGGGATGTACTGGAACGTGCCGGAACTCTTTCTTGAACTGCGCCGCCGCATGGAAGTCGGCGCAGAAGAAAGCGAAGCCGACCTGTTTGATGCCGCCCGCCGCGTCGACCTCCTCGTCCTCGACGATCTCGGTGCGGAACGCACCAGCGAATACGTCATCGATCGCCTCTATGTCCTTATCAATCGCCGATACGAAGACGACGCTGCCACAATCATCACCACCAATCGCACCTTGCCAGAACTAAAACAACAGCTCTCGCCGCGCATTGCCTCCCGCATCGCGGAGATGTGTGTCACCATGGAATTCCCCGAAGGTGATTACCGCCTTCAAAACCTAAGATAAAAAGGAGCTTCCCCATGCAGCACAATGACGAATTTCTCAAAATTGTAAACGACGCCAAAAGCCGAATCCAGGAAGAATCCATCGATGAAGCCACCCGGCGCCTTCAGGACAATCCCGCCTCCCGCCTGGTCGACGTCCGGGAAGACGACGAATTTCGTCAGGGTCATGTCAAGGGCGCCGTCCATCTTGGCAAAGGCGTCATCGAACGTGATATCGAAAAAACTTTCCCCGATAAAACCGTCGAGTTGCACCTCTACTGCGGCGGCGGATACCGCTCAGCTCTCGCCGCAGACAACCTTCAGAAAATGGGGTATCAGAATGTCTACTCCATCGACGGAGGCTTTCGAGCATTCAAAGAAGCAGGGGCTAATATCGAAACCGGTGATAACTAGAATTACCCAACAGCCAACAGCCATTAATTGCCTCGCCAGTGAACTCCGACGCCCTTCCTGGTGTCACAAAATCACTGTGCATAAGAAGTATCCTGGGAGCTTCACTTAATGAAATCAGTTCGTTACACCTTCATTCCTTTGCTGGCCGCTGCATTTCTCTTGGTCAATTCCCACGCCTGGGCCCAGGAACCAGCCACCGAGGCGTCCCAGACCACATCCCCGGTCAGTTATGAAGACATCGCCCGGGCACCAGAAGCTACCACCGTCAACGGAATCCTTGTCCACTCAGATGGCACCACCGCCAGTCAGGGGATTGTCTACTTTATTTATCAGAACCGTCTTAACGAGATCCCTCATAATAATCCTCTTGCCCATGCCAAAAGCATGACGGAAGCCGCCACCGCCCTCGACGGTGAAGGCAGTTTCACCCTGAAGATGCAGCCAGGCAATTTTGCCATGATCTATGATCCTGCCGAAACCGTAGCCCCCACCGAACCGGGCCCAAACAGCATGGCCGTCTCCAGACGCCAAGCCCGCGAACAGGTTCAGGCTCGCATTGCCGCCATAAAAGAAAACGCCATGCGCGGCCTTCCCATTGACAACGGAATGCTCGAGAGCGCCTACGTCATCGAAAACCGCTTCGTCCGCCCCCCCGCATCCAGCTTTGGGATCATCCAATTGCAAAATGACGCCATCGTGACAATCAAAGCCGTTTCAGATGAAGGCGAGCTCATAAATTTCCCCGCCACCTTGCGCATTCGCGGAAAAAATGGCGACATCCTCGAGCCTCACACCCCCGGCATGAACCGCCGGGCCCAATATGATTTTCACGACATCATGCCCCAGTCCTATCAAGTGTTCTCTCTAGGCACCTTGCCCCGCCCCGGAGCAGGTGACACGATTACAACCCCTACTGTCACGAATGACCAATTCATTTTCGTCGGCGACCCCCTGACCCATGAAGTAGTCGTAAAACAATCCGAGTCCGGCAGCCAGCAGTAACCCCTGCTCGGTCTAATCGTCCACAGTACCCAGGAGAAGTCCAAGTCCCCCAATGAAGTTCCCGGCAATCGCTGTTAAGCCCCCCGCACACACACACCCCGGTTTCCTGTTTAGATCTCCGTTCATTTTGCCGCTATTAACCCTGCTGGTATTCCTCGAAATGCAGCCCCGGGCGTCTCACGCGGCACCGCAGATGTTATTGGAATCCCCACTGGAAAGTCCCGAGGGCAACCACGCCGCCAATGTAGAGTGGGACGCAGCAGGATTCATCGGGCGAATCCGGATGAAAGTTTATCCACCCAGAAGCAACACCGCGTCAGTAACGGCGGAACTCCCCCAAATCAAACCGGCCCCCGCAAACTTGACCTGGATTAACGAGGACTGGTTTGCCTGCGAATCATTCGTCGCCGAAGACGGTGCGGCTTTCTGTTACATGAGCGTCCCGCGCCAACGCGCCTATCTCATAGAAATTTTTGCCCCAAAGGAACAGCAGGACTGGGTCATATCCTACACCACCAACGACTCCATCAGCAGTGATACCATACAGACCGTATCCCAAGGCCACTCCAGCCTTTTCCCCATACTTCTACGCGAACTTCCTCGCGAAGGGCTCCCTTATCTTTCCCCGGACTTCGCAGTTCTCCTTTCCGACGGCATCGAATCATTTACCGAGTGGCGCAAAAAAGAGAATTTCCGCGAAATCAAACACATGTCCCCCATCGCTGAAAAACCTGAACTTGGACGCCTGATTGTCGCCACCGTTGATGATCACGCCGAAATCATCTATTTCCCCGGCGGAACCACCACCACCCGCGAAATGCTCGCCCTCACGAAACGCCAGGCTCTACCCGATAATATCCAGCAAAGAATCGCAGGCGTGGACCCTCCAGACCTTGTTCCCGAATGGACAGACGATTCCGGTGCTTTTCGCATACTCGCAACATGGCCCGACCGCCCCACAAGCACCACAGAAGTCCTGACCGGTCGCTTTGAAGGCATCTCAGACAGCCCTTACACCGGCCCCGGCATTTCAGAACTGATCGCGCCGGCCCGTTCTTCTTCAAGCAGCTCCTCCGCCCCACGATCCGGCGGAGGTGGGTCCAATACCAGGAGCACTACAAAAAGCACCAGCGCGAACAAATCCTCAAGCAGCCGAAGCTCAAACAACAGCAAGTCGTCATCCAGCAGCAAATCTTCATCGACCCGAAAAACGCCCAGCCGTTCAAACTAAACTAAGTTTGTCCCCCGGTTAACAACCTTACCCACCAGCTCATCCCATCGCTGCAACGCCGCAATTTCGTCCTGTTTAAGTTGCTCCACCAAGGCATCCACTCCCGAAAACTTCATTTCATCCCGTAGGCGATCAAGGAAATATAGCGTCACGGCGCGACCTGTCAGTTCCCCGGAAAAGCCAATCAGATGAGCTTCCATAGTCGTCTTCTCATTACCAAAAGTCGGGTTGCTCCCCACATTAACCATTGCAGGCCACATCTTCTGATCGTCCGCCTCTTCCTGTGCCACACCCGCCGCCAACGGATCAATCCGCGCCCCGCATACATACACCCCAATCCCCGGCCACTGGTAATGATCCGGCGGCTGCAGATTAGCCGTAGGAAACCCAATTTGCCGCCCTCGCTGAAACCCCGTAACGACCCTTCCCGGCACGCGGTGAGGCCGCGTTAAAAGCTCGCTCGCCTTCTTCACCTTACCAATACTCAGCAGGTCCCGGATGCGAGTGCTCTTAACAGATCCATTGTCCACCATCACCGGGTCTTCCCGATCAACAGTAAACCCCAGTTCCCGCCCGTAACCTTCCAAAAGTTCCGCCGTCCCCGCCCCGCCGGCCCCAAAACTGAAATCATAGCCACACACAAAATGCCGCACCCGGCCCAGCCCAACCAGGTCGCGCCTGACAAAAACATCCGGCGGCGTCTTAGCCATATCCGCCGTAAACTCCAGCATCAGCACGATATCGATCCCGGCCTCACAAAGAAGTTCAGCCTTTGCTTCAGCCGTTAACAAACTCATCGGACAATACGGCGGTGCCAGCACGCTCAGCGGATGATTCGCAAAAGTAATCGCCACAGCCAGACAATCACTCTTCCGCGCCAAACCTACGGTCCGGCGAATCAAAACCTGGTGCCCCAGGTGAACACCATCAAACACGCCGATAGTCGCCGCAGTATGCCGCCCATCTAAGCGCGTCGCTAACTCTTTAAAACTAAAAACCGTTTTCACGCCACATAACACAGCTCACTTCTATGAAACTTCGCACCCAATTTTCATCTCCATCATCTCCCCACAAGACCTTACAGATCACATCCCACAAAAAAAGGCGTGCCAGCGAACAACTCCCGTCATCCATCAGCACGCCATGTCTTGTTAAATTAATCCGTTATTACGGCGCAGAAACCGTAGGCGCTCCAGTCAGATTTGTCGCCCCACCCTCCTGCTGAGCCTGTCCCCCTTCACCCGGTCCCCGACGCGGGCCGCCTTCACCACCGCGCCCCGGACCACGGCCACCCATCCCGCGGCGCCCTGCCCCGCGTCCGCCCCTCTGGCTAACGTCCACAATAACATCTTCTGAAACCGGATCATACACGAACAATGCCGATCCGCGCAAAAGCTCGCTAGTTCTAAAATCCTTATTAATCACCCGGCCATCAGGCATCGAGAACGACATCTGAACAGTTTCATCAGCAGGAAGACTCATAAATAACTGACCCGAACCCCGAGTCGTTGTCTGCCCTAGAGTAAGGTCATGAACCCGTCCCGTATCAGACTGCCTGCGCGGCACCCGCACCGATGCCGTCACCGGCACTCCGTCCAGCGGCGATTCATCCGACAGGTAAAGCTGTCCCCGCAACACGTTAGCCCCCAGCGTCAATTCCACAGGTCGATTACGCGGAACCCGCACATGAGCACCGTCCATCATGAAATTCTGCCGAGCCACCACATAGCCGTCAGCCCGTCGCGGACCGTCCGCCAGATTAAAAAAGAAGTTCCCCGCTGCATCACTCTTCGTGTTAGCCCGCGAAACGCCATCATTGGTCATATACGTCAGAGTCAACTCCACGTCCCGCGCCGGCACATTACCATTCCCGTCGGCCCGACCACGCTCTGCCGAACTGTCTCGGCCAAAGCCGCCCCAGCCACGACCGCCGCCACCGCCCATTCCAGCCGGCCGAGTCACCTTGCCCTCCACAGTCCGCACCGCGCGCAACCGGATTGTCAATTCATCCGAGCTCTGGTTCCGCGCAATCTTCCTCGTAATAATCTCCTGCGTTCCGGAAGACTCCGTAGCAATTCGGACCGGCAGAAAACCCTTCTCATGGATCATGATCGAATACTCATCAATCGCCATCGTCTCAAAAGCAAACCGGCCTTCCACATCCGTCCGGCGATGCTGCGAACCTTTAGTCGACTCATACCATACCTTGATACCCTCCAGCGGCTTGCTGTCCCTGGCATGAACCACCTGACCGCTAACCAAAACCGAAGCGGGCAAAGTTATCTCAACGTCCTCGACATTTTCACTTCTGGCCAAAGTAATGTTCTGAGCCTCCGAACGCATCCCCCGGACAGCATAAACTTCGTAATTGCCCTCCGGCAAATTCGAAATCTCAAAAGTCCCATCCTCACGGCTCACCGCCGATTCAGAAACGCGATAGCCAGACTCAGCCCAAACCCGCGCTCCCCCCTGCGGTTTACCCGTCAGGCGATCAATCGTAACACCCGAGATAGACGCCCCACCCGGCTGCAGCTCAATCGTACTGCTGTCGTCCGGAGCCCTCAAACGCACTCGCCGCGTCGCATAACCATTCGCGCTCGCCTGACTAAGCAGCCGCCCAGCACTAACCCGCGGAAAATTATACTCGCCACCGATCGTAGTGGTCGTAACCCCCAACGGCGCAAAAGTCCCCCAGTTCGGATTCGGATAATACACAGTAGCCCCCACCACAGGCTCGCTCGTTTCGCTGTCAATAACACGCCCCCGCAAAGGGACGCCCTCTTCAACATGAACGTCAATCGACCGCGACTCCCTGTTCATGGACACATAAGTCGCTTCCGGCGCATACGCCTCAGATTTCACCACCAGGATGTACCGCTGGTCTGCGTCATTCAAATTCGCCAGCGTAAACGACCCCTCCTGATCGGCAACAGCCGTTCTCAAAGGCGGGTGTGTGGTATTCGGGTCCGCTTCATAAAGAAAAACTTCAGCCCCCGCTACCGGCTTATACTGACGATCCCGTTGATTCAAAAAGGTCTGCTGCAAATCCCGGAGATCCGCTCCCACAGCCGCAGACGTCATCATATCACGCATCTGCCGACGCCGCACTTCCCGGTCATCGTCCGTTTCATTGGCCCGGCCCAAAACCCGGCCAGTCAAAGTGGCATCGCCTTCAGCACGGCGCATGGCCGCATCAAAGTTCTCGACAATAGCCTGACGAGGCGCCTGACGCTGAGCCGCCACACCACTGCGGCCGCTACTATTATCAGTTCGAGCGGAAACAGCCGGAGCCGCAATACGACCCACCCGCGCTCCTCCAGTCTCCAGATC
>CAYUGQ010000044.1:0-19545 GCA_964444305.1 uncultured Candidatus Sumerlaeota bacterium
GCGGAGTTGGTGGTGCCCAGGTCTATGCCCATGATTCGGCTCATGCGAAGCTCATTGACTCCTCTCGTTGTATGCGACGACTACCTTAGCGTCTCGTAAAAGTTTCCCGTTGAGTATATAGCCCTTTTGTCTCTCACTGATCACAACATCACTATCGTGTTCAGGAGACGGGCGATACTCCACCACATCATGCAGGCCGAGATTAACCTTTGTCCCTACCGTGCGCAACTGATGTAATCCAAAATTTTCCAGCGTCGTTAGCAACCGTAAATAGATGCTTTCCACACTTTTTAGCCAGTTTTCTATAACCTCATCCTGAGGATAGCTCTGCCCAAGATGTAAAACACGATCAAAACCATCCAGCGTCGGCAGCAAACTCTTAATTAAACGCTCCGCCTCCTCAGGACGATCCTTCCGCCCCTGCAACTCCATAGCCACACTGTGCAAGCGCTCACTCTCCCGCAAATTCTCACAAGCCATCGTCAGAATATCAGCGGCCTTCTTCTCTTCCGAAAAATTCACACTCAGCCGCCCGGCCTCCAGCGGAAACTCCCGACGCAGAGCCTGCCGTTTTGTAAGCATCAAGACTGCATCCGGATATCAGAAATACCGCGCTTCGCCTGCTTGTTTTTCGGATCCAGGTCCAGCACCTTCTGGAAAGCCGCCAGCGCCGAACGCCTGTCGCCTTTACGCAACATCGTATCCGCAATCTCCAGATAAACTTCCCACGCATCCGGCATCAGCTTGATAAGCTCTTTAAAATGAACCAGCGCCTGCGTAAAATGCCCATTCTCCTTCAACTTCCGACCCACAGCCATACGCGCCCGCGTAAGCGAATCCTTAATAGCAAAGTTGTTCGGATCAGCAACCATCGCCCGCCGCCACGTCATGAAAGCCAGCTCAAACTTACCCGAATTCAGATAAGCCCACCCCAACTGGTTAATAACATCCATATTCCGCGGGTTTTCCGACTGCAGCTTCCGTAAAATCAGGATAGCCTCCTCGAAGTTCCGCTCTTCCATCAAAGCCGCTGCCAGGTTATACTGAGCATCATAGTCATCCGGATTCAACCGCAAAACCGACCGATAGCTCTCAATCGCCTGCTCTTTCGTCTCCGGAGTCTGCACCCGCTCCAGCGCCCGCCCGCCATGATGCCGGTGAACCTCCACCAGGCACTGCTGCAAATACACATTCCCCGGATCCTGATCCAGCATTTCCTTCCAGCGCTTGATCGTCTCATTCCAATAACGCTGGCTCTTCTGCGAATCCTCCAGCCTATCAGCCGCCAGAGCAAGGTTATGAATCGTCTCCGTGCTGTCTGGATCCATCTTCAGCGCATTTTCCCACATCCGGATCGCATCATCCATCAGGTCATGATTCGCATAATAATAACCCAACATCCGGTAAGCGCCAATCAGATTGTTCTTCGCCCGCTGATGCGTATTATCAATCTTCAGAATCGTCAGCCACACGCTCACCGCCTGCGTCCACTGCTTCTTGTGCGCAAACTGGTAACTCAAACGTTGCAGCTCACGAATCAACTGCTGACGAACCTGCGGATCAGCACTACCCTCATCCACCTGCTTTTGAAGAGGCTCGATCCGTTCTGTAATCAGATTCTCGTCTTCCTCAACTCGCTCTTCCTCAGACCAGTCAAAGCTGGCCGCCACATCATTAAAAGTAAAAGCGTCTTCTTTAGCGCGGGTTTCCGGGTCCAGCAACCGTTCATAAGCCTTCTGGATCTGAGTAAAACGCTCCGGAGAACCCTCCGGTGTGTACTTCTTCACCAGCTCGTTATGAGCGACCTTAATCTGTTTTTCCGTGGAGCCTTTGCGGATGCCCAATACCGCGTAGGCATTTTGTTCAGCCATAGTGTCCAGTCACATACCAGTTACGTTCAGTGATGAAACCTCATCAGAGTTCACGCCAAGACCTACAAAAGGCCGTCGCATGCCAAGGTTCAACTGTTAATTTATAGTTCAGTCCGCCTTCTCCGCAACGCACAACAGAGAAAGACCGATCGGAAGATTGATCTTCTTTAAAAGCATCGACTCCGTTTCAACGGATTTCCTCAAAAGACCATTCAGCCACGACGGAATCGGAAACTCATCCGTCGTATGATCCTGATTCTTCCTCCGCAACAGCTTCTTCATGTTCCGAATCAAAATCGCAGGGATATACGCCGTCGCCATACCATAGCTGTACTTCCGCGGACGCAAACCCGACCCCTCCACCAGCGCACGAAACTCCGGTTTTTCATAACGCCGGTAATGGTGCAACGCCACATCATGCCCGCTCCACAGCTTCTTATGAGCAGGCACAGACATTATCGCAATCCCCCCCGGCTTCAAAACCCGGTAAAACTCCTCCATCAGCCCCTTGTCATCTTCAATATGCTCAATCAGATCCAGCGCCGTAATGATATCCACCGAATTGCTCTTCACAGGCAAATTCCTCACATCAGCCCGCCCCAGGTTTTTAATGCCCCGGTTTTGACAATACTCAAGGGCAACCATACTGAAATCAAGGCCCACCGCAGACCCCATCTGCTCAAGGTCCTCCAGCATCATGCCAGTGCCGCAACCAATATCTAAGATCACAGGCCGATCTGTCCCATCCAGTTTCGCATGAGTAGCCAGCGTGTCTAAAATGACTTTGCGACGCCCCTGAAACCACCAGTAGTTGGTCTCCAGGGCATGCATTTTATGGTATTCTTCCAGATTCATCGAGTTCGCTTTGTTCCGGGTTCAAGGGTAGAGTGTAAGATGAAACAGCGCTTTGTGTCGCAAATTGCCCTTTTTGCTTTCAATATGTATTTTTCTGTCACCAGCTTTCACCCGTGTTTACAATTGATCGCCCGTGTTATAAACTGCCAATATTGAGATTGCGTTAGACGTCCGCGCGTAAATTGATTGATGCTTATGGATTTTGATTTTAACCACAGAGGTAACATGATCACCTGCCCGGGATTAAACAACCCCCGGCGTGGAGCCACCATATTGCTGGTGCTGGCCATGCTGTCAATATTGCTCCTGCTGGCAATAGCCTTCTCCTATGGAACACGCCTGGAGTCTCAGGCCAGCTATAACTATGCACGCATCGCCCAGGCAAGGGTATCCGCCACCACCGGCCTCCCCCTCGCCTCATCAATGCTCAGAGAAGCCTCCGCCGGCCTAACCACACCAAACCAGGCATGGAACATCGTCCCCCGCGCCATTAATGATATGGTCGAGCGAAACGGCCGCGCCGCCGGACTATCCGCCGCACAGCTTACCATGCTCAACGAAGCCGGCATAAACATCCGCCGCGGAAACGGCGGCGAAGTCCTCTCCGGCCCCCAGGCCACAATCACCATTCGCGATCTCAGCGGCCTTGTAAATCTCAACGCCATTGAAGACGAAAACACTATGGCCCGTGTCGTGCAGGCAGTCCTCCCCGGCGGCGACATCGTTCGAAAAAGCCGTGCCCTGATGGTCCTGAAAGATCAAGCCCTCGAACCCGAATCCGTCACCCGCCAGCCCTCCGCCAACGATACGGACAACCAACCATCCCTCGACCCCCGCGACCCAAACGCCGTTCTCCTGGACAGCCTCACTCGCCTCCAATACAACCCCGGCCGCGGAAGCCGACCCCTCTTCACCACCGACGAAATCCAAAAACTCGCCCAGTTTGTAACCGTATTCAGTCAGGCTCCAGAGGTTTACAACAGCCCTGACGGAACCCACATACCCAGAATCTCTCTCCAGGCCATCGATCCCGAAATAGTCTTCGAACGCCTCCGCAAAGCCTTCCCCCACAAAGAACGAAATCTACTTCTTCAATTCGCAGCCAACGTCGCCGATTTCAGCGACGAAGACGACAAACCAACAATCTTAAACCGTGACGGCCGCGTCGTAGACGTCCGCGAAATCGCCCAAGGCTCCATCGACAACTACATCATCGGCGTCGAACAGGTACCCATGATTTCCGAAGTCTACCCCGATTCCGCCACCCCCGTCCAGCACGGCGATGCAGGCCAGTTCGTCGAAATTGTAAATCCCTGGAACCGTAATCTAAACCTGATGGGCTGGAAGCTCAAAACCGGCAAAGGCACCGTTTCCCTCACAACATCCCTCCCCGCCGGCGGCGTCCTAGTCATAACCGACAACCTCAACACCCCCTCCGCAAACGCCCCCGTCGGCAAAGGCTCCCTCGTGTCCATCTTCGGCGCCACGCCAGACGGAAACCTGCGCAAAGCCATGACCGTCGAAACCCTCGACCTCACCGACCGCAACGGCCGCGTAGAACTATACAATAATCGGAACGAACTCGTAGACGTATTCTCCTACGGCGCCAACAACGAAGTCGACGGTAAACAAAGCTTCCAGCGCGAAGATCCCCTCGTCCGCGGATACAAAGTCGCCGAAGCCACCCCCTTCGAGTACAAATCCGGCAGCCTGACCTCCATGGCAACTCGCTCTGTCTGGGACGACGGTAATACAACCATGACAAAGCTATCCCAACTCTTCGAACTAAGCACAGGCTTCGCCACCCAGGGAGAGTTCGGCAGAATGGTCCATGCAAACCAGACCGCAGCCCTCACCGTCCCCGAAGAACTTCCCGAAGGCACAGACCCCTACCCAAACAACATGGACCTCCGGTTGATCGACATCTTTACCGTGTCGCCCCCTGACACCTACACCACCCCCACCGAGCTCCTCGCCACAGAAGATCAAAACGTCCGCCGCAGCGGAAATGACCGCATGCGCGACTTCCGCGAACGCATGGCCCTCATCAGAGAAGGCGCAACCTACAACGAAGTTAACGGCGAATCCGTCGAAACCACCGTCGCCCTGGCCCACTCCTACGGCAAAATCAACGTAAACACCTGCGTCAAACAAGCCCTCCTGGCCCTGCGCACCGGATCAGACGAACAACCGGCAAACCTCGCAGGCATCATGGAAAAATTCGAAGCCCATCGCCTGCACCGCCTGCGCGAGCAAAAAGCACCCTTCCGAAACGTCAGCGAATTCCTCGTCCGCTTTGGCCCCCAATTCAACCGAAGCAATCTAAACGAGCTCGACCGCCTTACTGATCAGGTATCCGTCGGAAGCAGCGCCTTCGAAGTCGTCGCCCAAAACCGCCTGTCTGCCGCAGAGCAAAAAGCCCTGGAAGGCGGCAGCAACATCGACGGCCAGCGTCCCGCCACAGCCACCGCAAAGTGGATTATCAGCATGGATCAGGAACCATACAGCATTCTCGATTACACGCTGACCCCATAAACAAAAAACCAAAACAAAACCAGGGGCGTGCGACTGATTTATCCCTCAGTCACAACCCCCCCGGAAAAACACAATCCGTAAAGTTCCTTTTAAACTGTCGAGGTGGTATCAGCCTCCGTCGCCAAACCAGACGTGTCCTCAAGAATCGTAGGCGTCCAGCGAAGCTTTAACACCCACGCAAAACTTTCCCGCGCCTCACGACGCACCATATAAATAATCAGCAACGCCGCCCCACACATAAAAGATACCATCAAAAACGTCATCGGAGGCAAACGCGTCAGCGGCAATAAAGTCGCCCCGATCATACAGTTTTCCGTAACAGACGAAATAGGCGTCACAAAGCCAATTGTCCCCCCCCGCACTGCCGCCCGCCGCGCCGACATAATCGCAATATAAGCCGTAAACGCCAGCAAAACTCCAACAATGACCATCATCACCTTCGAAACCACATCATCCAGCGGATGCAATATAAACCACGGCAGAAGCACACCACCCAAAAGCCGCAGGTGACCATTCCACCTCATCCATTGGATATCAAAGCGAGGGATTAAATCAGCAATCACCTCAATCATGCCAATCCCGATAGCAGCATAGAAAAACCACTGAGTATCAAACAACTGCCCCAGCGGCCCCGAAAATTGTCCAGCCGGAGCGAAGCGGTGCATCAACACCATCCCCAGCAAAGTTTTGAAAAGCCCCATGCCACAAATCCAAGCACAAGCGGGCGCAGCTAGAATGAGAAAAAGCGAATTTTGGTTAAGCATCTCTGGTCTATATAATTGACATTAGGACAAGCGAGATTAGACATTTTCCTCGCCATCCTCAATGACAAGCTACTTAACGGATGCCCGGCAATTCGTTTTTGCCCAGGATGACCGTACACTCAACCATCAGGTGTGACCTTGAACGACCTTACTCCCAACGAAGATGAAATAACTCCTTCAGACGCCGAAAACGTCGAAGAAGCAGAAATCCATTCCCCCTATGCTCAGGTAAATCCTGACCAGGTAATTGAGCCCGAAGACGCCATGGAGCAAGCCACCATGGCCGATCTTCCCGAATCAGTACAACAGGCCGCCCGCAAAGTTGGCTGGACCAGCCTCACTCCCGTACAGGCCATGGCCATACCCTACATGCTGGACCGCCGCGACCTCATGGTCCAGTCCCGCACTGGCAGCGGAAAAACAGGCGCTTTCCTCATGCCCATCCTCGGCGAGGTGGATGCAGAACATCCCTACTGCCAGGCACTCATCCTCGTGCCGACCCGGGAATTAGCCCTCCAGGTTCAACGCGAAGTGGAACTGCTCGGAGCCGAAGCCGGAATACGCTCCATCGCCGTCTATGGCGGCGTTGGTTATGGAGCCCAGATGGACGCATTCAAAGAAGGCGCACACATCGTAGTCGGCACCCCCGGCCGCGTCCTTGACCATCTCATGCGCGGTTCCCTCGACCTTGACGACCTCGAATTCATCGTCTTCGACGAAGCCGACCGAATGATGTCCATGGGCTTTTACCCCGACATGAAAGCTATCCGGCGCTACCTCCCACGCCAGCGAAGCGGATTTATGTTCTCCGCCACCTTCCCCCCACAGGTAAAAGGCCTCGCCCGCGAATTCCTCGACGAACCCGCCTTCCTCAGCCTCAGCCATGGCAACGTCCACATCGAATCCATGGACCACATCTATTACGAAGTTCCCGGCATGGACAAAGACCGAGTCCTCGCACGTATAATCGAACTCGAAAATCCTCCCGCCGGAATCATCTTCTGTAACACCAAACAGCGCGTCGCATACGTATCAGCGGTCCTCCAGCGATTTGGCTATGACGCCGATCAATTAACCGCCGATCTAAGCCAGCGCGACCGCGAACGCGTCCTCGCCCGTGTGAGAAACAAAAGCCTCCGCTTCCTCGTCGCCACAGACGTCGCCGCCCGCGGCATCGACATCAGCCATCTCACCCACGTCTTCGTCTACGAATTTTCAGACGACCTCGAATCCTACATCCACCGCGCCGGCCGCACAGGTCGCGCCGGAGCCGCCGGAGTTTGCATTTCCCTCGTCAGTTACCAGGAACTCGCCGAACTCCACCTCGCCCAAAAGCGCTTCAACATTCCCATGGAAAAGCGCGAGATTCCCTCCGAAGAAGACGTCGAAGCCATCGTCGCAGAGCGAACCACCGCCCTCCTCGAACAGAAACTCCGCGATCGCGACCGCCTCGCCACAGAACGCATGAAACGTTTCGCACCCCTCGCAAAATCCCTGATGGATAACGGCGATGAAGCATCCATTATAGCCATGCTCCTCGACGACTTCTACCATCAGAGTCTCCATGCACCCGTAGAAATTCCCGGCATCACCCCCGAACCACCCGCCCAGCCCGCACGGAAATCTTCAGACTCCGGCAGCAGCGCCTCCCGTAGCGGCGGACGCTCCCGCAGCGGCAGTGGCTCACGCAGTTCCAGCGGACGAAGCTCCGGCGGACGCGGCTCAGATCAACGCCGATCCTCCGCAGGTGGCGACTCAAAACCATCCGGCGACTCCAAAAGCAAACGCCGCAGACGTCCCCGGAGCGGCAGCGGCAGTGCCGAAGGCGGGTCAAACTAACGAAAGGCCAAACCCTATGAGGTTATTTCTAACCGCAGCAATACTGTCAGTAGGCACTTGGGCCGGAGCGGAAACCTTCCTCACCACCGTAACCCTCTCAAAACCCGAAAAACCAGTTAGAGTATCACCTCATATTTACGGCCAGTATCTCGAACACGTCGAAGAACACGAAGATGTAATCTATCCCGTGATTTGGGATGGACAGTCATCCAAAAGCAACTCCCTCGGCCTCCGCATGGACACAATCGCCGCCGTCAGCCAACTAGCGCCCTCCATCGTGCGCTGGCCCGGCGGATGTTTCGCAGACGTATACCACTGGGAAGACGCCATTGGCCCCAAAGCAAATCGCCAGCCAAAGCCAAACCTCCACTGGGGCGGAACCGAACCCAACCACTTTGGCACCGATGAATTCCTACACTTCTGCGAAGCCACCGGCATGGAACCCTACATCAACGTAAACCTTGGCAGTGGCACCCTCGACGAAGCCCTGAGGTGGCTGGAATACTGCAACGGAACCACCGCCACCGTCCAAGGCCGTCGCCGCGCCGAAAACGGCCGCCCCCACCCTTACAACGTCACCTACTGGGGCATTGGAAACGAAACCTGGGGCCCATGGGAAATGGGTCACACCGACGCCCACACTTACTCCACCAGCCTCACCCTCTGGTCAAAAGCCATGAAACAGCAAGACCCCACCATCAAAACTCTAGGCGTAGGCTCCGAAGAAGGAAACGATCACGACTGGGACCGCACCGTCCTGCAAAACGCCGGCCACGCCATCGACCTCTTCACCATCCACATGTACGGCATCACCACCGAAGACTCACCCCGGCAATATCTTGAGCTAGTCTTCACTGCCGACTATTTCGACGACCGCCTCAAACGCGTCGCCAAAATGATCGATGAAAACACCACCAACCCCGTCAAAATCTCCATCGACGAATGGAATATCCGCCACAACGAAAACGGCCAGCATAACCGCAAAAGCCCCCGAACCATGCAGGATGCCATATTCTCCGCCGCCTTCCTCAACGCCATGATACGCCAGTCCGACTACGTGAAAATGGCCAACTATGTATTCCTGATCAACGGCAACGGCACCTTCCTCATGCGCGATGACGAAATCATTTGGACCCCTCTCGCTCATCTCTTCCAGGCCTACACCCGCGCCATGACAGGACAACTCGCCGACGCCCGGGTCGACGGCCCCGGCATCGTCCCCCCACCCATAAAAACCGCCACCCCCGGACGTCCCGTACCCGAAGATTACCTACCTGGCGAGAGACCCTGGATCGACGTCGCAGCCGTGCAGAACGAAACCGGAGGCTACATCGTTTCCATTGTGAACCGAAATCCCGACCACGACGCGAAAATCATCCTCCGCGACAATTCCGGACGCTCCCTGCAACCAAAGCGCTCATGGAAACTCGCCGGCGACACCATCCTCGCTCAAAACGATTTCGATAACCCCCACGCCGTAACGCCTAAAGAAGACCTCTTCCTCCCATCCCCAACTAATAACCCCGCAACCTACATCAGCCCCGCCGGATCAGTCTCCCTCCTCTGGTGCGAATAACCCCTCCTGTTACCCCAATCCAACCACCAAACAAAAACACCCGGCGAAACCAAAACGGTCCGCCGGGTTTTTCCATTAAACCAATTCGAATAGCTAAAAAACCATTTCAAGCCACCATCAATAAAGCAGGTGCTTCACCCGCAACGCCTTAAAGCGCTCCAGATCCGGTTCCCACGACTTCACGATCTCCTCCACCGACTCCTTCTTCATCCGCTCCCGCAAATCCGGAGTCCCCATCAGGCGCTCCGCATAATCCGTAATTTTCACTTCCTCCGGATAAAGCTCCTGCAGCGTTTGCATCATGTGAACCCCCATAGCCACCGGCTCCAACGCCTCACGGTCCGTCACACGAACAAACACCCCGCCACACTCCTCGCCCTTCCAGCGACGAGCCTCCGGCGTAAACTTGATCGCCTCAAATTTAACCCCCGGCAGGTTCCGTCCATTTAGAACCTCCGCCCACTTTTCCCCATCCACAAACGGCGCACCGATCATCTCAAACGGAGCCGTCGTCCCACGACCCTCGCTGATGTTTGAGCCCTCAAAAATACACGTCCCCGGATAAACCGTCGCACAGTCCAGCGTCCGCATATTCGGCGAAGGCGGAATGAAATCACGCCCCGCATCATCCAGCCACTGCTCCCGCTTCCAGTCAGGAGCCTTAATCACCGTAAGCTCCAGCTTCGGCTCCATCCACTCCTCATTCCACAGCGTCGCAAACTCACCCGCCGTCATACCGTGACGCGTAGCAATTCCAAACTCAGCATTATGCCCAATCCTGCCAACCAGGCCATAATCATCCCGGTTCACCGCCCCCTCCACACGAACACCATTAATCGGATTCGGCCGATCGATCACCACAAACGGAATCCCCGCCTTCGCACAAGCCTCCATGGCATGAGTCATCGTCCAGATATAAGTATAAAATCGCACACCCACATCCGGAATATTGAACACGAAAAGATCGATATTCTCCATCTGCTCCGGCAACGGAGCCTGCCGCGCACCATACAGAGAATAAACCGGCACCCCACTCTCCGGATCAACACCGTCTCCCGCCTTCTGGCCATCCGAAAGATCAGCCCGAAGCCCATGCTCCGGACCAAAAAACGCCGTAACCGTCGTCTCCGTATTCTTCAAAAGATAATCAATATCCAGCAAACCATCCGCCGTACGCGCCGAGTGGTTCGTCAACACCCCCAGCCGTTTCCCCTTCGCCATTTCTGCCAGCTCATCCAGTTGCCGATGAACAGGATCCTTCCCAAAGCTTTCCGTCGGAACGATCATAAAAAGGCCCACCAGAGTCATGGCGGCAATTTCCCAGATTTGCATAATACAGCCTCTAACTTTTTCGTTAATGATAATCCCGAGCGTCTCGCCTTCCGCCACAAATGCAATCAGAAAAAGCCCCCGGCAGGGGAGAGGTCCACAGTCGGCAAAAGAATTGCTCATCAATCCACCGACTAATCACCCACGAAAGGCACTCCCGATGCCCCAGTCCCTGCCCCTCGATTTCCCTCCCATGGAAGCCCGGTCCGTAGACGAAATCCCCCGCGGTAAAGACTGGCTTTACGAGCCCAAATGGGACGGCTTTCGCTGCCTCGCCTTTCGAGACGCCAACAACATTCATCTCCAAAGCAAATCCGGCCAACCCCTCGCTCGTTACTTCCCCGAACTGGCCGAAGCCCTCCTGCAGCTTAAAGCAACCCGCTTCGTACTAGACGGCGAAATCGTAATCCCCGAACCCGACGGCGGCATTTCCTTCGATAAACTCCTCCAGCGAATCCATCCCGCCGCCAGCCGGATCAAACATCTCGCCGCCGCAACCCCCGCAACCCTCGTCATATTCGACCTGCTCCTCGACAATTCCGGACCACCCCTCACAGATCAATCCCTCTCAGACCGCCGCCGCCAATTGGAAAAGTTCACCAGCATCCATCTTAAAAACAGCCCCCAAATCCTCCTCTCACCCATAACCAGCAACTTCGAAATCGCACAATCCTGGTTCGATAAAGCCGGAGCCGCCACCGACGGGCTAATGGCCAAAAAAAGCCAGGCCAGCTACGCCTCCGGCTCCCGCGACGCCATGGTGAAAATCAAACCCCTCCGAACAGCCGACTGTGTAATCGGCGGATTCCGCTACGCTTCCCAAAAGAAAATCGTTGGCTCCCTGCTCCTCGGCCTTTACGACCACAAAGGCCTTCTCCACCACGTAGGCTATTGCAGCGGCCTGACCACCGCCCTGAAAAAAGAACTTACCCCCAAACTCGAAGCCATCATAAATCCCCCCGGCTTCACCGGATCAGCCCCCGGGGGACCAAGCCGCTGGTCCACAGAACGCAGCACCCAATGGGAACCCCTCCGCCCCGAACTCGTCATAGAAGTCGGATGGGATCATTACACCAACGGCCGCTTCCGCCACGGAACAAAGTTCATCCGCTGGCGCCCCGACAAATCCCCCAAACAATGCACCCTGGAACAAATCCATCTACCCGGAGCAGGAAACTTCGCTCTGCTCCAAAGCAATTAAAAACAGCAGAGACGCCAATCTCTTATCGCAAAAAAATCAATCAGGCAGATTTAGCCAAAGCCGCAGACCCATCCACCGCCTCAGCATCCCTCACCGTCACCCCATCAGCACCCGTTGAAACAGCAACCGTCTCCCCGTCGCCCCCCGCCTCAGCCACCGGCTCAACACGAACCTTCTGCTTCAATATATAATAAGTCCCATAAATACCCAGCAACACCGCACAAATCCCCCCAATCGGTGGAGCCGCATAGACACTGTAACTAATCCCCATCCACATCATCGTGATAGCGATCACCTTAGTCTTGCGAGTCATACTCCGTTCCGTACGCCACAACACAATCGGCGGCCCCAGCTTCGGGTGATTCAAAATCCACGCTTCCATCCGCGGACTGCTCTTCGCAAAAAAATAAGTCGCAATCAGCAAATTCACCGTTCCCGGCAACAATGGCAGAATCACACCAGCAATCCCCACCACCAGAAACACAAAACCGAGGCCCATATAAATATAACGCATACGCTAAGCCTACAGCACCTCCCAAATATTTGTTTGATTTCACACCCAATTGAAAAGTTTTCGCCCCCGCTTTGAGGGCGAAAACACGCACTCAATCCAACAACTTCTCAATTTCCGCCTTATAATCATACCCGGCCGGATGACCCCGCCATACAATCTTCCCCGCCCGGTCAATCAGGAAAGCCGTCGGCACCCCACTGATCCCATAAGTAGTAGACGCCTCACTCGAAAACGCCTTCTCCCCACACCACAAATGCCTGACTTCGCCCCAGCCGTTCTCCTTCACATGATCCATCACCGTTTCAGCATCATCATCCACACTCGCACCGAGCAACACCACCCGGTCCCCCCACTCCGGCCCAAACTCCTTCGCCGCCTCGTTAAGCTTTTTCATCGGATCCTGACACGGCCCGCACCACGTCGCCCAGAAATCCAGGAACACCACCTTCCCCCGCAGATCCGACAACCTCACCGTTTCACTGCTGTGAACATCAGTCAGCGTAATATCCGGAGCAACATCACCCTCCACCGGCGGAACAGTAAACGTCCTGGTCACAGACGTCTCCCCCTCCTTAATAGTAAACCTGCCAATCCGCTCCCCATATTTCTCCCCATATTTCTTGGCCAGCGCAATCTCATAACCCATCGCATTGCCGCTTTGTGCTGCCAGGTTCTCAATCACAGTCGTCCCCCGCTCATCCAAAGTCCCACTTGTGATAACATAATAATCGCCAAAATCCCGCTGATACTGCCGCATTTGAATCGCCATACCAGCCGCCGGGCTTCCATCCAGTTGCTTAATATGAACCGTCGCCGTTGCCTCACCCTTAAGACTCGCCGGATCAAACTCCTTATAAGTCACCTCCACATTAACCGTCTCCCCCGGTTTCAACGAAGCAGATTTATAAGCCTTGAAATAAAGCTCATCGCTGTCATGATCAAAAATCTGCGCTGGCGACCTCTGTAACACCTGGCAACTGTACTCCGCCGGTGCTAAATCTACTAGAGTCACCGTAGTAATCGGACTCTGCAATTCCACCAACTGCATCCCCCCGTTAATAGAAATATATCTATCGTCCAAAAGCTTATACTGGCTCAACTCCACCATCAACGGCTTTCCCGCACTCGACTTAAACTCGTCAGGCACCCTAACCGTAACAGTCACCGTACTCGTCTCCGGAATCGCCACATCGACAAAACCATTCTTTAGCACCTCAGTGGTTTCCAAAACATCATGAAAACCCTGCACAACCCCCGGCGAATCCAAAATCACCGACAGGGGAGTGGTCGAACTTTCATCCAGCGCAAAACTGAAAATTCCCGGACCAACATTCTCCAGCCACGTAGAATGAGCCGATTTGCCCTCTAAAGCATCCTCAATCGCCGGATACGCACCCGGAACAAAATGATGAGGAGAAATAACCGGCACAAGATCAGACGGAATCTCCCCCGAACCATCCCTCTTCAACCGCAATTGAACCTCTTTCCCCGGCTTCATCACCAGCGTAAGAGAAGCTGACAAAGCATTGTCCCACGGCGCAACGGCAATAACCTTACCCCGAGCCCGTGCCATAACCTTCAACTTCGCCTGAGGAAATTCCTTCCACGTAGGGTTAAAATAATCCGCCTGCCCAAAGACAACACTGCCCTGCTCATCCGTAGTCTTCTCCCGAAAAGTAATCGGGCTTTCCATCCCGGTAATCGCCACCTCAGCATTTGCCACCGGCTCCCCATTTTCATCCTTAACATGGATCGGTTGCAGCGACCACGCCCCCAAAGCCCCGGAGGGTAAAATTAACGAAACAGAAAGCGAAACAGCAAAAAGTAACCGGCGAGACTGACACATCGGGAAGCTCCTAAGCGGAAAATGGGTGGTGCCATAAAAGGGTGTAACCGGAATTGCAGATGTTAGAAAGAATCCCACCGAAACAGTTGCAAAAAAACAACAACTATCCAACCAAAACCCCACCTCCCCACAAAAAAATCCCCGAAAACCTCAACGGTTTCCGGGGACAATTAAGCCTTCAGCCAAAGCCCGCTTTTCAGCAGACCCCAGCCAGCAAACTTACTACTTCAAACCATAACCCGCGTCACTAAATCCCGCGGCTGAGCCCGTGATATTCTCCGACGCTCCATCCGGAGCCGGCAACAGCAGATCATGCGGATAATAATTCCGCGGATCCATATCAGCCTCAAACCGGTGATTAGATTCCCGCTGATCAACCGAATCATCAAAGAAGTAATCCGGCAGATCCCAGTGAGCATCAATCCGCGTGTACTTATAATTCTCAGCCGGCGTAAGCTGCGGAGCCTTCACAATGTGCGGCGTCACAAACAGCATCAAGTCATTCTTCTCATGGCTCTTGTTGTCATTCTTAAAGAACCAGCCCAGCACAGGCGATTTTGCCAGCCACGGGAATTCTCGACGAGTATCACCAGCACTGATCTGGCGAAGCCCGCCCAGAACAACCGTATCCTCATCCTTCACAATCACGTTCGTGATAGCACTGCGAGTGTCGATAACAGGCACACGACCCGTAATCTGGTCATAGCCGGAGAAAATCTCCTGCATCGGTTCAAGCCGCATACGAACATAACCATTGTTCGTAATCACCGGCAAAACATTAAGCCGCACCGAAGACTGCTTGAACTCAACATTCTGAATCGTGCTGCCCTGCGTCGGACCCTGACCATCTTCCACATAAGGAATGTCACGAGTAATTTCAATGTTCGCTTCCTGGTTGTTCAAAGTGATAACCCGAGGATTCGCCAGCGTATGAACAACCTGACGCTGCTCAAGGCCATCAAGAGCCAAACCAATATTAACATCACTGCCCAGGATCGAAGCCGTTCCGCCAAAACCAAGGCTTGGATTCAGCGCATCACCGATCAAACCCGAGATCAAGCCATCAGCCGGCAGACCATTCGGACCAATAATCGGGCTGTTAAGGCTGCTATCAACACTGCTGATGTTCAGAGCCGACCCAAGCTGACGGCCAGCCACCAAAAGCAGCTCCACCATCCGCGCCTCAATCATCACCTGCTTCTCAGGAACATCCAGTTGAGAAACCAAATCCCGCAGAATAGCCACATTCGGAGCCGTATCCGTAATAATCAGCGTGTTGCTTTCCGCATGAGGCTGAACCTTAGCCCCCGTGCTCAGAACACCCGTCAGAGTCGGAGCCAAAGTAGCCGCCTGAACCCAATTCAGCTTAATATAAACCGTCTGCATATCAACCTGCGTACCCGGCTTAACATCCTCACGACGAGCAATACGCATCACGTTATCGCCCTCACGGACAATAGCCAGCTCCTGCGTCGAAAGCAAACTCTGCAACGCCACACCCAGCGGCACATCCCGCAGGTTCAGCGTAATACGGCCCTGGATCACACCTTCGCCATAAACAAAGTTCAAATCCGCACGCTCAGCAAGAATACGAACAACCTCTTCCACATCCGTATCCGGCGGCGTACTAATATTAACCCGACGGTTATAAACCTCAGATCCCAGCACGTTCAACAGTTCCGTATTTGCATCCTGATGCAAATCCCGGCTCTCTGTAACCGTAGGTGGCAGAAAAGCTCCATACTCCTGGCCACCCTCAGTCGTGCTCTCCAGGATCCCCGCCGTATTCGCCCGAAGGTACGGATTATTCCGCGCCTCATGGATCGAAGGCAGAGCATCATCTCCAAGGGATGCCAAAGGCAAAAGCCCATCCACATCCGGCAACTCATCTGCCGAATCAAATGGCGGAGCATCAAGACTCTGAGCAGCATCACCCAGAGGGGCCCCTTCTTCAAGTGTGCCCGTCGTCGTGGTCGTCACCACCTCTTCACTGGTGTCAACTACTGCGGGGGCTGTGGCTTCCCCGTTCGCCGGGATACTGTCCTGCGCCAGCGCGACGTGCGCGTTCAGCGCGATCAGCAACGGTGCGGCCACGGCCGCGGCAACGGGGACACTTAACCAATTATAGCGCATTGGTCTGCTTCCTTTCTTATTGAGTGGCCCCTGTCGGGCGCACAGGTACATCGAAAATTTTCTTAACTCCAGACTGCTCTACTTCAATCTGCACCACACTATCCGTGATGCCGACAACTCGGTGATTACTTACTGCATTAATCGAATCACCAACCTTATAACCCCGACCGCCAATCATCGCCCGGTTGTTCGACGAATCCTGCGGATCCACCACCACCGTACCAATGCTCACGTTCGGACTAAGCTCAACCCTGATCTCCGGCTCATCATCAACCTGCGCCGAAGGCCCGGCTACAGGCTGGCTCAGGTCATCCAGCTTCGCCAAAAGAGCCTGCGCCTGCTTGGCATAGTCCGTATCAGGGAAATCCGTCACAATAGCAATCAACTCCTGACGACCAGCCTCCACACGATTCTGTCCCAAAAGCTGAACCGCTCTGTCAAATCGTTCCTGCAAAAGTTTCGCCTGACGAATCCACGGCACAATCATCGGGTCAGGCAGCGGAGTTTCATCCACCACCACACGATAAACCACAGTCGGTTCCGCACCCTTCAACCGCCGCACAGCCCCCACATCAAACAAAGCTGTAGCCGTCGTCTCATCAAGCTCACTCGGTCCAGCCCCCCGCTCCCTGTTCAACTGCAAACCAAGCAAACGAAGCAACTCCGCACCACTCGCAACCGCGAGCGCTTCCGTAGTCTCTCCATCCTGCAAAACAACCTCATTCTCATCCAACTGAAGAGACGGCGCCGCAGCCACAGTCCCACCAGCCGACCCAAGCGTCCCCTCTTCCGTGCTCTGCATCTGAGTACCCGGCGCCGGCACAATCCGCCGCGCCGCCTCATCAGCCTCAGCATCCTGGATCAAACCACCAGAAGAATCCGTGCCCTCCTCACCATCAGTAGCCGTCGTGGCCTGATCAGCAGATCCCGGAGTCGTCGACCCCACATCCACCTCAATCTGGCCATGAGCACCACACGTCAGGCAAAAAACCGCCGCCGCCACCAGGTAAAGTCTCTCAAACCTCCGGATGACCAGAGGCCCGCAATTAATATCCATCATATAGCCTCCTCTCATCCTTTCTGGTTAAACTTAAAGGTGGCAAGCTCCACCTTAATCGGATGGATGCTCGGGTGAGCATCATTGTTCTCAATCACAAACGTCTTAATACGCATCAAACGGTTCGGGTTCTCCTCAACCAGGTTCAGAAACTGCCCGAAATCATGATAACGGCCCTGACCCACAATCTGGTAAGGAATCTCCGTATATATCTGCCGCTCCAGCAAAGGAAGCTGAGCCAGCTCCGTATAACTCAAACGCGTAACCTGCAAGATCTGCTCAAACGCCCGGTAAAACTCCTGCGGAGCCACCGTCGTCGGCAACTTCGAGGCAACCTCCTCCAGCAGACGCTGCTTCTCCTCCAGCAACTCAAGCTGAACAGAAGCATCCTGCATCTCCCGCAACTGCCGCCGAAAATCCGAAATTTCCGAATTCAAAGCCTCAACCCGCTTCGCCGAACTCGCCAAATCAGGCTGCACAAACTGCCACCAGTAAATACCAAGACCAATAACAAGCACCGCCGCCAGAATACCGCCAGCCTTAATAGCGTCCTTCTGTTGTGCTGTAAGTTTCTCCCACATTATTCCAGCACCTCCTCGGCCTCAGCCCGCTTTTGTGAAATCGTAGGACCACCAGAGCCCGCAGCAGAAGCTCCGCCCGCCGCAACAGTCAGCTCCGGAGAATCCGTCGTACGGTCAAGCTGCGGATCAGCCTTGATCTGAAACCCGAACCGAAGCACCTCAACACCCGCAACCGTATCCAGCTTCTGCGGCATTTGCGCAAACTCAGACGCCAGACGATCCAAAAAACGCGCCTTCTCGCCCGTCTCACGAGTCCACTCCAGCGCATTCAGATTCTCATAAAAATGTCGAATCTGAGCCAGCCGCTGCGAACTGTCATTACCATAAGCAATCGCCTGGATCACCAAAGTCTGATTAATCACCGGCTGCTTAACCGCCTGCGGTTCCGGCGTCCTCAGTCGTGGATTGCTCTCCTTCGCCTTCTTCCACTCCTCACGACGACGAACACTCTCCGGCGTCTCCCGCTCATCAATCTGTTCCTGCAATTCAATCTTCGTCACATAAACCGCCAGGTTCAAACGAGCCCGCGCGATCATGTTCACCTTCTCACTCCAGAAAATACGGTTCTGCGGCCCAAGCGCCTCCACCACAGCATACCGCTCCTCAATCTCCTGACTCCGCACATTAAGCAGGTCAAACTCCGCCTGCTTCTCCGCAACTTCCTTCTTCAGTTCATCACGCTGCTTCGTCAGATTATCCTCATTACGCTTCGCTTCGCGCGTAGTCGTAAACACAGTATACCCCGCCGCACCCGCCGCCAGATACAAAACAAGCAACAGCAAATAAAACGGCGTCGCATTAGGACCACCAGACTTGCGTGCAGCCTGAGCGCGCCCGCTTGCTGAATCAGCCGGAAGTAGATTGATCTTAATCATCAGTCAAACATCCTCAGGCCCAGCCCAACGCTCACGCCAAGCATATTGCGCACGCGATCCAGGCGATTCTTGTCCACAGTAGAACCGGAAATCCCAATGTTGCGAAGCGGATCAATCATCTCCACCGGCAACCCCAGCTCCTGCTCCAGAAACCGGTCCAGGTTCGGAAGCATCGACGTCCCACCCCCCACAGCCACCCGCTGCACCGTCTGACCATTCGGCTGATTCTCGAAAAACTGGATACTCCGCTTCACTTCATTAACAATATTAATCAAAACACTCCGGATCACCTGGCTCGAAACATACTCCGGCGAATCCTCCGCCAAATCCTCACCCGTAATCCGCTCAACCGTCCCCCGAATCGTATCCAGCAAAGCACTCCCACCCAGCTCTTCCGATTCCGGCTCATCACTCACAGCCGCCGCCGGAGCACCCTCTTTAACCTTCAGCTCCTCAGCACGCTGAATGCTGCACCCCAGCCGCTGCTGAATCCCCGCATTAATCGTGTCACCGGCAATAGCAATATCCCGCGAAAACCGCGAAACGCCGCCCAGGTAGATGTTGATATT
>CAYUGQ010000045.1:0-2933 GCA_964444305.1 uncultured Candidatus Sumerlaeota bacterium
ACAATCACTGCCCCCCTCTCAGGAACAAAACTCCACCTGTCCGCTAATTAGAACCCATGGAACCATCAGCGGACCACCGCTTTAATTTAACCAGCGAGTTCACTCCCGCCGGTGATCAGCCGCAGGCTATTGATGCCCTCGTGCGCGGCCTCAATCGTGATCTGCGCCACCAGGTTTTGCTCGGAGTCACCGGCTCAGGCAAAACCTTCACCATGGCCCAGGTCATCAACGAAATCAATCGCCCCGCGTTAGTCCTTGCCCATAACAAAACCCTTGCCGCCCAGCTATACCGCGAATTCAAAGAGCTTTTCCCCGATAACGCCGTCGAGTATTTCGTCAGCTATTACGATTACTACCAGCCCGAAGCCTACATCCCCAGCACCGACACCTATATCGAAAAAGACTCGGCCATTAACGACGAGCTCGATAAAATGCGCCTCGCCGCCACCAAGCACCTGCTTGAGCGTCGCGACGTCATCGTCGTCAGCAGTGTCTCCTGCATTTACGGCATAGGCTCCCCCACCGATTACGGCCACATGCGCGTCTTCATCGAAGAAGGCCACACTGAGCCCCGCAACGAGTTCCTAAAGCGCCTCGTAGCCATCCAGTTTTCCCGCAACGATTTCGATTTCCATCGCGGCACATTCCGTGTCCGCGGCGACGTCGTCGACATCTTTCCCGCCTACGAAGAAAAACTCGCCTACCGCCTCGAATTCTTCGGCAACGAAATCGAAGCCATCTATGAAATCGACCCCCTGACCGGCGAAAAGAAAAAGCGCCTCCGCCGCGCCGTTCTCTACCCCAGCAGCCACTACGTCACCGAGCGGCCAAAACTGGAACGCGCCATCCGCACCATCGAAGCCGAACTCGAAGATCGCCTCCAGGACCTTCACGCCAGCGGCAAACTTCTCGAAGCCACCCGCCTCGAACAGCGCGTCCGCTACGATCTCGAAATGATCCAGGAAATGGGCACCTGCAGCGGCATCGAAAACTACAGCCGCCATCTCACCGGCCGCAAACCCGGCGAAGCCCCCTTCACCCTGATCGATTATTTCCCCGATGATTTCGTCCTCTTCGTCGACGAAAGCCACGTCAGCCTGCCCCAGGTCCGCGCCATGTATGAAGGCGACCGCAGCCGCAAAACCGTCCTCGTCGAGCACGGCTTCCGCCTGCCCAGCGCCCTCGACAACCGCCCCCTGAAAGGCGAAGAATTTGACGCCCGAATCGGCCAGACCGTTTACGTCAGCGCCACCCCCGGCGAGACGGAAATGCAGCGCAGCGTGGGCGTCGTCGTCGAACAGCTCATCCGCCCCACTGGTCTCGTCGATCCGGAAATTACCATCAAGCCCGCCCGGGGCCAGGTGGATGACGTCGTCAACGAAATCCAGCCCCGCATCACCGCCGGCGAACGCGTCCTCATCACCTGCCTGACAAAACGCTCCGCCGAAGACCTCGCCGAATACCTTACCGAACTCGGCATCCGGGCCAAATACCTCCACTCAGACATCGACGCCATCGGCCGCACCGAAATTATCCGCGATCTCCGCCTCGGCAAGTTCGACGTCCTCATAGGCATTAACCTCCTCCGCGAAGGCCTCGATCTGCCGGAAGTTTCCCTCGTCGCCATTCTTGACGCCGACAAAGAAGGATTCCTGCGCGGCCAGACCGCCCTCATCCAGACCTGCGGCCGCGCCGCCCGAAACGTCAACGGCCACGTCATCATGTATGCCGACCACATGACCGATGCCATCGAAAAAACCCTCGCCGAAACCAGCCGCCGCCGCGAACGGCAAATCGAATACAACCTCGAACACGGCATCACCCCCCGCTCCGTCCAGAAAAACATCACCAATATTCTCGATACTGTATACGAAGCCGACTACGCCGAACTCCCCATGGTGGCCGAAGAAAGCGCCGGGTATCTTGATATCGCCGCCTTGCCGAAGCTCATCGAAGAACTGCGCAAAGAAATGCGCGACGCCGCCAAAAAACTTGAGTTCGAAAAAGCAGCCGCCCTGCGCGACCGCATGATCGTGTTGGAAAAAACCTTCCTCAGCGGCGGAACCGCCCTGCCCGCCGCCCAGGTCCACGCCGCCGTAGCTGGCCTCCCCAGCGCCGGAAAACTCGCAAAATCCCCCAACGGCAACACCCCCGAACCAAAACCCTACCGCCGCTCCAGCACCCGCTCTCGGGTAAAACAATTCCGCAGCAAACCCAAATAATTATAAAAACTTTATTGATTCACGTCCCAACTGATATTAACCAAAGTTCCAGACTGTGGCGACGGAAGAGTATCAAACACCCAGTTCGCAGTATGATAAACATGAATCGCCGCCTCTGAATAATACCCTGAAGTAAAACCACGCTGCAGGCGTTGAACATCTGCGAAATCAGCGCGCAGACCCTGAACCTGCCCTGAAGCTACTTTCCATGCTATTGAGACATTACTTGAACTCGGCGGAAAAGTGGCTTGGGGTACGGTCAGCGCATTCGAAACCACAGTGTCAATAAGCTGTGTGGCTGCCGCTGAATCTATGGCAAGCCGATAATAGGGAGGCTTGCCCATAGAATTTGAGGCCAGAACAACTTTCCCGTTTCGCCATACCGCAACATACAATTGAAGGGAAGATGTGGTGGGATCCTCTAACATCGCTCCCGGGCTGACACTATAATCGATAGTTGAAATCTTCAAATCCGGACTTCCAGTGCCAGTCATAGAAACTGTTGTAACAGAAGTATCCGCCTGGACAACACCACACAATGCCAGAAATAATACACAACACATTTTAGAAACAACATTAGGCATTACTGTCTCCTGTAAACCATTTGGATGACTCATACCATGATGGCAAATGTCCTTTAATGCTCACCAAGAAGCTCTGGAATCGGAGGCAAATCGGCCCGCCAGCCAGTTTGTCCTCTCCAGATATTCC
>CAYUGQ010000045.1:3033-7825 GCA_964444305.1 uncultured Candidatus Sumerlaeota bacterium
TCACAATATGTTCCAAGATCTTGATAAGTATAAAACCTTATGTCAGCAGAAGCCTGGTTCTCCTTAGCCATAAACGGGTCCAGAATCAGCACATTTGAAATATAAGCAACTGGTGTAGTCACCACTTGAGACAACGTCCCATTGACTGGTTCTCCGAAAACAAAATCATACTCAGAATCCCCGTAAAAGCCAGCATGACGCATTCGAGGCACTGAAGAATGATCGACGGTGTAGGCCTCCACGGCAAGAGCAAATGTATTCAATTCACTTTTCACCCGGCTCGTCATGGTCTTATGCCGCGCATCTTGCATTGAACTAACTGCAATCGATGCTAATATAGACAGGATTCCAACTACAATAAGCAGCTCAATTAGACTAAACCCTCCAGATGGTCTCATTGGTTTCATAAGAGGTTACCCTCGAACCTTTGAAACTATCACCCAAGATAACGCCAGTCCAATCAAAGCAATCCCGAACCACCGCAATCTTGATACTACGTTCCGCTCTGTCTGCTGAACCTCATGAACCGGATTATTATTCGCATATCCGCGCGTTGTGCCCGAAGCTAACTTTGACATTCCTTTAGTCACGCGCTGAAGGAACTCTTGAGGGTCAGCCGCGTCCAATTGTTCAACTAAATCCAGCGCGACCTCAATTTTAAAAATATCTCGGTTGTCGCCAACTATGCTTTTTATGATTGCTTCGTATTTGCTCGGAACGAAACCGTCAAAATTATCATTCTTCCGGGCTATATAGTCGAATGAAGCGCGTCCTGAACCAATTCGCACGGAAGTGGGTTACAACATTTTTACCAGCTAGATGAAAAATGGTTTGAGGAGTAATTACAGAACTTGCCTGACCAGGTACCCCAAAAGTTACTTCAATTCCATCGTTTAAGCTTGATACAATTGCGTTTTCATTTTCAGCGTACATATCCGCATACGCTTGTGCAGAATAAAGAGGAAGCATGACATGATATTCAGTGGCCATACCGCTTGTAACATATTTCCCATTTATTACATTGGTTCCGGTGTGCCAATACTCTGATGTGCCCTTACTTTTATTACGCACAACCACAACCGATCCACGACCTGTTTTGGCGGATATAATATCCTGATTTGCATTTTGAAAAATTTCGAGGTCCGCTGTTATCTTGAGTGGATCCCCCGGTAATCCCTGCTCTTGAACTATTTTAGCAGTACCTTTTGCAATCACGGGATTCAGCGCCTGTGGGGCAGGTGCTTTCCCGAAGGACATCAACGTTAATCCGACCAGCCCAATAACGAATGTCTGTATAAGGAAACGTATCCGGTTCATCTGAACTTTCCCAATCAATGATTCTTTTTATCTACGACTGCATGCGGTAACGGCTGGAAAGATTGCTACTCCCATTAGTGCTGATATTCGTCCCATTGAATTGTCAATTGCAAGTCAAAATTCCAGTCTCAGTGTGTTTTTGGTTTTTCCGTGGTATTTTTTCCGCGCTGAACATTTCCCCATGGTTGCGCGTTTTTGAAGGCTATGGGATTTAATGATAAAGTTTTGAGCCATGTGCGGATGCTGACGAACGGGATTGTGGCTCAGTCCAACAGTCGCAACCCCTGGGGGGTTGCTGCGGAGGTGCGGCGGACAGAGGCTGGTGCTTCTATCCGGCTGACTCTGCGCCCGGGGGGTGAGCCGCCTTCTGATCCTTTGCTTGAGCTGGGGGATCTGGCTGACCTTGTGCGCAATGAGCTTCGTCTTGAGCGCGACAAACTCGGTAAGCCTGTTTATGGTACCAGCGAATCAACTTTTGAAACTGAAGGCATTCCCGCTTTTAAGTTCGACGTCTGGCTCCATAACTGATTTCCAGCCTCCGGCAGGGCAGGCGGTGCTTACTGGAGGGCCAGATTCAGATCCCGGCTTAGTTTTTCGGCCAGTTTATGATCGGCGCCGGTGTGGGTTGCTTTGATGGTTCCGTCTTTCCCGATAATCACCAGGTGTGGAATTCCGGTTACGCCAAAGGAGCTGGCCAGGGACCCATTGGGATCAATGGCAATGGGAAGCTGGATGCCGTTTTGTTGCAGGAAGCGGCGGATCTCACTGTCATTTTCCGCCATGTTGACGGCAAAAAATTCCACGCCCCGGCTTCGATAATTTTGCGCGAGCTGGCTGACCACGGGCAGACTCTGGCGACAGGGTCCGCACCAGGTGGCCCAGAAATCCAGCACTACAACCTTGTGTCCCTTATAGGCGCTGAGGCTCAGCCGCTGGCCATCCAGCAAAATGAGATCGGCAGCCGGGGATAGCGATGCGGATGATGCCGGAGGCGGAGCCTGGCGCTCCCGGGTGGGCTGGTAGCTTGCGCCGGAAGGAACCGCATCGGGCTTGCTGCTGTTGATCGCAGCGCGCACAACATCATCACTCCCCTGCAAAGACGGCAAACTGCCGGGGTCTCCGGGCTGCAGGGCCGACCTCAGGGGCACGGGCTGATCGAGATTCGGCGGCGGTTCATAGGCAAGGCCCAGTGGTTTATTATCGGATGTCCGCCCGGGCTTGCTGGAGTCCCGGCTTCGATTTCTGGATGATGATGATGAACTTTTGCTGCTTGATCCGCTGCGTCCAGAATTCCTTGACCCACCGCTGGACTTAAGCTGGGCCGTCACCATTGGCACACCCAGGCGGTCTGCTTTCACGGCGGTGTCGGGGATGTTGAGCTTAAAGGTGGAGGTAGGCAAATCCACATTCACCCGCCACCGAAACGACACTTCCGTCTGGCTGTGGATGGCGTTATTTTCTCCCGGCGCGGCAGGGATGTTCATTTCGTAAACCAGCTTTACGGGCAATGGGATCATGCCCCGGGCCACCCACATATAGCCGCTTCCCATGGGTGTGGTCAAACCCAGCCGCGCGGAATCGACCCCCAGTATGGTTTCTTCCCCAGCAAGAGTTGGTGGGGCGGAGATTGCGCCGGCCAGGGCGGCGGAAGGGGTGGAGTGGAACAGGCTGCTTGTGATTATTCCGTAAGGGGCCGTCATGGAAGCAAGCTGGCGATCGGGTGTGGGGTCTGCCGGGGTGACCGTATATCGGCTTAAAGAGGGTAAGTATAGAGTGCAGTTTTCGCCATCAATGGCCAGGGCGCTGGCCCCGAAATCACTTTCTGTCGTCCAGACGACGTGACCCGGCCTGCGAAACCATACCCGGGAAAGTCCGCCCGACTGACGGGAGGTGCTGCCGCTGCGTATGGTGGTGGTGCTGTTGATCTCCACATAGAAAGTCTGCTGCTTTTCCAGGAAGTGACCCATTTGGGAAAATATAGTGGCGGCGTCTGGATGGGCGACAGAACTAAGGCCCTTGGCGGGTTCGGCTATGGGCAGGGCAATATCCTGGGTCTGGGTGGTTGCCCACGCTGGGCCGACCGTCATGGCCACTATGGTCATGACTCCAGCCCATGACCATCCCGCCTTTACGATCCGTTGTGTGGCGTTGGCCTGTCCCTGCACGATAGTCATCTCGATCTTCTTTAAATGGACTCTGCGGATTAACCGGCCTGTGTCAACGGTGATCAGGGGTTTTTGGGCGACATTAAATAACCCGTCGGGGTGCCCAGGCGACCACATTGATAAACTCCGAAAAATGAAGGATCGGCTGCACGTCTGACAAGGTCAGCCCCAGGGGGGTAGCCATGGTATTGAGTTCAATATTGGCCCGGGCCGGCTGCAGGGGCCAGGGCAGATGATGGATATCCGCCCGGTAAATGCCGCCGAAAGGTCCGGCCGAGTACAGGCAGTAGCGCTCGGTCAGCCAGCGATCAAAGGCGCCAAAGGAGGCGACGGGCCCGGTTGGCTGGTATTGCGCGTGGAACTGCGCGCCGATTTTTGATGGCCGCCGCTCGCTGGAAAATCGGGTTTTGCAGTCGCGGGACTCCATCTCCATTATGGCGTGATAATACCGCAGTTTGAACCAGGTGCGGGCTCCCATAACTGCCGCAAGGCTGATGGTATCCAGACTGAAGAAGTAAACGCCCGGTTTTCCGTCGATGGTGGCATAAGTCCGTACGTTTAGTTCAGGAAAAGAAATGGCTCCCGGCAGCGCTGGCAGGCCGCGCAGACGGACGTTGTTCATGCCGAATGGCACAATTCCAACCCACGCCTGGCTTTCCCAGGTGTCCAGCGGTAAATTTCGCGGCAGCAGCGGCCGCAAGGCCTGCGGCGATACGGGGTAATGGATAAACAGCAGATCGTGCCAGGACATTTCCATGGCGTAGGGGTAAGATGGAATGGGCCAGGGGCGATGGGCGGTTCTGGCGAGATCAATACGAAACGGTCGGTCTTTGGGCTGGATGTATTTTTCCATACAACTGCTTATGCTTGTGGAACTGGTTTACTTTAACCAACGCTGCATCAAAATCATGCGCGCGCAGCGAATCGCTTTAATTTTAAAGCCCTCGTCAATCACCAAATTCGGCAAGTTACATGCTCGACTTGGAGGGTCCCCAATTAATTTCTCCATCCATCCGGTTTCCCTTGACATTTACTGGCGGGCGGATAAAGCACATCATGGATCAGTACATCTTTTAGCAAAAGGGAGCATTGAATATGTACAAGCATCATTTTGCGCTATTTTTAGCCGCATTAACCGTTTCTCCCGCCCTGCTGTCAGGCGCACCACATCTATCAGTGCAAGTTAGTAATACTTATGCATGGGAGGTTACGGCATGCAATTAAAAACCTCTAAATACCTTCAAGTCATGCTGTCTATTAGCGGCACCATGCGTTATGGCTCAACCCACTTCAAAGCAGTTCAATCCTTC
>CAYUGQ010000045.1:7925-19454 GCA_964444305.1 uncultured Candidatus Sumerlaeota bacterium
TCTGTCATTTCGATGAGTGGACGACAGACAGTACGGTCCTCCTGCCCGGGAAGATGGACTGGCGCACATTTATGGTTACCTCTGATCGGGAAGTGATGTTGGTGGACTCTCATATTCGTTTGCTGAGCCTTGATAACAAGGATTTCATCAGAAAGAAGATTGGCGAGAAGTGAGTGGAAGGCGTTGGGAAGCAACGCCAACAGCGAACTAACCCGTGGGGTAGTACAACTTTTCGGTCAATGCGTCCGGTTATACTGAGGGGAGAGTGACCGGGCACTCAACCGGGGCGGTTAGGGTGTGTGACTCGCAAGTGTTTTGAGGGGTTGAAAGAGTGGGCGGCAACTCGTCGGGGTTATGAATTATACGCATCTGATTATGTGTATTAGTAACTGGACGCAGTGTCCGACCAACATCTTTGCGACCGCTTCATAGACACTTGGCATTATTATTATTGTACTGAGAATTGGGAATACCGGTCTCAGATGATGAAGCGGACTTCTCGCAAGTGGGGGAAGTCAAATCGCGGCTGACAGGTCGAGATTTGCGTAAATAAGGGGGCCGGACACGGGGGCCGATAAGGCCTCGGGTGGACCGGCCCTTTTGTTTACAAGAAAGGTAATGGCCAGATGTCTGTGCAATCTCCGATGAAAGTTGAAATTCTTTATGGCCGCGGCACCGTGGCTGTGGATGTTCCATCGGATCAAACCGTGGTGATTGAGCCTTCGTGGATGGATGGCATCGAGGATGAACATAGGGCTTTTTTGCGGGCTGTGCGGGATCCGTTGGGAAATGTCGGGCCGCTACGGGATTTGATGGAACCGGGGGAATCGCTGGTGATTGTGACCAGCGACGGGACCCGCCCGGTGCCCAATCGAAAGCTAATCCCATGGGTGCTGGATGAGCTGGCTGTGAAGCCGGCCAGTGTGACGGTTATCACGGGGACCGGGGCCCACAGACCGAATACTCCGGAGGAATTGATGGAGATGTTCGGCGAGCGGGTGATGTCTGAATGCCGCGTCATTAATCATAATGCTTTTGACGATTCGACTCTGGAGGCCGTGGGTGTGACGCCGCGGGGTACGGAAATTAAGTTTTGCCGGGAGTATGTGCAGGCGGATAAAAAGATCACCATGGGCTTTATTGAGCCGCATTTTTTCGCCGGATTTTCGGGGGGTCCTAAGGCGTTGCTGCCGGGGATTGCGTCGATTGAAAACCTGCTGGATTTTCATGATGCCTATATGATCGGTCATGTGAATTCTACCTGGGGGGTGTTGGAACAAAATCCTCTGCAACTGGAAACCCGGGCTGCGTCGGCCATGTGTCCGCCGGATTTTATGATCAATGTGACGTTGAACGGGCGAAAGGACATTACCGGCTTTTTCGTGGGAGAATGGCTGCCGGCTCATCGTAAGGGCTGTGCGCAGGTGTTGGATCATGCGACGGTTGGATTTGATGAACCTTTTGACGTAGTGGTGACCAGCAACAGTGGTTATCCGCTGGACCAGAATCTTTACCAGGCGGTGAAGGGCATGAGCGCGGCGGTGCAGATTGTGAAGCCGGGCGGGACAATTATCTGTGCGTCGGAATGCAGTGACGGGATTCCTTCTCATGGGAATTTTTTTGAGATCCTGACGAGCCGGCCTTCACCGCAGGAAATGCTGGATATGATTGAAGCGCCGGGCTACCGGGTGTTTGACCAGTGGGAGGCGCAGAAGCTGGCGCTGATCCAGGTGAAGGCGGATGTGCAGCTTTACAGTTCGCTGGATCCGGAGCTGGTGCGACAGGTGAACCTGGAACCGGTTCTGGATTTGGAAGCGGGTATCAGGCAGGCGCTGGAGAAACATGGGTCTGGGGCGCGACTGGCGGTTTTGCCGGCGGGACCGCTGACTATTCCTTATATCAAGTAACGGCGGCTGAGGGGCGAAGTTGGCGTGGAGGCCCACAGGCTTTTCCGGCCTGAAATGTTCCAGAATTTCTATTGCGCAATTGGGCCGGGGGATGTTGGCTTGTGTTAACTTTGGAATTGGATGGAGTGAGGCTATGTTTCGGTTTTGTGCGTCCGCACGCTGGGTAACTTTTGCCGGGGTCGTTGTGCTGACAGGTATGGGGGGAGCGGCGGAGGCTCAGACGGCAGTGGCGGAACCGCCTGTTTTGGATGCAACGCCGCTGGCGGCCGAGCAGGCTCCTTTGGCGGAGCGGCTGGACGCGATTTTTGACAGGCCGGAATGGGACAGTGCTCATTGGGGAGTTCTGGTTCATAACCTGACGACCAGCGAAGTGCTTTATGAGCGCAACCCGGGCAAAGTTGTGATGCCGGCGTCCAATATGAAACTTTTTACGTCGGCTGCGGGGCTGGTTACTTTTGGTCCTGACCACCGGTTTGAAACGAAAATTTTTGCTTCGGGTACCACCGACAGCCAGGGTGTGCTGAAGGGTAATATTTATGTTCTGGGGAGCGGTGATCCGGCTATCTCTGGCCGTTATTTTGACACGCCAACGACTGCGATTTTGCAGCAGTGGGCCGATGCGATCACCAGCGCGGGTATTCGGCGGGTGGAAGGCGATGTTATTGGTGATGACGACGTTTTTGATGACAGCTACATGTCTGGCTCTTGGGCTCCGTCTTATCTGCAGGAATGGTATGCGGCGGAGAACAGCGGGCTGGCCATTAATGATAACTGCTGGGATGCGATTTTTGAAGTGACGACGTCGCCGGTGGGCGATAATGGTGAGCGGTTGAATCCGCTGGACACTGATGCTGATTCGACTCAGCCGCTTTACCTGAAGGTCACGAATCTTTTGGATACGAATTACGTGACGATTT
Organism: uncultured Candidatus Sumerlaeota bacterium; assembly: GCA_964444305.1. Taxonomy (GTDB): domain Bacteria; phylum Sumerlaeota; class Sumerlaeia; order Sumerlaeales; family Sumerlaeaceae; genus JAKFFN01. The sequence goes on from CAYUGQ010000045.1 coordinate 10,750, forward strand.
ATCCGAACGGCCTGCGTGTGGGGGATCGGACGAATATCCGGCTGGAACGGAACGATTGCGGGAGTGCTGCGCAGACGGCTATCGGCCTGAGCGGTACCATCAGAATGGGTGAGAAAGTGCGCGAGTGGGGCAGCCTGCGCAACGGAACCGGCTTTGCGGTGACTCTGCTGAAGGAGGCGCTGGAACGTAATAATGTGACGGTGACGGGCGATGGCGTGGACATTGATGATTACACGGAGGAGAAGGCGCGGATGGTGAAGGAAAATCGCGGCCAGCTCGTGTATACGCATGTTTCGCCGCCACTGCATGAGATCCTTGCGGTGATCAACAAGCCGAGCCAGAACTTTTATGCGGATATGGTGCTGAAGGCGGTGGGCGCTGAGGTTCATAATGAGGGTTCCTGGAGCGCCGGGCAGCGGGTGATGGAGGATATTTTGACTACGGCCGGAGCCCGGATTGCATCGTTTAATATGTCTGACGGGAGTGGCCTTAGCCGGTTTAACTTTGTGGAACCGCAGCAGGTGGTGGCGCTGTTGACTTATATGCGCGGTCGCCCGGATTTTCCGGTTTATGAGGCTTCCCTGCCGGTTATGGGCCTGGACGGAACGTTGCGTGGTCGCATGCGCGGGACGCCGGCTGAGGGCAATGTGAAGGCGAAAACGGGGACTATTGGCCGGGTGCGGGCCTTGAGCGGTTATTTGAAAACCGATGCTGGGCATGACCTGGTGTTTTCCATGATTGCGAACAACTTTCATGTGCCGACAAGTGCGGCTACGGCGGCGCAGGATGAGGCTCTGATGGAGCTGATTCGGCATCGGTAAAAAACTCTGACGGACGGTCTTCACCATGATGGGTTCCAATGATAATATCATTTCTCCGGCGGATGAATTGAAACCAGTCCCCGCCGGGAATGTTCCCACGGCGGAGGATGCGCATCGGGTGATTGGTGAGCGAATTCCTCCGACGCCGATTGCGACTTCTTCCAGATTGAATCGCCAGTGGGGCTGCCAGATTTTCTTTAAGCTGGAAATGCTGATGACGACGGGTTCGTTTAAGGAGCGTGGGGCGCTTTACAAGCTGGAAAGCCTTTCGCAGGAGGAGCGACGGCGGGGTGTGATTGCGGCGTCGGCGGGCAATCATGCGCAGGCTCTGGCTTATCATTCGGCGGAACTGGGGATTCCGTGCAGCATTGTGATGCCGGTTCATGCGCCGTTGATTAAAGTGAGAAATACGGCGGCGCACGGGGCGAATGTGATTCTTCACGGGAATGACTATGATGATGCGCGTAGCCATGCCTACGATTTATCGGAAAAGCATGGGCATACGTATGTTTCAGGGTTTGATGATCCGTGGATCATTGCGGGTCAGGGTACGGTGGGGCTGGAGCTGTTGGAGCAATGTCCGGCGCTGGATATGGTGATTGTGCCGGTGGGGGGCGGGGGCCTGATTGCGGGGATTGCCGGCGTGATGAGGGCGCGGTCGCCGCAGACGCGGATTATTGGTGTGCAGACGAAGGCGGTGCCGAGTGTGCAGGTGGCTATGGAGGCGGGTGAACCGGTGGTGGCGCCGGGGGGAAGCACGATTGCGGATGGTATTGCTGTGCGCAAGCTGGGCCAGCTTTGTTATGAGGTGATTCGTGACCAGGTGGACGAGGTGATCCAGGTTAGTGAAAGTGAGATTGCGCAGGCGGTTCTGTTGATGCTGGAGCAGGAAAAGGCTGTGGTGGAGGGTGCGGGGGCTGTGGGGGTGGCGGCGCTAATGACGGGGCGGGTGGCGGATATTGCTGGGAAATCGGTAGCTGTGGTTTTGAGTGGGGGTAATATTGATGTGAACCGTTTGTCGCGGATTATTGATAAGGGCCTGGTGAACGATGGGCGGTTGGCGCGGTTTCGGGTGGATGTGCCGGACCGACCGGGGGAATTGTCGCGGATCCTGGGTAAGGTGGCGGTGCTGGGTGGGAATATCCTGGAAGTGCAGCACCATCGAGCTTTTGCGGAGGGACCTGTGGGGTATACACAGATTGACTTGACACTGGAAACGCGGGGGCGGGAGCACCTGGATGAGATTCTTGATGCTCTGGAAAATATGAATGTTGCGCTGGAGAAACTGACTTAGGGGATTTGGATTGGGTGTGGGGGGCGTGGTCGATGGAGGGGGTTGAGTGGATGGTAATTTTTGATGATTTAAAAAAGAAGCGCCACCGGTCTAGAGACTGGCGGCGCTTAGTTTTTTTGCTGTGAGATTTTTGGTTTTAGCGGTTGGCGCGGGCCGGAATGTAGGTATGCAGGGCAGGGTCTTCGCTGCCGGTGCTGGTCATCATCCGGTGAGCGATGGTGCGGCTCAGGAGGGGGATGAAAACTGTTGGGTATTCCGTGTATTTACTCATGACGCTCAGGACGTAGCGTTTGCCGTTGGGCAGCTTGATGAGGGCTGCTTCGTGATAATTGCGAACTGTGTAGCCGTTGAGGGTGATAATTTCGGTGCCGACGGGGAGGCCGTCGGCGATGCCGGCGAGGGCTCCCACTTTTTTCTGCTCAAGCGGATGATGCATGTAGGCTTTCAGGGACTGGCTGGCGTTGGGTGAAACCAGGGCGTCGTGGGCGAGCAGATAGAAGAGGCCGGCGGCCTGGTTGCTGGTCATGCGGTTGCTGTTTTCGTAGTTCAGGACAAGTTTGCGGCCGAGACGGTTGGCGTCTGCGCCGACAGGGTCACCGGTGACGAAGCGCTGGTTTACGTTGAAATCTGCCATACCGATGGAAGCCAGGTAGCGGTTGGCGTTTTCTCTGTTTCCGACGCTGTCAGCGATGGTGTTGGCTGCTTCATAGTTTCCGTCGCGCAGGCTGGCCATTACAGCGCCTTCGAGGCTGTTGGGGAGGCTTCCGCCGCGGGCCTGATAGAGTGCGGCTGCATAGGGCAGGCGGGCGAGGCCGCTGGCGTAGAGCATGTTATCGCCATGGACGTGACCGAGGGCGGGAGCTCCGCCGTCTTCGGGGCATAGATCAATCAGTGTGACGGCGACGTCTTCTTTGTTGATCATGCGGACCATGGATAGTGTGCGGTTTACGATTTCTTCGAGCTGCTTGTCGATCCTCTCGGAGCGGCGAATGCTGCAGAGAAGCTGGTGACTGTATGCAGGTGAAATTGTAGCGCCTGGGTTTGAAACCCGGACGACGTGTGCGGGTGCATGACCTGCCGGTGTGTGAACTTTATCACCATTTGCGAGTGCGAGACTGGCCATGACCACGATCGCGCTGACGGGTAGTACCTTGCGCATGTAGGAAAACCTCCGACGAATTTGGAACGACTTTGTGAGCAAACTTATGGGAATTCGGGGTACAACCCGGACAAAATGCAAGAACTATTGTGTAGAAAAATGCGTTGTGGGTGATTGATTTCCTTAAAGTTGCATTTAGTTTCCTTAAATGGGGTCAGTCTTGGACCTCCAGCAGGTGCTCGCCGGAGTTGGCGCGGAGTATGGGGAAATACATGCCGTAGCCGGTGGTGGGCATGGTGTGGAAGATGCCGGGGATTTCGGCTCGCATGCGATAGGTGAGCTGGTGTTCGCCCTGGCGCAGACGGGTGATGAAGAAGGCGGTCCAGGCGTCGCGGAGTTCCATGTGGGAACTGATTTCTCCGTAGCGGGAGCCGCTCTGGAGGTCGACGGGTTCGAGGCCGGCGGCTTTGGGATCTTCGAAGACGAGGTATTCGTAATCGTTGAGGGACTTGATGTTGAGGGTTACGCGGATCTCGTCTCCGCTTTGGAGGATGTCGCCGTCGTTGAGGGGCTGCCAGGTGTCTTTATATATTGGAGCGTCCTGGCCGCGAACGGTTTCGGTGGTTTGTTCGCGGTGGAGGCGCTCGTAGACCCGGGTGACATAGATTTCGTTGCCGGCGGGGGTGATGCCTTCCTCCTGAGTGAAATACTCGGCGTAGATGGAATAGTAGATTTTTGAGTTGGATTCCACTTCGATCTGGACCGGGAACTCGCCGTCGGGGAGGTCGCTGCCGCGGAGTTCAATTTTTCCGTTAAAGTCCCAGAAGTTGGTGGGGTTAACGGTGAGCTCTTTGATCTGCTTTCCATCGACGGATATGCGGAAGGTGGCGTTGGTGGCGGCCTCTTTTTTATGGAGCATGTATTGGGTGAGGGCGAGGACGGCGTGGGAGCTGTCGCGGGTGGATTTCCAATTGTTGCCCTGGCGGTTGAGGACGAGCCACTTCATGGCCTGGTCGACGGCGGGATCTTCGGGGTGGAGTTCGAGGAAGGCCATGAGTCCGACGGCGGTGGCTTCGACTGCGTCGTAATACCAGAGATATCCGCTTTCGGGTTTACCCCAGCGCAGGGTGTTGTTTTCGGGGGTGATGACGGCGACGTTCATCATGTTTCGCAGGACTACGTCAGCGTCGGAGCGGCGTCCTGTCATGCCGAGGGTTCGGGCGAGCATGGCGAGACCGCGGGCGCTGAGCTGATCTCGTTTTTCCCAGGCAAGATCCAGGGTTTCGGGGGAAGCCTGGCCGTTGAGGGTGAGGACGTATTCGGCGTACATCATCTGGTGGAGTCCGCCGGTACCGGGCACGTAATAGCGGATTGCCTGGCGATCATGGTTTTGCTGGACGCTGCTTGTGAGGTCATCGCGGAGCTGGGCGAGACGGGCCAGGCCTGAGCGGTACATGGGTTCGTCAATGTCTGCCCCGGCCTGGTCTGCCAGGGTTAGGCCGTAGACGACATAGGCTGTCATCTGGGCATTTTCGTAATCGCTGGCCCACCAGCCCCAGCCGCCGGTGGGAAGTTGCATGTCGCGGAGGAGTTTCATGGCTTGGTCGGTGACCTCGGGGAGTTTATCCTGCAGGGCCTTGTCGGCGGGGATGCCGAGCTTTTCAAAGGCGTGGGCGGCGACCACGGCTGGCATGAACCGGCTCATGGTCTGCTCGACGCAGCCGTAGGGATAATCGATCATGTAAGGGAGGGCGCTGCGGATGGAGTATGCCAGGGAGGGATTGATGTTTATTTCCAGGCGGGTGGTTTCGCGGATGCGTTCGGCGGGCAGGGAGATGGTGCGGGTGATGACTTTGCCGGTGCCGGAAGTGCGGGTTTGGGAGTCGGTGGTGTCGGCATCTTCCGAGGTGCCGTTCCAGGCGACGAATTTATCTATGCCGTGAGGGAGAAGTGGGACGGTGGTCTGCATGGCGTCGCTGCCGGCTTCGGAGCGGGCGATGAGATTGAGAATGGCGTTTCCGGCCTCGGCGGAGTCGATGCGCACTTTCCAGTCGATGCGGGTTTCGCCGTTGGAAGGTACGGTGACAGTGCGGTTGTTTTCCAGCATTGTGCCGTGGTTGGATGTGGATGTGGATGTTGTGCCGCCTTCGAGGTTTATACCGGTGGCTTGGAGGAGTGTGTTTACAGTGATGGCGTCTTCTGTGTAGTTATGAATGTTGCCGGAGATGGTCAGTTCGTCGCGTTCGCGGAAGAAGCGGGGGGTCTGGAGGCGGACGAGCACTTTTTTGCGGGCGATGGTTTCTGTGGTGGCGTTACCGACCCGGGTGTCCGGGGTGAGACCGATGGCGTCCATCTGCCAGGTGGTGAGAGAATCGGGATATTTGATCTCCACTGTGGCGCTGCCTTCGGCATTTGTGCGGATGGTGGGTGCCCAAAACATGCTGTCGCGGAAATCGGTGCGGATGTCTGGCATTTCCAGTTCAGGTTCTTCGGCAGCTTTGAATTCGCCGGCGGTGTCTGCCATGGCCATTTCCTGCATGGGGGCTGCATAAGCGGGCGGAGGTGACATGGTGCTCATCATGGCGCGCTGGGGGGCTTCGCGGCGAGACAGGACGCTTGCGGGATGGATGGGCGGCCGGCCGCCGTCGTCGGGCGGAAGGTCAATGAGGCTGTCTTCTATTAAGAACCGGCCATAGTTTCCTGCTGAGTCCAGGGATTGGCTGAGGCTGCTGTAGAGTGGGCGACGGAGGCCGTAAAAGAAGCGGCGGATGTCTTCCCGCATGTCGGGGGCGATGTAGGTGATGGCTTTGTCAAATATGGAAAGGGAGAATTCGGCGGAGACGGGGGCACCGGTATGGTCGGTAGCGCGGATGGTTACGGAGCCCGTCTGGCCTGGTTCAACGGTTTCGGCGTTGGGCTGAACGGTGACATTGAGGACGCGACGGGTTGGGGGTACGATGAGCTCGAATTCGTCTGTAATGACTCGTTTTTCACGGACGGCGACGATATGAATTTTGCTGTTGGGGACATGGGCCTCGGTGATGGGGATGGTGATGAAATTTGTCCGGTGAGGCAGGGGCAGGATTTTTTTGTCCAGGCTGTCGGAGCCGGCGTCGATCCAGAACCAGGCGGATGTGTCTTTGTATTCATTGAGGATCATGATGCGGGCGGTGTCGCCGACTTCATAGGTGGAGCGATCGGCCACGATTTCGATGCCGTGGTATTGCATGGGGAGCTCAGTGACATCAGGGGTGACAGAGGTGAAGTAGGCATAGGCGACGGACTTGCCGCCGAAGGGGTCGTCTACGATGTATGCGAAGCGGAGACGGCCGTTGAGGTCGCCGGGGACGCGCCAGTTGACGAGGAGGGAACCGCTGGTGCCGATTTCGACGGCCTGGGTGCTGACGGTGGTGATGCGGTCTTCTTTTGCGTCGGCGTCCCATACGAGTTTTTCGACATAGAGGGTTCCACTGGTGGGGATGGGTTTCTGGGCGAGATTGTGGGATTTGAGTTCGACGCGGGCGTTGTCTCCGGGAGAAACGAGCTGGCGACTTGTGCGGGCGGCCAGGGAGAGGGCTTTCAGGCCGACGGGAATGATCTGGCTGGCGTCAATGTTGCGGCGGCTGGCGTCTGTAACGGTTACTTCGATCTGGAAGTCCCAGCCGGGGGGGCCGAGGGGAGGCCAGATCATGAGACCGCGGGAAAAGGAACTCATGCCGGGACGAGAGTATGGGGTGATGGGTCCGGGGTTTATTAGTTTCAGTTCGTCGTCCGAGACCTGAGAGTCGAATTCGATGGTGAACTTTCCGTCCTGATTGAGGCGGCCGGTACCTTCGGCGACGATGGTGCCGTGGCTGCCATGGAGGACGGATGGGCGTTCTTCGCTGGCGTCAAACCAGCCGAGATCGCGGTCTTCGAGGTTCCACGAGAGGTTACGCCAGAGAGGGAACATTTTCTGACGGCGGCGGACGGTGTATTGAACGGTGCCGTCGGTGACAGGAGCGCCAAAGAGATAGTTGGCGGAAACTTCGGCTTTGATCTTGTCGCCCACTTTGGCGAAGTCGGATGCGGAATCGACGGTGACCAGGTATTCGGGTTTCTTGTATTCTTCGACGCGGAAGCTGCCGCCGGATACGGAGATGTTTCGGCGGGGGCCACGGATTTCAAAGCGATACCGGCCCAAGGCGGCTCCGTCGGGGAGGGTGAATTCGCCGTCGAGAGTGCCAAAATCAGAGAGGCTGATGTTGTTTTCCGACCAGACTTCCTGTCCTTGGGCGTCATTGACTTTGATGCTGTAGGGACCGGCTGGGGGCATCTGGAACTGACCGTCGGCGGAGGTGCGAAGGAGGGCGCGCCAGTAGACTTTCTGGGTGGGGCGGTAGACGGGGCGGTCGGTGTACACGTAGCTGGTGACGTGGTCAGGATTGCGCCGGGCGAGGTAGTTGTTCCAATACATATCATCGAGAAGGGCGACGTGGTCGCCGTCGATGGCTACGACGAGCATCTGGCGGCTGCGGTTGTCGTCTGCGGGGGCGAAGTCGGCGAAGCCGCTACCGTCGGTTTTCACGGTGGAGTATTCGGAGAAAAAATTGGTGGAACGGCCGGTGAACCAGTGTTGCTGATTCTGGACGTTGTGGCCAATGGTGATTTCGATGCCTGGGCGGGGCCGGCCGGTGTTGGCATCAACGACCCACATTTCCATGCTGCGGGGGCCGGTGTTACCGACGAGGGCGAGGTTGCTGACGATGAGGAGCTGGTGGCAGAGGGGACGGCCATCGACCTGGGCGGTGAGTACGTAGGTACCGGGGCGATCTATTTTCAGTTCGACGGGACGGGTGGTGGTGCCGTGGTTTTCGCCGCGTTCGACGGTTATGGTTTCAGTTTGGGCGGCGCTGGCTTTGACCTCGCCAAGATCCAGGCGGGTGACTTTCTGACGTTTGATTTCGTCGACGAAATTAAAGGGGCGGGCGAGGATCTGGACGGACTCGGCGTTGCGGGTGGCGAGGTCAAAGCGGACGGCTTCGCCGGGGAGGAACTGGCCACTGAGGTTGAAGAGGGCTTCGGGCTGGCGGATTTTTTCGATTTCGCGGGTGGCCTGATGGGCGCGGTCTGTGCCGGAGAAGCGGGAGGTGAGGATTTCCAGTTCGGTGAGGGCGGGTATGTAATCCCGGCGAGACATGTAGTATTGGGCGACTTGCCACTGGGCTTCGGCGGCGGCATCGGTCTGGGGATATTTAGCGACGATATTGCGCCAGCCGGCGAGGCGTTCGTCACCGCTGCGGGGGGTGGAGGTTTGGGCATTGAGGGCGCGTTCGCGGCGCAGAAGGTTTTGGGCGAGGGCTTCGTTGTCACCTTCCAATAGGGGGGTGATTTTGTCGAAGAAGGAGAGGATAAATTCCCGGTCGTTTTCTTCGGTATAGGGCCGGGTGACGAGGGGGCTGTCGATGATGCGCTGGTAGACGTCTTTCAAGTCGTCTGGTTTTATGCGGGT
>CAYUGQ010000046.1:0-18465 GCA_964444305.1 uncultured Candidatus Sumerlaeota bacterium
ACGATGATGACCCTCCGCAAAGCCGGCTTGGCGCCACCAGGCAATGCATCAGGACCGGTCACTCGATTTCCTCATGTACGGCATTAACAGTCATAGAGTCAAGCGGCCTGGCCTCACGCGATAAAGCTATGGGACATCTTGCGCATGTCATCTCGCCGTCTGTGGGAAACTTCCACAGGCAGACTCATTGATTGCCGTTAAAGCAGCACCAGAAGCACAACGAAGCAAACAGCTTCGCCGGCGAAGCAAATTATTAATAACCAGTCACCAGCAACCCAAAACCAGGCAGGACCAACAAAAAACTTAAACCCTCAGAAACTCAAATCACAAAACATCAGCCACAAGCCCCCCACAAATAGCTTGACGCCCCCATAGGCATTTGCCACATCTAAGCACTTGAATCCATAAAATCCGCCGAATTGTCGGTCGGATACTCCCGTGGACGAGAAGGCGCTGTATAAGCCATCTCAATGCTGACTATGAGGGTTCGTGACAAATGATCGATGTACAGGCAGGGCGAAACCGCCAGGGCGGTTCCACCCGTGAACAGCATCTTAATGAGGCCGTGGCAGTCGCCGTCCTCGTACTGTCTATTTTTATCCTTCTGGCACTCGCCACCAATCGCAACGGCGCAAACCTCGTCGGACGTGCCGGCGCCTACATCAGCGGCGGACTAACCTACGCCGTCGGTTACATCGTCGCCTACATGGTCCCCCTGATAATCCTCATGACAGCATGGATGGTCTGGAAAGGGAAAGGTCTATCCCGCGCTGCCATCCGAATCATCGGCCTTTACGGAGCCATGGCCAGCATCTGCGCCCTTTTCGCCATCCCTTATTCCCAGGCAAATTTCGGCACAGAAAACGGCTTCCGCATGGGCGGCGCCTTAGGCAATTTCCTCGTCCATGAACGCTGCCTCAACCTCGCCGGTCTACTCGGCCCCACCGGTGCCTATCTCGTTTTTATCACCCTCTTCTTCATCAGCGTAAGCACTGCCACAGACACCAGCATTCGTGAATTCCTCCGCCTGGCCCGCCTTTTCATGCTCCGCCTTTTTGAAGGAAACCTCCTCACAACTCTACGAGCCCGCCTCAGCCGAAACGCAAATCAGACCGCACCCTCAACAGCCGCATACACCCCTGCCCAGACCACACCGGAAATGGGAATCACTTCCCCCACCTACAGCCCCCACGGGCGCACCTCCCGGCTCGCCGCCGGAACCCACGACGACACCCCCCAGGCACAGTCAGCTCCGGCCCCGACACCGACAACCAGCCCCACAGGAATGTCTCTCTCCGAGCTCACCACTCAAACAAGCACCAGCCTTCCAGGATCTGCCGCTCCGCATCCAACCCCGGCCCCCGGCCCTGCAACCACCCCAGCCTTCAAAACCGGCCTTCCCCTCGGCTCAGACGAAGATGACGACGATCTGTTCAGTCTGGCAGATCATCCCCCGGCAGAACAAGCCGAGCTTGATCTCATAAAACCCTATAGTCTGCCCCACTTCACCATTCTGAACGCCCCTCCCGCTGTCGTCAACGCCATGACCAACGAGGAAGTCACCGAAATCTGTGAACGCCTCGAAAAAACCCTCAGCGAATTCGGCATTTCAGCCCAGGTCGTCCAGGTAACCCAGGGCCCCACCGTCACCCGATACGAAATCCAGCCCGCCCCCGGCATCAAAGTCGCCAAAATTGCCGCCCTCGAAAACGACATCACCATGTGCATGAAAGCTGAAACCGTACGCATCATCGCACCCGTCCCCGGCAAAGGCACCGTCGGCCTCGAAATTCCCAACAAAAAATCAAAACCCGTCTTCCTCCGCGAAATGCTCGAAACCGACGCCTTCCGCAATCATAAATCCCCCCTGGCCTTTGCCCTCGGCATGACCATCGGCGGCGAACCCTTCATCTGCGATCTGGCCTCCATGCCCCACGTCCTCATCGCCGGCCGCACCGGGTCCGGTAAATCCGTCTGCCTCAACTCCATCATTTGCTCCATACTGTTTCGCATGTCTCCCGACCAGGTGAAATTCCTCATGGTCGACCCCAAACGAGTAGAGCTCAACGTCTATCAAGCCATCCCTCACCTCCTCGCCCCCGTCGTTTGCGAACCCCGCAAGGCCGCCGCCGCCCTCTCCTGGGCCGTCGAGCAGATGGAAGAACGCTACAAAAAACTCGCCTCCCTCGGCGTCCGCAACATCGATGGCTACAACGCCATAGTCCAGAGCGACAAACCCCATCCAAAAGCCATGGGCCGTCAGTTGGCATATATGCCCCACATCGTCATAGTCATCGACGAACTCGCCGACCTGATGCTCATCGCCCGAAACGAAGTAGAAGACAACATCATCCGTCTGGCCCAGATGTCCCGCGCCGTCGGAATGCACCTCATCCTCGCCACCCAGCGACCATCCGTTAACGTCATTACCGGTATCATCAAAGCCAACTTCCCCAGCCGCGTCGCCTTCCAGGTTTCCAGCAAAGTCGACAGCCGCACCATTCTCGATGCCATGGGCGCCGAAGCCCTTCTCGGTCGCGGCGACATGCTGTTCAGCCCCGGCGGCAGCCCCAAACCCATTCGCCTCCAGGGCTGCTACGTCAGCGATCAAGAAGTCGAAGCCACCGCCGATTACGTCCGTTCCCAGGCAAAAGCCCAATACGAAATGCAGGACTTCCTAACCAAAAAAGAACAGGAAGAACTCCGCGCCCAGCAGCAGATGGCAGCCAATGACATGCTCGCCATGGACGGCATCGACGCCGATGACTCCCGCGTTGCCATGTCGGACCAAGACGGGGACGACTACGATTACAGCTATCAGCAACAGCGCCGCGACGGCCTGTCCATTTCCGATGCCCTTCGCCGCACACCCTCAACCAGTTCAGCGCCGCCGCGCACCACGAGCGATGAAAGTGACGCCATTGACGAAGAGCTCTTCATTCAAGCTGCCCGCCTCATCCTCAGCCACCGCAAAGCCAGCGTCAGCCTTCTTCAGCGCCGCCTGAAAATCGGATTTGCCCGCGCAGGCCGGGTCATGGACATGCTGGAAGAGCGCGGAATTGTCGGGCCAAACGTCGGCAGTAAAGTGCGGGAAATTCTCGTCGATCCCGACGAATTCCTCGCATCAGTCGACGGTGATGACGAAGACGAAGACGTTCGCTTTTAAACCGGAAATCTCTTTTAAACTAACATGAACTACAGGTTATTTCGAGCGGGGCGATGGAATCGCTGAATCCCCGTCCCGCCCCTGCGACTGCTCCGCCGCCGCATCCTGACACGCCGCCAGCAGATCCCGCAGCGCAACCCGTTTCGCCGTAGAGCGGGTCGTTTTCAAAACCACATTATCCTGCGCCGGTTTCTCCTTGCCAGCCGCCCTGTGAGCCTCCGTGGCATCCAGAGATTCCAGACCGCCCCGGGCATCGTTATTGAACGGATCAATCAATCGAACCTTTTCATAAGTCTGCCGGGCTTTCAGCATATCACCCGCCAAGACCTGCTTTTCCGCCATCACAAGATAATCCGGAATCGCCTCCGCTTCCGGCGCGATCAACGACAGACAGTCGATACACTTTTGGATCAAATCCACCTGATCATCATACAGACTTCGAGCCGTCCGATATGCATCCAGCGCGTTATCAATATCCCCATTGGCAAACAGGCAGTTTCCAAGCCGCACATAATGGAGATACTGAAGCGACGGATCATAAGAATCCCGGTGAATAGCATCTTTGATCTGATCCAGAGACGAAGGTTCGCATTCATCAACCAGGGCATAGGCATGCTGAGCCTCTGCCAGCTCTCCCCGAGATACATGAATCTCGGCCAGAGTGCGAGCTTCCCGGGCAGCTTCCATTTTATCGCCTGTTTTCATGAGCAGGTCCACTAAACGCAATCGCACAGCCGTGTTGCATTCGTCTATGCTCAGGATTCGACGATAAGTGTCAATACCTTTTACAGCGGCCGTGTTGGCCAAAATCGCACTCGCTCGGGAATAAGAAACCCGCGCTTCCTCAATCAACCCCGCGCTTTCTTGCGCCTTCGCCAACTCCAGACAAAGCTCTGCATCCCGTGGCGTCACCGCCATGGCTGCATTTAAAACTTCCGCCGCCGCCGCCGGTTCTCCCCGTTTTATATAAAGATTCGCCAGCGTGCGCATTTCTCCCACCGCCCGGTTTCGGCTGCCCCGGGCCAGCAAAAACGCCGCATAACGCGAGCGAGCACTGGTGTTTTCTGGAGACTGCGCCAGCACCTGCTCATAGGCCTGAAACGCCCCCTCAACATCACCGCTTTTCAGCAACACATCCGCCAGACGCGTAAACTCCTGCGTCATCTTTTCCGGTGATGCCGATTCTGTCTGAGCTGAAGCCAACTCTACATAGCGCTGAATGGCCACCGCATCTTCCGGGGCAGCCTGCGACAGGCGGTGATAGGCAGAAAGAAGTTTCTCCTGATCCTCTGTCTGCTCATAAAAGTCCGTTAGCTCCCGCAGCATCTGGATGTACTCATTTCTGCGACCGGTTTTCTCGTAAAGTTCCGCCAGGCGCTCCCGCACTTCCGGCCTCTCCGGATGCTCCTTAGAAAGTCGGGTCAGAGTAGACGTGGCATCAAGGAATTCACCATTTTCCAGAAGCACCGAAACCAGGTTAATCGTCGCTTTAAACGCCTCGTCCGATTGCCCTGCCTTTTCATAGGCCGAAGCCAGGGCGCTTCTGGCACTAGCCCACAGGGGCCGGGCATCCACCGCTTTTTCCAGCAAATGAACCGCCCTGTCATAATCTTCCTGCAGCACTGCGGAATCTGCTGCCGTGGAGTAATAACGCGCAGCCAGGTCTGGGTAGGCAGATTTCGCCAGAAGATCAGCCACCTGCTCACGGCAATTCGAGGTTTCAGAAAACCGCGCCACCAGGTTTTCAGCCGTCTCCCTGGCTTCCTCCAGTTCAGAGCGTTCCAGCAACAATTCCACTACTTTGAGATACTGCTCCAGGGCTTCTTCCGGGCGGTCCGCTGCTTCCAGCAGTTTGGCCAAATCCCGATGAACGCCAACCTGACCTGTCGCCAGGTCAGCCAGTTCTTTCAGGGATTCAATAGCCTTGTCGCTGTCACCCGCCGCCAGATGTTCCTCTGCTTCGTGGCGCAAGCGCATTTGAAGCTCTTCGAGACGGCCTACTTTTCTGATAAAATTATAATGGGCGGCCTTAATTTCCCGGTTAGCCGGATCCAAAAGCTCCGCCTCATGAAACAATACCTCCGCCCTGTCCGGATCGCCCGAATCCGCCGCATGGTTAGCCAGCCAGGTTGCCTCCAGAGCCGCGCCTTTTGCGTTGTTCACCCGGCGATAAAAATCCAGAGCCATCTGATGAAGCTCGGCTTCATCTCCCGCAACTTGCAACATGCGGTCCACAAGCGGCTGGATCCGTGTGCTATCTGCCGGAACAACCGATTCCACCACGCGCCCCATAGCCAGGCGAGCGGATTCCAGATCACCAATGGTCAGAGATAGATCAGCAAAACGGCGCCAGGCCTGGGCCGTCGCCGGGCTGATCTGGGTTGCGCGGCGATAGCAGACAAAGGCATTAGCGGTGCTGCCGGCACCCTCAAACAGCTCCGCCGCTCTCATAAACTCCGTGACCGCCTCCGGCACCCGGTTCAGGCTCAGCAGACTTTCGGCCAGTTCTCGCCGGGCTTCGGCGTCGGATTCATCAAAATTGAGAATTGTTGCCGCCGCCACCCGGATTTTTTCAGGGTCTTCCGTTTCACGAGCTACCGCCAGCAATTGCCGGGCGTAGGCGAGGCCTTTTTCACTGTTACCCGCTGCCGCACAGCAATCCAGGATAGTCGTCAGCAGATTTGCATCCCGCGGTTTCCGTTCGAGCACCGCCTCATAATGCCGCAAAGCCGAAGCATTATCACCCATTTTTTGAAATTTCCGGGCAAGGGCACTGGATGTGGTGACAAATACTTCGTTATCATTAGAAGCCCCGGCAAACGTCGAAAGCTGCTCCAGAATTTCCAGGTTGTCCGGATCAATTTCCAAGTGGGTCTGCAACAGGCGCACAGCCTCACCAATGTTTTTCCGGGCCGCTTTCACCTCCGCCAGTCGGGAGACCAGTTTTGCGGCGGTTAGCAGATCAGCGTCCCGCCGCGCAACCAGCATCAGTTCAGACAAGGCGGATTCATTGCGTGGATTCAGCGCCAAAACGTGCTGCAAAGTGCGCCGGGCACGGTCGGCCTCTCCGGCTTCGTTGTATAGTTTTGCCGCCTGCAGCCAGTTTTCTATGGCCGAATCGGGCGCTATTTTTTCCAGCAGGGCCGCCAGTTTTTCCCGCAGGTCCACATTCGCAGGGGCGATCTGGACAGCACGATTCAGAGCTTCCAACTGCAGATCAGTATTATGGGAAAGTTGCGCCTGTTCCACGGCAGATTGAAGCTGGCTGACAGCTTCATCCGGACGATGTTCCCGTACGAGGAATTCCGCAAACGTGGACCGGATTGTCGGGTCAGCCGGATCGGCCTCGATAGCCTGGAGGTAGGCTTCTTCTTCCTCTATAACCGCGCCGGCCATGGCATAAAGCCGTGCAGCTTCCAGCGCCGCACGAACGGAATCGGGATAGTTTCCGGCCTTATAATTTACTCGCGCTGACAAATGCCACATGTCGGAAGAGTCCGGGGCGATTTCCATCAGCAGGGCCATTAAAGTCATGGTCTCCGGCAGGCGATTTGATTCCAGCAGAGTGTTCACCCGGGCATAGGCAATGCCGGCCAGAATGGAGCTGCCGCCCAAGGTATAAACCGTTTTCATGATTTCGGGAGTTTTTTCCGGCAGAGCGGCCATCAGGGCCATTGCAAGCATCTGGCTGTGCGCCTGCTTTCGACCGGAAAGGGCCTTGCGCAACTGTTCCCGCGCCGGCTCGTAAACGGCCGCGCCCAGTCGGGCGATCAGGTCGGTCATGATCTCTGCAGGGATAGCATCCTGCCGGAATGACATGGCACGGTTGATGGAAGCAACAGCAGGTTCGGTCTTGTCATCATCAGCAAACAAGCGGGCCGCTCGGGCAAAGAGCTCGCTGGCCCGGTCCAAACGCCGGGCCCGTTCGTTAAGCTCCGCCAGGGTGCGATACTGCTGCGCAGTCTCCGCCAGATCCTGCGCCTCGTTCAGAGCATCAACGGCTGCATCAGAATCTCCCGCTGCCAGGGCATCGCTTGCCAGGGCCACCAGTTCCTGCCTGAGACGGACTTTGTCTCCCGTGGCACGAAGAGGCTCAAACAAGCGTTCGCGGACGCTCATATCATGAGGGACCAGCGCCACCACCTGGGTTAAAACTTGCAGTGCCTGCTCATGCTTACCCGCTTCCTGCATGGCATCCGCGGCGCGCATCCCGACGGTCATGGCCTGGCTCAGAGGAAGCTGCTCCATCCGGTCGGTTACATAGACAGGGTTGAGCGGGTCAATCTCCATAGCTCGGAGAAGGATTTTTTCTTTACGCTGTTCGTGACTCGGAACGTCAGCGATTCGTTCGAGAGCCTGCCCGATGTGTTGGATGGCGATGTTGCGCGTACCGGCTTTGTGATGGGCAGTTGCCGCCAGGGCGAAGTCTTCCGGGTCAGCGGCGTCACCGGATAAATCCAACAGCTTGTCGAGAGTTTTGGCAGCTTCTGTAAACTCATTCCGTTCATGATAAGCGGTCGCCGCCAGGCGCAAATGCTCCTGCGCCGGCTCCATCATATCGGCAAGCTGATACAACCGCGAGGCTGCCAGGTGATCCTTTGGCGGGGGCGTCTGTTTTTGAGCAATCAGCTCTTCGGTCACCTGCGCAGCCGCGACGAAATTTTCTTCAAGTTCGAGGGCCGTAGCCAGATCACTCAGATAGGGGAGTGCTTCGTCGTTACGGTCCAGATTCAGTAGGGCAGAGGACAATTTCCTGAGGATGACGCTGGACTCCGGTGCGATTTCCAGCACCTGTTTCAGATCTTCAACCCACTGGGATTTTTCAACCTGGGTTTCTCGAACCTTCAGCCAGTTACGATAAAGCGGCAGTGCGGCTGCTTCATTATCTCTTTGCAGGGTCAACTCGGCGAGGCGGTGAAGGGCATGAGCATTCTGGTCGTCAAAGGTAAGGCATTCAGAATAGGAAGCCAGGGCGGCGTCGAAATCGCCGGCGTTTTCGTAAAGTTCTGCAAGAGAGCAAATGGCGGAGGCGGCAGCAGCAGAATTGCCCGTGGCGCGGTGGGCTTCCACCAGTAATTTCTGGATTTCGGGGTTTTCGGAATTCCGTTGGGAAAGCTGAGTGAGGATATCGACAGCACCCGCAGGGTTTTCCTGAGAAATCAACAGGCGAGCGGTTTCGAGGTCGGCGTGGTCGGCGTCTTCTTGACGGCCGGAGCTGGCGCAGGCGATGGAAAAATGCCGACGCGGTTCGATTTCCTGTGGGCGAAGCTGCATCCAGCGGTCGGCCATGCCGGCGGCTTCTGCAAAATTTCCTTCATCCAAAAGCCGGAGGGTATTTTCCTGCACCCAATCCAGAGCCTGCTGTTCATTTTCCATGCCCATAAGAGCATCGGCGCGGGCGCGAGTGAGAATTGAACTGGAGCGGGTAAGTTCTTCGTCCAGGGCACAGATTTGAATGAGAGCGGAGGAATCTCGGGCTTGGCGGGAAAGTTCAGCGGCTTTTTCCAGGTCAGTCAGGGCGACTTCGCGACGATTTGCTGAGACCAGGATCTGGGCGATTCGGATCAGGCTTTGAATGTGTTCACCGGCAACAGATCGGGCCATTTCCAGGGTCGACTGGAATTTCGAGTTGTCTGATGAAGCGGTGGAACTGATGACGCGCAGGAGATGATCCAGAGCCTCAGAACCTTTGTCTGTCTTGATCAGCAAGGGGGCCAGGGCTGCGTGAATCCCGGTGTCGTTCACTCCGGCTTTCAAGGCTTCGCGCAGCAGACCGATGGCGGCATCTGTCTGATCAATAGAGTTCAGGGCGTCGGCTCCGCGGCGCCAGGCAGTTTGGGCATTGGGGACCGTTGCATCCTGGGCACGGGCGATGCCGGGCCAGATTTCTGCGGCGACTGCCGGATCAGCAGACTCCGCCAGACGAGCAGCTTCATCCAGATTGCTGGATTTCAGGTAAGCATTACCGAGCAGAATGGTGGCCGTGGATTTTTGCTCGGGGGGTGATGTTGGACTGCTGACGATTAATTCGAGTAATGACAGATCATCGGGCGATGCGACGCCGGAATTGACGGGGAGTTTGAGAGCTTCCAGCGCTTTTTTATCATTTTTTGACTCATGGTAGAGTCGAGCTGCTGCGGACAAAGATTCGGCGGCTTTTTCGATTTGCTCGGCTGCGGCGAGAGCGTGTCCGAGAGCTTCATGGGCGGCAGCGGATCGAGGGGAGACGCGCACCCACTCGCGGGCCCAGCGAGCGGTGGAGGAGGCGGATTTTGCGGTTTGGCTGATCTGGGTGAGTTCTGCAGCGACCTCTGTTGCGATGTCTGTGCGGCTGGCCTTTTCGGCAGCGGCAAACACTATTTCCAAAACCGCGGGGTCTTTTGTGGATACTGACCGCGCGAGCTCTACGCACCGGGCTGCATCGTCGGGATGGCTAATGGCCGCGTAGTTTAAAGATGCGCGAGCAAAAGCCTCTGCGGCTTCGCTTGCATTGTCCGTTGCTTTTCCGGCCAGACCCAGGTGTTCCCAGATTACTGGATCATCGGGTGCCAGGTGGGATGCGTGTTTTAATTTTTCGTGGGCGGCGGTCCAGTTGCCTTGCTCGGAAAAGTTGTGGGCGAGGGCCACATTAAGGTGGGCGGCTGTGCCGTGGCTGCCCAGTTGCAGCAGGACATTTGCGCCTTGTTCAAGAAGAGCGACATCCTGAGGGAAGAGTTCTGCGGCGGCGAGATAGCCGGCTTCGGCGGCGGCTGGGGAGTCGGCGTTTGGCAGGGAAGATAAAAGGGCCTGGGCTGCGGCGGCTGCTTCTTCTTCGCCGAGAACCTCCCGGGCCAGGCGGGCGTGAACCGCCAGGGCGGGAACCGAACCGGGCTCAAGAGCGGTGGCTTCCTGGGCATACTGGAGGCCTGCAGGAAAGTCTCCGGCAAGGCGCAGGAGTTCTGCGACAGAGGCATATTGCTCGGCGGCTTCAGCGGTTTGACCCATGGCCGCGAGAAGAAATGCGATGTCGGATGAGGCGGACGGGTGATGGGGATCAGCCTCTGCCATCCAGCGCGCCAGGTTGAGGGCGGCTTCGATATCTTCGTCGGCGAGACCCTGAACTATGGCCTGGTAAATTTTGCCGATAAGATCGACGCGTCCGGTCTGGGCGGCGGCTTTCAAGAGGGCGGGGGAACCGGGGATGTGTGTCTCGATGCGGTCGGCAATTACCTGAAGCAGTTCGATGGCGCCAGTGGTGTTGCCGAGACGTGAAAGGGCGGTTATGGCTTCGGTGGCGGCCTCTAAGGCCCGGGGCGGAGCCTGTTCCCAGAGAGAGTTAACGAGCCGGAGCCGGGTTTCAACGGACGCGGGATCGAGACGACTCTGGAGTTCATAAAATTCGCTTTGGGATTCGGGAGAGGCGTCGGCCAGGAGGGGTTCTACATGGGCCACGTGATGCTTTACGGAATCCATCTGACCGCGGGTTACGAGGGAATTTATGATTTGAAGTTTTAGAGAAAGAGAGACATCGGAGGCCACGGCTTCATCGAGGATTTCGACCGCGGCGGCAGGGTCGTCTGCGCTGAAGAACATTTCGGCCAGGTCGATTCGTTCGAAAGCGGCGCGTTGAGTTTCGCCCATGAGGTTGAACTGGTCGATCAGTTTCCGGCGAAGTTCGACGTTTTCCGGGGCCATGTATTTCGCCCGGAGGAGCAATTCGGAAGCGGCCGTATTATCATCGTTTTTCGCTGCGATGTCTGCGCCTTCGACGAGGTACGCGGCGGCTTCAGAAGGGAGTTCCTGTTCAAGATGGACGCGGGCAAGGAGTTCCCGGGCTGAGATGTTTTCGGGTTCCTTTTCCAGCCATCCGTTGATGACGGTGGTAGCCGGGCCAAATTCCTGCTGGTCGATATGCTGGTTTGCAATGCGGAAGATGTGATCGCGAGCTTTGTCTTTTTCGCCGAACTGTACCAGCAGGTCTGCCAGTTGCATGCGGGCACGAATGTTTTCGGCGTTAAACTGGACGACTTTTTCCAGCCATTCGGTGGCGGAGGCCAGATCGCCGGTTTTGGCGAATTGGGCGGCGGCGTCTTCATATTGCCTGGAGGCGGCGCGCACGTTGTGTTGCTGTTCGTACAGGGCCCCCAGGCGGATCATGAACTCCGGGCGTTCGGGGGCTTTTTTGACGATTTCTTCCAGCAGGCCGATGTTGTCCATCTGGCGATTTTCCGCTTCGCGGAGAGCGAGGATGTCTTGCATTCGGGCAATGGCCAGTTCATGATTTCCAATGGCTTCGGCTACGCGGACGGATGCGAAACGGATGTCTTCATTTTGGGGGTAGCGCTTGAGGATATCGTTGACCAGACCGATGGCTTCGTCGGTTTCGCCGTAGGCAATGGCGTCGTCGATGATCCGGACGTATTCTTCGGTGGCCTGCTGAGTGTCGCCGAGCTCGTCGTGGAGGGCGGCCAGAAGGATCCGGGGTTGAATCATCTGGGGGACGACCTGGGTCAGCTCGCGGAGGAGGGTTTCTGCTTCGGTATAATCAGCCCGTTCGTAGGCGGCGGCTGCTTCTACCTGGTATGATTCGACCAGGTTATCAAGCCAGCCGTCTAGAAGAGGGGATTCGAGGCGTTGTGCGAGTTCGCAGGTGGCGGCGAGGACGGGCTTGTCTAAGGCCAAGGCGTAGAGATCGACGAGGGTTCCGCCGCTGTAGCCTGCGCAGGTTTTCATGGTACAGCGGAAGGCGCGGCGGTCGGCATCCATCAAGAGGGAGCGAAAGCGTGAATCCTTATGGATTGGGCAGAAGGCCTTGATTATGTCGCCGGCCTGCTGGACTTTGTCGGCATGGAAATCAATGGCTTCCAAAACCCCTGTAGGGCTCAGGCGATCATTGACTTCTTCCACTAATGCTATGGCATACGCCGTTGTCACAAACAAAACCGCCCGAAAGTACTGATATTATAGGTTATGGTCCACTTGATCCGGGGCAATGAGTCAAGCCTCTGTGATGCGGATGTTGTCAATCAAGAGGGTTCCGGTTGTAGCCAGGTTGTCTCGGATGCTGAGGGTGTTAATGTATTCGGGAGTATTGGGGAGGGCTACTTCCTGAACTACCGGTTCGTCATCCAGATAACCGTCCAGGGTGCCGGAGGTCAGGTCGATTTCGTAACGCACGCGGCGCCAGGTGCCCATTTCGTAAGGAGCGGCCACACCCTGGATGCGGAGGGCGGCGGGGGAGTTGGAATCTAACTGGTGGACGATGGTGTGGACGGATTGTTTAAAGTCTTCGTCTTTTTCCAGATAGACGCCGAGGAGGAATTTGTTTTTCTGGTCGCAACGGATGTCGAATTCTGCGGTGATTCGGCCCTGGGCTTTGGGGAAGGAGAGATGATAAGTTGCGCTGCCCGAGCCGTCATTTTTCTCGAAGCGAACGCATTGGGCGTGGCCGGCTTCGTCGAGGCGTTCGACGGCGAGGGAGGCGTATTCGTATTCGCCGCTCCACCCCTGGGGGGCTGCACCGGGGGGCTCGTTGTCGAAGCTCTGTTCGAAGACGACGCGGGACTGGGCGGGCTCTGGAGAGCCGGGGGAGTGAAGTTCTTCGACGCCTTCGCCGGGGGTGGCGCTTTGCAGGGGAGAGGTGGCTTCGGCGTTGTCGGGCGCGCCGGGGAATGTTCCCATTAGCAGAGACTCAAGGTCTTCATCGAGGGCGCTTTTAGGCTGATCATCGACGGCGGGTGTTTCGGGTTGCGGGGCGGCCGCAGGGGGGTCGGGTTCGCCCAGATCGATGCTGAATTCGTCTTCCGCGGCGGAGGGTGTGGGGGCAGGTGCAGGTTGAGGTGTTGGGTCTGGGTCGTTCTGGATCGTCGGGGCGGGATCGTCGTCGAAGGAAACCATGTCGTCTTCAGGGGCCGGGATTGGAGCCGGGGCGGGTTTTGGCGGTGGAGCCTCTTCTTCATCGTCTTCGTCATCGGTGCCGAAAGTGGCGAAGGCGGGCGGGGCCATTTCTGCTCCGGCGGCGCCGGCTGTGAGAGCATCGACATCGGAACCTCCGGACCCGAGGAGGGAGGTTTCGGTGCCGGCGGCGGGGGTTTGATCAAGGCCGCCGAGGGGATCGAAGGTGTTGGACTGGAAGGATGAAGATGCGGTGGCCGGGGCGGGTTTGGCTTTGCGGCCTCTCATCAGCATGACGACAATGATGAGCAGTACGAGGAGGCCTGCTCCGCCGTAGAGGAGGCTTTTGTTGTCTGTGAGGCTACTGGCGGAGTCTGATTCTGCGGTGGTTTGAGAAGATGCGGTTCCGCCGGAGAGAGCGCTGACCTGGCTTTGGGCTTCGATATTTCGGGGGTCCAGGTCGAGGGCTTCGCGGTAACGGGCGAGGGCCTGCTGGGTGTCACCGGAGCGTTCAAGCTGACGGGCTTCGTTAATGATTTGCTGGACTCGGGCGGGATCAGCGGCGGCTTGGCCCTGGGGGGCGGCGGGTTGTCCGGTGCGTGCGGCTTGCAGGACCTGCTCGCGATTGGTGAGGTTTAATTCGTTGGGGTTGAGCTGGCGAACAAGGGCCAGGGCGCGTTCGGCCTGTTCGATGTTTCCCGCCTGCATGGCGCGGTCGAAATCGCGATAGATTGAAAACACCTGCTGCTGGTTTTGTTGAGAAACGGCACGAGACTGTTCGAGCTGTTCGACGATCTGGCGCTGGTCCTGTGGGAGGAGCTGGGTTTGTTCGCGAAGCTGGCGGAATTCTTCGGCGCTTGCTTCGCCGCTTTCGACTTTTTCAGCTAGGGTGAGAACGTCGCGGGTGGCTTGCTGGACGTTTGAAGGGAGGTTGGTCTGAGTGGTTACTGGGCGCAGGCGTTCGCGCTCGATGACCTGGGCCAGGGCGAAGCCTGCGCTGCTGACGTCGGAAAGAAGATTTTGTGCATCTTCGCGGCGGTTAAAGGTTCCGAGCATTACGATAAACTGGCCGTTGTCTTCGACGATGTCGACGTTGACAAAACCTTCGTCGGCGAGTGCTTCACCGGCCTGTTCTGCTTCAGGGCGGGAGGAAAATTCAGCGACTGAAACACGGAAAACGAGATCGGAGCGGCCGAGATCTTCATCGATTCCGAAGGGGGTGTAACCGGCGCTGCGAAGTTCGGCGAGGAGGGCGTTGGCTTCCTGGCTGGAAGGGAGTCCGGCGAGAACGACGCGGAAGTTGCCGGAGGCTTCGCGGCGGACTTCGGCGGTAGTGAAGCCGTCGGCGATGAGGTCATCGCGGAGTCCGTTGGCAATGCCCTGCTGGAGATCACGGGCGACGACTACCAGGGATCCGGCTATGCCTCCACTGGCTGAGGAAGGGGCTTGTCCTCCTCTAAAGCTGATGGAGGGGGCGCTTTCAGCATTTGCCTGGCCGCAGGCGGAGCCTGGCGCAAACAATACGCAGCTTCCAAGAACCATTACACCGAAAAAGAAGCCAGTTACTCTGCTCATCTAAGAAGAATCTCCCTAATCATTCCGGCCATGGGCCGGCAATTGCTGTCAACGATGGGAAACCCTACGGCTGTTGAGTCTGTGGCGTCAATAATGAAGTCTTGAAAAAATGTGCATCGGGCGAGACATCATGGGTGAATGCCTGTGCTTGAAATGAAAATCCGGCTGCCGGATTCTGCTGATAAGTTTTCAGACAGATGGCAGCCGGAAAGTGGCACAGGTTTTTTATGGGAGTGCTTAGAACTTATCGGCACCTTCGGGTATTTCATAGGTATGGTCGGGGTTAAAGTGATTCCAGAGGAGGTTGGAGACTTTGCGGATATTCTGCTGGCCTTCGTTGGAGTTGCTCCAGGACTTGTCTTCGTTTTCTTTGGTGAAGATGGAAAGGACGTACATTCCGGATGGGCCGTTGATGAGGGCGGTGTCGGCGCGAAGGGCGCTGAGGGAGCCGCTTTTTGCACCGACCCAGGTGGTGGGAGGTACGCCGCCGGGGATGTTTGAGTCGAAATACTGGTGGCCGAGGACCCGAAGCATTTCTTCTGTTGCGGCTTGGGAGGCGACTTTTCCTTCGGCGATCATGACGAGGATTTCGGCCATTTCGCGGGGAGTGGTTTTCCCGAGGCCCCATTTTTCGCGGCCTTCAGCATCTGCAACGATGTGGCCGCCGATGGTGGCGTAGATGCGGGTTTCTTTGAAGTTGTTCTTTTCAAGCCAGTCGTTGATGGCTTCCAGGCCGGTCCATTCGCCAATCATGTTTGTGCCGGTGTTGTCGCTGACGGTGATCATGAGGTGGACGAGCTCTTTCAGTTCGAGCTTTGTGCCGTCTTTATAGTTCTGTATGATGCCTGATCCACCGGCTTTGATGGCTTCGTCGTAGGTCATTTTGTCGTAGTAGGATTTGAAGGGGCCTTCGCCGCGGTCGAGGAGATCGAAGACGGCACACATCATGGCGGTTTTGATGGTGCTGGCGGTTTGGAAGACTTCGTCGGAGTTTATGGCGATGGTTTCGCCGGTGTCGAGATTTCGGCAGTAGACAGCCATGATGCCTTTGTGGCCGGCGACGACGCGTTCGACCTCACCGGTGATGCCGGGGGAGAACGTTGTGGTTTGAGATGTGACTGTGATGGTGGAGGTGGTCTGGGCCATCACGGCGATTGATGTGAGGCTGATTCCGATTGTGAGTAGTGCTTTCCGCCAAATGCTCATGTGTACCTTGCCCTTTGTGATTGTTTGGGTTGTGGTGTGACGGACGCGGATTGAGAAATCAAGGACGCACTTTTTCTGACATTAATAATGGATTTGGTTGGAATATTGTTGAAAAAGCACCATGGTAATTAATGGATAACGCACAAAACGCGGGAATTAGATCTTATGAAATTAATTAAAAGCATTATCCAGCCGCATAAGCTGGAGCAGGTGAAGGATGCTCTGAACAACATTGGTATTAAGGGCATGACGGTGACGGAAGTGAAGGGTTACGGTCGGCAGCGGGGCCACAAGGAGATTTATCGTGGTCTGGAATATAACATTTTCTTTTTGCCGAAGATCGAGATCGAGTTTGCGATTGAGGATGATTTGGTGGATGAGGCTGTGAAGATTGTTATGGAGAATGCGCGTACGGGCCACATTGGAGACGGGAAGATTTTCGTTATGGATGTGGCGAACGTTTACCGTATTCGTACGGGTGAGGAAGGGGCGGACGCGCTGTAAGCGGAGTCTGTCGGCAAATTTAAAAGGCCTGCCTCCCGTGGGGTGAGGCAGGCCTTAGTTTTTCTGTGGTGTTTTGTGTTACTTCTGAGATTTGAGCTCGGGGCGACCCATGTCGTTCACGACGTTGGGGTGCCAGAGGGTTAGCTCGTCGGCTCTGTAGAGTACGTGGTTCACCCATTCGACGCCCTGCATGAGGCTGTGGTCCTGGTTGGCGACTTCGTAGCGCCAAGCGCCGAAGCGACCGCGGCTGCCGACGTCGAGTTTGTCGAGTTCGGGGAGTATGTCGAAGATGATTCCGTCGCGTTCGACGCTGGGGGTTGGATAGCCATGCGGGAGGCGAATTTGCCAGGTGCTGATGATGTCGTCGCGGCTTTCTATGAGGCGGGTGTTGAGCATCCCCTGGATGGTTTCTTCGAGGCGTTCTTCGGGGGTGGCGAGGACTGGCTTGACGGGGCTTTCGCTGACCTCGGCCATGAGGGACCAGTGTTGGTTGATGTCCGGGACGTTGTTAGGGGAGTAGTTGCTGAAGACGGTTACGCGATAGAAGGGGCAGTTGTCTTCGGGGAAATACATCCAGCATTTTTTGGAGACGTCAGCGCGGGGTTTTCCTTTCAGGCCGATGCCGTAAATGTGGGTTGAGGAGTATTTGAGGCCTTTGGCTTTTTCGGCGAGGTGGGGGAGATCGCTCATGTTTAAGAAGGTGTCGAGGGGTGCGGTGTTCATGAGCAGGTCGTATTTTTCGACGGTGCCGTCGGCAAAGGTGACTTCTTTGGCGGCGGTGTTGACTTTGACGGCTTCGGCGCCGTAGCGGACGTTTTCAGCGGGAAGGCGGCGGGCGCATTCGCGCCATACGGCTCCGGTGCCGCCTTTGACGGGGAATCGGAAGGTGTTGTTGGGTCCCCAGGATACGGCGTCGGTTTCATCGAAGATGTTGTTTAGAACTTTTTCGAGGTCGGTGATGGCGACGCGCTCGCCGACCCAGGTGTGGTTCATGTCTTCGACGGGGTAGGCCCAGACTTTAAAGTTGTAGGGGCGCATGAAGACTTTGGCGAGGCCTTCGCCGAAGGTGGCGTCGATCCATTCTCCGAAGTTGGCTGGTTTTTTTGCGGGGGGATTTTTGTAGAGGCGGACGAGACCGGCGACGCATTCTTTCATTTCTTCTTTGGGAAGGCGGCGGATGTTCATCTGGAAAGGGTAGGGGACGAAGCGGTCGCGGAGCCATACCCAGCTTTCGCGTTCGTGATGAAGCCAGCCGTCCTGGCCGAGGAGGTCGTCCATGAGGTCGTCGAAGTATTTATAGTGGGAGAACTGGACGTGACCGCCGAGGTCCCAGGTGAACCCGTTTTCGTCGACTACGGAACCGGCGAGGCCGCCGGCTTCGGTGGATTTTTCAGCAAGTAGCCAGTTGGTATAGCCGATTTCTTTGAGACGATGGGCTGCACCGAGGCCGGTGGGTCCGGCGCCGAGGATAAGAATGCGGGGGTTTTGGGTGCGACTGGTCATGAAAACTCCTGTATTGCGCGGAATGGTTCCATTAGTGCGCGTTGTTTTTGCGAGGCTATTGAATGGGTCTTGGTCGGGGTTAGCCGTTATATTTTTTGAGGGCGATGGTGGCGTTGTGTCCGCCGAAACCGAGACTGTTGCTGATGGCGACGTTGATGTCTGCTTCAGCGGCGACGTTGGGCACGTAGTCCAGGTCGCATTCGGGGTCCGGGGTATCGAGGTTAATGGTGGGCGGGATTTTGCCGGTGTTGATGGTCATGACGGTGGCGACGGCTTCTACGCCGCCGGCAGCTCCGATGAGGTGACCGATCATGCTTTTGTTGGAAGAAATTTTGAGTTTGCGGGCGTGGTCTCCGAAGGCGACTTTAATGGCTTCTGTTTCGAGTTTGTCGTTTAAGGGGGTGCTGGTGCCATGGGCGTTGACGTAGTTTACGTCTTCGGGTTTCAGGTTTCCGCTGCGGAGGGCCATGTTGATGGCGCGGGCTCCGCCTTCTCCGCCGGGGGCGGGGCTGGTGATATGGAAGGCGTCGCCGGTGAGGCCGTAGCCGATGATTTCGGCGAGGATGTTTGCGCCGCGGGCTTTGGCGTGTTCGAGTTCTTCGAGGACGAGGAGGCCTGAGCCTTCGCCCATAACGAAG
>CAYUGQ010000047.1:0-18390 GCA_964444305.1 uncultured Candidatus Sumerlaeota bacterium
AGCCGACGAAAGCATTCGTCAGGGGAGTGTTCTGAAAACTGTTATCTACCACAATAAGACCATGCAGACCCCGCCGAGTCTTCAAACGACCCGCCAGCAGAGGAAGTTTGAAAAAACGCTCAAGCCCCGCTATGTTGGTTTTTCCCGGTTCATAAATTCCCGCCCGGGATGAATTAGCCACCTGCTTTAAAAGGTGGTCCTCAGTCACATCATCTTCGCTGGACTTATAATGGGCAAATCCCGTATGCAGGCCCGTGCCTTCTTCCCGACCTTGCATTAGCTGAACCCACAAAGTATGAAACCGCAAATCATACAGTTGCTGAATCGCTACCGGTTCAGGCGATTCCTTTTCCGCCGTAGCAATCTGTTGCTGGAGAAGGGTCTGCTCCCGTTCCTGATCCTTGCGAAATCGTGCATGCTCCTCAGGGGTACGCGCCCCCAGCGCCATCCGCCCTTGAAATTGCCGCGTTTTCTCATTATATCGAATGATGAACACTCGGCTGAATCCGAACAGGTCTGGAGAAACAAGCAGGCCCGCCGTGATCGCATAAAAATCATCCAGGTTATGAGCAGACGACAGAGCAAGATGAACCTGCTCCAGCACGTAAAGCTCCTTAACTCCGGGTGTTGTTTCTTCAGCCATAGACTACGGCGCGTTTTTCACCTTTGTCATCTTCACCACGGTTCCATTCTCCGACGACGCCTCGATCTGGACTTCGTCCATAAACTGGCGCATCAACACCATACCAAGCCCCCGGAATTTCTTCCGGTTGATGTCAAGATAGCTGTCTAAAGACATGCCTTCATCAAACTCATGAGCTCCACGGCCGGAATCGCTAATACGAATCGTCAGCTTGTCAGGAGATAAAAACAACTCAACATGCACTGCCGGCGTAGCGCAGCTGTCATCCAGATAGGCATGCTCCATCGCATTGGCACACGCCTCATCGACGCTAATCTCAATCTCGGCTATTTCCTCTTCAGAAAACTTAAGCTGTCTTGCAACGGAACAGACAAATTCCCGCAAGAGACTTAACAACGTCGTATCTACGAGGCATTTTAGTTCAAGGTGAGGCTTTCCACTGGAATCTGGGATCTTAAACATAGAGGGGTTCCCATAAAAGCCCGTCAGGCTTTAACCATTTCCACAGCGGACTCTTCGCTGTCGGCAATTTTAAAAATCCTCGTAAAGCCCAGACCGTCCAGGATAGCAAAAACTTTAGGCGAGGGATTCATCAAAACCAGTTCTCCACCCCCTTGTGTCAGCTTGCGAGCAAGGCTCATCATAGCTCCGATGCCGGCGCTTGAGATGTATGTCAACCCGCTGATATCAAGGATGATGCAGCGGGAGCCCTTGTCTATCGCTTCCTGGATCGCTTTTTCAAAGCCAATGACGGTGTGAGCGTCAATATATCCACGAAGCTCATAGATCAAACACTCCGGTTCAGACGCAGCAGGGCGGCTGTCGAAGCTAAATGCGTTGTTCATGTCGTATTCCTTGCTCTGGTAAAACTTCCTGACGAGAAACCGTACTGCTGTCCGATACAGCCTGATCAACAGGTGTATCCAGGCGCAAAGCAACCAGTGTAATGTCGTCGTGTTGCGGGTTGTCCCCGATAAAGCTGCTGATATCGTCCAGCGTTTTCTTAATAATCTCCTGAGGCATACTATTCCGATTGCTTTCGATCAAATCAAAAAAGCGCTTTTGACCATACTCCCGGTTTTCGCGGTCCATAGCTTCCACCACGCCGTCCGTATAGAAAATCGCCGTATCGCCCGGCGTAAAAGTCACCGTGCGCTCTTCAATGATAGAAAATAAATCTGCCTCTACCAGCCCCATCGCAATACCCGTAGGCGACGACAGGGATAGGTTTGACGTCTGACCGATCATCACCAGTGGTTCATGACCGGCCCGGACGAACGTGAAACTACGCTTCGCCACATCAAGAATTCCGTACGTAATTGTGACAAAAACATTTTCACCAGTATCGGCATAAACCCGTTCGTTCACTCGGATCAGCACATCCCGAGGCGACATATTTCCCGGCGCCGTAGCCCGCATGGTGCACCGCACCACAGTCATAATCAAAGCACCCGGTATGCCCTTCCCGCTAACGTCCGCAATGGCAACCCCCAGGTAACGCTTTTCCTCATCCACCCAGATAAAATCATAATAGTCGCCGCCAACCTCCATCGCAGGAGACGAAAAAGCCGCAATGGAAAACCCTTCAAGTTGAGGACATTTGTCCGGCAGCAGCATCTGCTGAATGTCGTGCGCCAGCTTTAATTCCTGTTCCAGGCGCTGCTTCTCCGCATTCTCTTCCGTCAGGCGAACAAGCTCCACCGTGCTGGCCGCCTGGTCCGCCAACGTTACCAGTAAATCCAGATCTTCCTGCTTAAACGCCCCCACCCCTCGCTTGTTAACCACCGCCAGCACCCCAAGCGTCCTGCCATGAGCCACCAACGGCGCCACCATAATAGTACGCACCGCCACCACGGGCGAGTGCATCTTTGGCACACGAGGATCAAGCGCCGCATCCTTAATTAGCACCGCCTCACCCGATTGCGCCACCTCACCGATGATGCCCTCGCCCATCGAAATCTTCTCGCGCTTGATCCGTTCCGTCAAAAACCGCTGCTTTGTCAGAACATAATTGGTAGACGGGATCAGCGGTGGAAACATCCCATGCACCACGCGGGCGCTAAGCTTATTTTCGTTATCCACCAGGAAGGCCGCAGCCGCCTCTGCATCAGTTTGCTCGGCCACAAAAGTCGTCACAAGCTCAAGCGCCGGCTCCACAGTCAATGTTCCCGTGGTCAATCGGGCTCCAAAAAGATCAAGAAATCGGTAAACCGCTTCTCGCTGTCGTTTACGTTTTTCCATCTCCTGGGCGAGCGTTTTCTCCCGGCCGAGGGAACGCCACAGCCACCACGCGAGACTCACGATGACAATCAAATATACTATGGGTGAAAAATTGGTCATTTGGCTACTTGCCGTAAATACGAACCCTGTTGCTAAACAGCAATAGAAATCTGACCATAGTCGGCTTAGCCGCTGGCACTAACTCAGACTGAAGCCCTACTCAGTTTGTTCTGGCTCATCCGCATTTCCAAACCATTCAAGCGTCGCATTCGTCGCCCGCCGTTTTCTGCGAGCTGGAGCCACCGCGCTAGTCCCCGCCACTGCCGGCAATTCCCCGGTCCCCAAAATGATATTTAGACGTGTCCCAGACTTAGCCTCAGCACTTTTCTGGATAATGTGGCCTGTTTCCGCATTATAAGTAATGCTGTAACCCCGCTTTAAAATCCCCTTCGGATTCAGGTGCCGCAACTGTCCCTCAAAACGCGAATGATGGATCTTACGATCTTTCAACCGCTCCTGCACTCCGCGCCGCATCTGCTCAAGCAAGGTATCGGCATGCTGACGACTTTGATTAAGCTGCTGTTGCGGAAGTTGCATTCCATAGCTTCGCTCAAACTCACGCAATTGCCCCCGCAGATGACCCAAACGCGGCAAAACTGCACCCTCCAGGCGCATCGCCAAGTGAGGTGCCTGTCTCAAAAACGCCGTCTGCTCCCTTAAAGCACTAACCGCCCGCGTTTGAAGTTGACGCAGATGGCGAAGAATTTCCCCTGAATCCCGGGCCACAAGTTCCGCCGCCGCCGACGGTGTGGGAGCACGCAAGTCCGCCACATAATCCGCAATTGTCGTATCTGTTTCATGACCCACCGCAGAAATAACCGGGATCTTTGAATCGAATATCGCCCGTGCAACCACTTCCTCGTTAAACGCCCACAAATCCTCCAGCGACCCACCGCCACGACCAACAATCAAAACATCAATTTCCGGATGGAGCTCATTAAACCTGCCAATAGCGCGAGCCACCTCCCGAGCCGATCCATCACCCTGAACCCGCACCGGCCAGATATATATATGGATATGCGGTGCCCGGCGCGATAAGATATTAAGCATGTCCTGAATTGCTGCACCGGTAGGGGAGGTGACGATACCAATGCAGTGAGGATGCGGCGGCAGCGGCTTTTTATGAGCCGGATCAAACAAACCCTCCTGGGTCAGTCGATCCTTCATCTCAATAAAAGCCTGGTAAAGCTTTCCCAGGCCCGCCGGCCGCATGTGCGAAATGGTCAACTGATACGCACCACGCTGCTCATAAACCGTAATGCGCCCGCGCAGTTCCACCTTGGCGCCGTTCTCAGGACGAAATTTCAACCGTGCCGCATCCCGTGCCCACATGACACAGCTTAGAATGGCACCGCTGTCTTTCAGATCAAAATAGACATGACCCGAAGCCGCCGCCTTCAGTCCGGACACTTCCCCTTCCACCAGCACATCGACAATTTGAGTTTCCAGCAGACGTTTAATTTTGCGCGTAAGCTCAGTAACCGTCGCAGGGCGCTGGGCCACATCAGATGTCTCCTCGGTCTCGCTCGCCGAACTGGACCATCGAGGCGGAATCGAAAAATCTCCAGCGGATGTGACATACGGATCAGTCATACAAAATTAACCTATGAGACAAAGTCTTAAAACATTCGGCTGTCCACAGCCATAAAAAAAGGCGGCTCACAAGGAGCCGCCCGGATTACATTTCAATGCTGAATCAGTTATAGGTCTGACTGCCCGAGACCAGCTTTTCGCTCGGATCAGGCTGAACATCTGTAGCTTCCGGCGTCAGCGGGTCCCGGTTATTTGTCACCCAGTCATGCATCAGACGGGCAGCCTCATGCAACTGGTAGTCAACAAAGTCGTCTTTCGCCTCCGGCTGCTCTTCCTCTTCAGGCGTCTTCTTCGCGCCCTCAATTTCCGCATCAGGGAACAGGGTGCGATCCAAAGGAATGATTCGCTTCGGCTGACCACCTGTCGTTTCTTCATCGTCCGCAATCACAGCCGATCCGACAAGGCCGATCGTTTCATCAGAAACAGTCGTCGTATCGTCCCCGCTTTCCGTCGGAGTTGTACCGCTGTCATCCCCGTTATACCTGCCCCAGGTGAATGTCGATGCTGACGTATTCTCGTCACCCTCAACCGTATCCGGCTCACCATACAGGCCATTCCGCAACAGGTCACGCTCATTACCCTTCGGCATCTCAATAGCGATATCAGGAGTAATACCCACCTTGTCGATGCTCACTCCGCTCGGCGTATAGTATTTCGCCGTCGTCAACCGGATAGCCGCCGGACGATAGTTCCCATTATCATCCTTCTCAAAAGAATGACTCAAGTCTTCAATCGTCTGCACGCTGCCTTTACCAAAGCTGCGCTGACCCTTCATGCCTACGATGATGCCGCGCTTGTGATCCTTGATAGCACCCGCAAGAATCTCACTTGCGCTGGCACTGCCCTTGTTGATCAGAATGATCAGCGGCATATCCGTAACCGGATCTTTCTGAGCACGCAATTCCTTGTTCTGGTCCGGCATGCGGCCCTTGGTAGATACCACCAGCTTGCCCCGCGGCAAGAAGAGGTTCGTCACGTTGACCGCTTCAGTCAACAGACCCCCTGTGTTATACCGCAGGTCGATGATAAGACCCTGCACGCCCTGCTGTTTGAACTCATCAATCATCTTATGCAGATCGCGAGCAGTGTTATCACTAAACTTCGTCACGCGGGCATAACCCACTTCCGGGTTCTCCTCCAGTACCTTGCCATAAACGCTTTCAATCTTCACATTCTGGCGCGTCAAGGTGAAATACAGAGGCTCCGTCTCGCCCTCACGGTAAATAGTCACATCCACCGTGCTGCCCGTCGGCCCCGTCAGCTTGTTAACGGCCTCCGGAAGAGTGATACCTTCCGTCTTCTTGCCATTAATCTCGATAATGCGGTCCCAAGGCTGAATTCCGGCCTTGGCGCTCGGACTGCCCGGGATCGGTGCGATAACCGTCAGGATTCCATCTTTTAAAGTAATATGAATCCCGATACCGCTAAAGCTGCCCTCGGTATCCTTTTCCAACTGCGTATAAGAGTCCGGATCCATATACTGGGAATGCGGATCCAGCGTAAGAAACATACCCTGAAGGGCACCCTCAAACAGCTTTTTGGAATCCACCGGCTCCACATACCGGTTTTTGATTTCGCTGTAAATCTCCGCAAACATAGCCGTGAATTCCCAAAACTCATTGTCATCGGCTTTACGAACCGTCTGCGAAAACTGTCCCATCAAAAACAGCGATGAAAAAATCAGCATCGCTGAAACCAGGAACAGGCGGTTGTTTACGGGTCTCTTAGGAGATTTCTCTGTCATACAGAGCCTCGTTTCACTTAAAATATCGCGTTGATGCGCGTCCCCCCAAAGGCTACGTGATTCTACAAGACCTTATCCTGAAAAATCACACCTTTGAGATTCCGTGCCCGCAGGCAATTTAACTTACGTTAAGAAGTTGTGGCAGCTTCCTCAGCGGGTTCAAGTTCTTCTTTGTATTTACATGCAGGACAAACCAATGCCGGGATTTTGCCGGGGCGCTCCGTCAAGAACGGATTCTGACAGCTCGGACACTCCTTTGCCACAGGCTTATAGTTAGAGATAAATTTGCACTCCGGGTACCGCGAGCAAGAGTAGAAAACCTTCTTGTTTTTGCCACCAACCCGCTCCACCTGATCACCCGTCTTACATTCGGGGCATTTGACACCAGTTTTCAGTGGAAGTGCCGTTTTACATTCCGGATAATCCGGACACGCCAAAAAACGCCCGTGGCGTCCCGAACGGATAATCATCTTCTTGCCGCAGGTGGGACACGGTTCATCCGTCTCTTCCTGGGCCACCGCCACGATCTCACCGCTCTCAGTCGTCGTAAACGGCTTCGCATTCTTACACTCAGGGAAACGCGGACAGGCCAGGAACTGACCATTACGGCCCAGCTTCACAACCATGTTGGCCTCGCCACATTTATCACAAAGGATATCCGTCGGCTTAGTCTGCTGCTTGACACTTTTCATGTTCTCCGCAGCAGCATCCATCTGTTTGCTGAAGCTGCCATAGAACTCACCCAGCAGGTGTTGCCAGTTCTCCGAACCGTCCTCAACCGCATCAAGCCGCTCTTCCATCTGTGCTGTAAAGCCCACATCCAGCACCTCCGGAAAATTATCCACCAGCAGCTCAGTCACCATGTGACCAAGCTCCGTAGCCCGGAAACGCTTCGAGTCATCCTTTTCCGCATACTTCTTATCCTGGATAACCGTAACAATAGTCGCATAGGTAGAAGGACGCCCGATGCCCTGCTTTTCCAGCTCCTTCACCAGGGTTGCTTCCGTGTAACGAGGCGGCGGCTGCGTGAAATGCTGGTTACCACGCAGATCATTAACCGTCAGCGCATCACCTTCGGCAAGCTGAGGCAGACGGGCTTCGGCGTTTTCATCCACCGCATTGTCATCCCGTCCCTCTTCATAAACCGCCAGGTAACCGGCAAACTTTTGAACCAGGCCTGTCGCCGTAAACATCAGCGATTCTGTCGGACGCGCCTCAATCCGGGTCTGTTCAAAAATCGCCTCAGCCATTTGAGACGCCACAAACCGGTTCCAGATGACGGTGTAAAGTTTCAGGTGCTCCGGCTCCAGGTGAGGTGCCACACTTTGCGGCGTTAGCGACATATCCGTCGGGCGAATACATTCGTGAGCATCCTGCGCACTCTTCTTCGAGCGGAAGAAATTCGGCTTCTCCGGCAGATACTGCTCGCCATAGGTCTTCAAAATATGACCACGCACAGCGTTAATAGCATCCGGTGAAATACGGGTGCTGTCCGTACGCATATAAGTAATCAACGCCGTATGCCCCATAGAGCCCAGCTCTACGCCTTCATAAAGCTTCTGCGCCACGCCCATCGTTCGCTTAGCTCCAAAGCCAAACTTGCGGCTGGCTTCCTGCTGCAGCGTACTGGTGATAAACGGCGGCGCCGCCCGGCGCTTAACGTCCTTCTTTTCAATACGCGATACCGCCCAGCTCGCACCACTCGCCGCCCGCAGACGCTTACGGTCAGGGCCACTTCGAGCCTTCGCAGTTTCATCCGCTTCCACCAGCTCAACTTCGCCGGCATTCAGCGTAGCCAGCAACTCCCGGATCTGACTTTCCGTCGCAATTTCCGCTTTGCTGCCATCAATATGAGACAGCTTCATCGTGAAAGGCGGTGGGTTTTGCCCTTCGACAAACGCCTCCAGCGACCAGTATTCCTCCGGCACAAACGCAGCAATCTCGCGGTCCCGCTCAACAATCAGCCTCACCGCCACACTCTGCACCCGGCCCGCACTCAGGCCCTTCATCACCTTCTTCCACAAAAGTGGAGAAATCTTATATCCCACAATACGATCAAGAATACGCCTTGCCTGCTGAGCCTCAAAAAGCGTCTCATTGATCTGGCGCGGATTCTCCAGCGCCTCTTGCACAGCCCGCTGCGTGATCTCGTTAAAGGTCGCACGATAAATCCGGTCACTCACACCCAGATCTTGCAGCTCACTGGCCAAGTGCCACGCAATAGCCTCCCCCTCGCGATCAGGGTCAGGCGCCAGGTAAATCTTGTTCGCCACCGCAGCGTTCTGCCTGATCCGCTCAATCACCTTCTCTTTACCCTTGGTGATGATATACTCAGGCTTAAATCCATTGTCGAGATCCACGCCCATCTTGGACGTCGGCAGATCCTTCACGTGACCCACGCTGGCTTCAATTTTATAGCCGCTGCCTAGATACTTCTGAAGCGTTTTGGCCTTGGCCGGCGACTCAACGATAATCAGATTCTTCCCGGCCGCACTCCCGCTGCTCGCCGGTTTGCGGGTAGTTGTCGTCTTTTTGACCGCTGTAGAACTCTTCTTTGCGGCAGTCGTGCTTTTCTTCTTCGTTGCGGCAGTAACAGCTTTTTTCGTCGTGGCCTTGGCTTTAGTGGCCTTCTTTGGGGCAGTATCCGTATTATCCGGGTTACGAACGGGCAAATCAAACCTCGATAGATTTTTGGAAATGGCTTCTTAATTCCTGTGCCATCTCAGCTTTATTCATTATGCATCATTCTCAACAACAGAGGCAACAACAACATAATATGTTCCACGCAAGTATGATATTGTGGAACAAGTGATCTAAAAGATCACAGCAGGGAAGTGCCCATGAACTTCCGGATCTCCTGTAGCATCTCTTCCCCAGACCCCACCGCCCGCCGGGCCGGCGGCAGACTACGCATAAAAATTTTACCATAGCGCTGCACCGTCACCCGATTGTCCAACATCAGCACAAATCCACGGTCACTATGGCTGCGAATCAGTCTGCCAAAGCCCTGTTTAAATCGGATCACTGCCTGTGGAACCGACATTTCATAAAAGGCATTCCCCCCTGACCGTTCCAGAGCCTCCGCACGCGCTTCAAATAGGGGAGTGCTCGGCACCGCAAATGGCAGCTTTGTCAAAATTAAGCACTGCAATGCATCACCCTGCACATCCACACCCTCCCAAAATGAAGAAGTGGCAAACAGTGCCGCCTTTTCCGTACTCCGAAAAAGCTCCACCAGTTGATGCCGCGGCACCTGGCCCTGTTGAAGCGTCTGGATACCCGACGCCATAAGCGGCCCCCGACATATTTCCGCCATCATCTTTAAGGCACTATATGATGTAAACAATACCATCGCCCGCCCTTGCGTAGTTCGGATCGCATCAATAATAAGCGGAGTCGCCGCCGCTGTAAAATCCCGGTCCGCCGGTGGAGGCACATCCTGCGGAATAGCAAACAGGCAATTCGTCTGATAATTAAACGGAGTATCCAGTCTCAGAAATTTAGTGCGCTCCGCCAAAGCATCCGTAGATTCCGCTTCCTCTGCCCCCTCGCCACGTCCAGCCGAAAGACCCACCTGCTTCGTGAAATACGTGAAATTGTTATCAATGCTGAGAGTCGCACTCGTAAGCACCACCGTCTTCTTCCTTGAAAACAGAGCAGAACGCAGGTTTTCCGCAATACTCAACGGTGCCGTCCGAGGGAATATGAATGGCCGGCCTCGACGAAAACCAATCTCGATCCACCGGCAAAAGCTCCTGTTGTCTGCCACCAGAAAAAAACGCAATGCCGCATCGTGATCCCTAAGCTTCCGGACGGAACCATAAAGTCTCAGGCGAGATTCCACAATCTCCAGCATAGCCTCATCCGACAGCATCCCCAGCATTCGTTCCATGCGGTCGAAAAGGTCAATAAGGCGATGAAGCGCCTGACACATCCCCTCCAATTGCGCAGTCACATTCTGCCAGTAGGGACTCTCAGTCACCGTCGTCGTAATCCGAAACTCCCTGCGCTCGTCATGCTTGAGATTATCCGCATGGAAAAACGTCAAAGAATCCGAAAAAAAGTCGTCGAAGTAAACCGCTATGGCGTTCTCCACCTCCTCGCGGGTTGGGAGAATTTGCTCCGTAATGAGCTTCATGATCTCGACAGTAATATTGCTGCGGCTCGTATGGCGACCCTGCTTCAACGCCCTGTGCAACCCCTGCAAAGTCCCACTATGATCCCGCTTTCGCGCGATCCGCACCAACTGACGCCGAATACCCGCCTGGCTCGTGTCAGTCGTGAAATACTTTGTCGCCACATCCTCCAGGTTATGAGCCTCATCAAAAATCACATGGTCAAACGGTGGCAGAATTCCCACTTCGGCCTCCGGGGCCTGAAGCCTGAGCGCCACGTCCGCCATGACCAAGTGATGGTTGGCGATAATAATGTCGGCGCTGCTCGCCTCACGGCGGGACTTATAAAAAAGGCACTTGTTAAAAGTAGGACAAGCCGCCCTGAGACAGTCATCCTTGTCACTCATCACCGCTTCCCACACATCATCAGAAATTTGGTGAGGGAAATCCGACTTCGAACCGTCCTCAGTTTGCTCAGCCCAGTCGGCCAAACTATGCAATTCCCCGTTACGATCCTCCGTAAACAGATCCGTCCTTTGCTGGCTATATCGCAAACGTCTCAGGCTTATATAATTTCCACGCCCCTTCACCAGCACGGCCTTTACTTCACGATCCATTTGCCGCGCCAGTTCCGGAAGATCTTTTTCCAGCAACTGCTCCTGCAAATTAATCGTGTTCGTTGAGACCACAACCCGCTTCTTGTTAACCAGCGACCACAGGATTGCCGGAGCCAGGTATGCATAAGATTTCCCCACCCCCGTCCCCGCCTCAATCACCGCCACCTGTTCCTTATTAAACGCCCGCGTAACCGTCCGCATCATCGCAAGCTGCTGAGGCCGATGCTCAAACCCCGGAAGAGTCCGCTGCAGATGACCCTGCTCACCAAAAAGATCATCCAGCTCTTTGAAATCCACCGAAACAAGCTGCTTCGGAAAAAACGGCTTCACCACAACCCGCACGTCCGTGCAGTCATTATTGGTTATATAAAAACCGATTCCTGCCGCCCCATACGCCGACGCAATGCCAATATCCGCATCGGAAGGTTCCAGGTAGCCAGACGGATGATTATGAATCATAACCTGCCCGGTCTTGGCATTTTGAGCCGGTGCCGGCACAGAAGCCTTATTACCAAATGCCAGCGCTTCCACCGAAATCACAGTCCCGTCCGGCTCACAAATACCCACCAGAAACACTTCGTTCCCGCTATATTGTTGTATAGAAGTACGGATTTCCTCAGCAACGCTGGCCGTGAAAAGTGAACTATGTGATGTGGTTTGCGACAATAATAACAACCGATCGGGTATAGGCGGAAGAAATCGCACAGAAATCACAGTTCCTGTTGAATCTCTTAAGAGGGCGCACCACTTTTAACACCATGAAATGCTTTAATAATTGCTTTAAATTTCTTATCGTCTTTTTCCTGCTGACCGGCGCAACCGCCCGGGCGCAGGAGAAAGAAGCCCTCTTTACCGTGGATACCGGCACCAGCACCGGTGTGGCAGCCATAAAAGTGGAAGCCACAGAAGGGTCCGAATGGACTGCGATTTTCACCCGAGTCGAAGATGGAATTTCCACAGAAACAATCACCTCCGTCACAGCAACCGTCACCACCGAACCCCTCGTATTTCAATTGCCTCAGGTCGAGAAAGACCTTTTCATTGAAGCCGCAATCCTCCCCGACAGCGACCCCCAGACAACACCCTCCTTTACCTGGAGAACTCTCGCCCGTCCAAGCGGACAAAACCTGATGGACTACACCGGCACCAAAGACCTGCTCCCTCCAGACGATTTCAACGACTACTGGAAACGCGCCACCGCCGAACTGGATGAAGTCACATCAAACCCCCGCGTCACCCGCGAGCCAGACCAGGATACCACCACCGGCCTCCTCTTCCGCGTTGAGCTCGACAGCGTAGAAAACACCACCATCGTCGGTTGGATGTACGTCCCCCGCGCTGCCTACGCCGCCGAAAACCCCGATGCGCAAGTTCTCAAAAAATACCCCGCCGTGATTTTATCCCCCGGCTACAATGGCAACATGCGCCCCACAGACCGCACCCGCGACGGCTACATCACATTCTCCGTCAACCCCCGAAACCACGGTCCCTCCCGCTCCTTTTGGAAATCCCCCGTCGAACACCAGCTCTATAACATCACCAGCCCGGAAAGCTACTACTATAAACTCGCTATTCTCGACAGCCTCCAGGCCGCCCGTTTTCTCCTGGGTCGCGATGAAGTAGATGAAAAGCGAGTCGGCGTGGAAGGATCCAGCCAGGGAGGCTATCTCTCCATAGCCATCGCCGCTCTCGAACCACGCATTGCCTGCGTTGTCGCAAACGTAATCGCCTTCACTGATTACCCCGACGGCATGAACCTCGCCACCCGCGGACACCAGGTCCGCCTGCGCGAGCTCCTCTCAGCCGAAGATACCAGTAAAACCCTCATTCGCAAATCCGTCGCCTACACAGACGGCGTCAACCTCATCACCCGCGTCAAAGCCCCCACCCAAATCAATATGGCCGGTGTAGACCCGGTCAGCCCCTATGTTACCGGTATCGTAGCCTATAATCGCCTTCCTGAAAGCGTAGAAAAATCTTTCTATGTTGATCCCGGTGCCGCCCACGAAGTTTCTCCCATCATGCGAAAACGCACCCGCGAGTGGCAGGATCAATGGCTTAAGCCAGATGAAAATCCTGACAAAGAAGAGTAACCTTGCGAATATTTGTTACAGGCGCATCCGGATTTATAGGGCGCCACTTTTGCACCCTGGCTGTTCAGCGCGGTCATGAAATCCGCGGCCTTGTCCGTCCAACCTCATTAGGCCGACTCGTCGGCGGAGTTAAACCAGTCATAGGTTCTCTACCCTATGATATCCCCCACCACGCATTAGATTCCACCGACGCAATCGTCCACCTCGCAGCCATCACCACAGCCGATAAAGCCGGCCAGTCCTACGCCGTAAATCAGCTCGGCACAGAATACCTCCTTCATCTCGCAAACGGCCGATGCACCCGCTTTCTCTATCTGTCCACCCAGTCCGCCCACAGCGGGAACAAATCCGCCTATGCAGTCACAAAACTCGCCTCCGAAGAAGCACTCCGCGACGCCCCCGATATCCAATGGGTCATCGTCCGCCCCGGCCTGGTCTATGGACCCGGAGAAACCGGCCTCTTCGCCCGGATGCGCCACACCGTCAGAAGTCTCCCCCTCATTCCCATGCTCGGAGGCGGCAAAGCCCTCGTCCAGCCAGTTCACGTCGACGACCTCTCCCGCGGTCTCCTAACCATCGTCGAAGACTTCGACCGTTTTAACCAGACCCACTTGGAGATCGGCGACCCTGAGGGTATCACGCTCAAAGAATTTCTATCCCTTGTAGCTACCGCCGAAGACCGCCCAACCCGCCACCTCACTGTCCCCACCGGCCCCAT
This sequence comes from uncultured Candidatus Sumerlaeota bacterium, assembly GCA_964444305.1. GTDB lineage: Bacteria > Sumerlaeota > Sumerlaeia > Sumerlaeales > Sumerlaeaceae > JAKFFN01. The sequence continues at coordinate 13,804 of CAYUGQ010000047.1, forward strand.
CAAACCCATAGTCGCCGCCGGAGAAAAACTTGGCCTGTTTTTACCCATCAGCTCCGATAATCTTAAAGGTCTGGAAACCGTCCAGCGCATGGACACCGCCCCCTCCCTCAACGCCTTATCGCTGAACCTGCGCGACCTCTCGCAAGGCCTCAAAGAAAGCCTCGCTCCCGGTCCCCCTTCAAATGACCAATGGATACCCGTCGCCCTCATAGGTGCCGGAAAAATAGGCATAGTTCACGCCCTCCAGCTACGCCATAGCACACGCCTCAGACTTTCCTGCATCATAGAACCCAATCAAAAAGCTCACAAACTCTATCGCAGCATAGGTTTCAACGCACCATTTGTCGAAAATCTTCAACAGGCCCTGAATCTTGGCTCCTCAAGCCCTGCCGCCGTCATCATTGCCACCCCCGCAGACACCCACCTCGCTATAGCCCGCCAGTGCGTCATCAGCGGCCTTCACGTTCTCACAGAAAAGCCAGCCTCAATTTCCGACACCGATGCCGACGCCTGGCGCGCTCTCCATGACGAATTCCCACGCCAAGTCATCCACTGCGGCTACATGGCGGCCCAGTTCCCCCAGCTTTTCACGGCCTTCCGTCTCGTCCGCACAAACAAGCTCGGCCCCCTGAAAAGCGCGCGCCTCGTGGCCCTTCAAACCCACATCACCGCCCCAAAACCGGTCCGCTGGGAAATGATCCGCGAAAAATCCGGCGGAGGCGCTGCCATAAACTTCGGCTGCCACGTCGCCTCCATGCTGTTCCGCCTCGCCGGCTGGCCCGATGGCGACGCCACCGGCTGGCAATGGCCCATCCACAGCACCGAAGTGGAAGACGCCCTCACCGCCCGCTTCACCATCCGCGGCGTGCCCTGCTCGCTGGCCATTTCCTGGTCCGTTCCCGGCTACGCACGCCCCTTCAGCCTGGTCGAACTTGAATGTGAACAGGGAATTATCCGCGTCGAAAACGCATCTGTCACAATAATCCAAGATGATAATATCCAGCAATTCAAAACCCAACTCGATTACCCCCTCGCCTTCAATATGGCTCCTGATTACACCGGCGGCGGATTCGCCCTGGAACACGAAGCTTTCGCCGCCGCCGTACAAGCCGCCCAAGCCGGCCGAAGCTGGTCCTCACGACAGACAGACTACATGCCCGCTGTCGAACTCCCGGAAGCCCTTCGACTCGAAAACTGGATTCGCATGCTCTACAATAAGCTCCCCATGCAGAAACCAAGCCGCGCCGAAATCATGAGCCTTGGTATCTCTCCAGATGTCGCCGACGCCCTTTCCTCCGCAGGGGAAAGCCAGCCATGAACCTCCAGGTAGATCTCCGCAATATCACCTCCGACAAAATCATCGAAGCAGCCAAGGCCTTCCCCGATCGAGTCCGCCTTTTAATCACCGCCTGGCAATGGACCATCCTCCAAAAGCATTTCGACCCCGCAACGCTGTCCAGTCGTACCAGCATCGTCATTCCTGACTTCCTCCAATACGCCCGAATGGCCGGCACTGGCCAAGCCCCCGGCATCCTTCGCCTCCCCGCTTCCATGCTGGACGTACTTCGTTCCGGAATATCCTCAACCCCCTCCGGCCTGAAATTGCTTCCGAAATTGGCTCGCGGACAATTTTGGGCAGCCGCCATGGCCATGACCCACTATGATCTCGGCCTGATCAAATCCCGCTATAACGGCGAAGTTCTCCTCCACGATAATCTCGCCGACTTTGCCTGCTATTTCGAACAGGACGACTTCCTGCACCAATTCGCCGGCATGATCAAAGCTCCATCCTCCTGGGGCATCGCAACTCAGCAAGTACCAGCAATCCTCGCCCAATGCGCCCGTCTCGCCATCACCCCACACCGGCTCCTGTTTAATACCGGCATATCCCGGCCCGAAGCCGAACTGATAGAAGCAGCCAAAGCCGGACCATTTTCTACCATGAAAACCACCCTGGATCTCACCCAGTGGCCCGCCGAAGTCATCTCCTCAGCCGATTTCTATGATTTCTCCCGCCCCGGCGACGACACCTGGCTGGTCTCAGCCAGGGTCGCGCTGGAACTGATTTGATTAATTCCTAAGGGCGATAAATCTCCGCCCCCGCCCCCTTAAACTCCTCCGCCTTTTCCGCCATACCAGCCTTTAAAGCCTCATCCTCATTCAACCCCTTCTCCCGGGCATAGGCACGCACATCCTCCGTAATCCGCATGCTACAGAAATGAGGGCCACACATACTGCAGAAATGAGCCTCCTTCATCTTCTCCTGCGGCAACGTCTCATCATGATACTCTCTCGCCCGATCCGGATCCAGACCCAGGTTAAACTGGTCCTCCCATCGGAACTCAAATCGCGCCTTGCTCAAAACATAATCCCGTTCCTGCGCCGCCGGATGACCCTTCGCCAGATCCGCCGCATGAGCCGCAATCTTATAAGCAATAACGCCCTCCTTCACATCGTCACGGTTAGGCAGACCAAGATGCTCCTTCGGCGTCACATAACAAAGCATCGCCGTCCCATACCATCCGATCATCGCCGCGCCAATCGCCGACGTAATATGATCATAGCCCGGCGCAATATCCGTCGTCAGAGGGCCAAGCGTATAAAACGGTGCCTCACCGCACCACTCCAACTGCTTCTCCATGTTCTCCTTGATCATATGCATCGGCACATGACCCGGCCCCTCGTTCATCACCTGAACATCATATTCCCACGCCGTCCGCGTCAGCTCACCCTGCGTATAAAGCTCCCCGAACTGAGCCTCATCATTAGCATCTGCCAGCGATCCCGGCCGTAAACCATCCCCGATCGAAAACGCAACATCATACGCCGCCATGATCTCACAGATCTCTCGCCAGTTCGTATAAAGAAAGTTTTCTTTATGATGAGCCAGGCACCACTTTGCCATAATGCTGCCCCCCCTGCTGACAATACCAGTCACGCGATTCGCAGTCAGCGGAATGTACCGAAGCAGCACCCCGGCATGAATCGTAAAATAATCCACACCTTGCTCTGCTTGCTCAATCAGCGTGTCACGGAAAATATCCCAGGTCAGTTCTTCCGGTTTCCCACCAACCTTCTCCAGCGCCTGATAAATCGGCACAGTACCGATCGGAACGGGCGAATTCCGCAGAATCCATTCCCGCGTTTCATGGATATTTTTCCCCGTAGACAAATCCATCACCGTATCAGCGCCCCACCGGATCGACCACACCATCTTCTCCACCTCCTCCTCAATGGAAGACGTCACAGCCGAGTTCCCGATATTAGCGTTTATTTTCACCAGGAAGTTACGCCCGATGATCATCGGTTCTGACTCTGGATGGTTAATGTTAGACGGAATAATGGCACGTCCACGGGCAACCTCGTCCCGCACAAACTCCGGGCTAATCTCATCCGGAATCGCACTCCCGAATCCCTGGCCCGCATGATGTCGAAAATTCCGACGCTCCGCCTTTTCGCCCGCCCTGGCCAGGTTCTCACGGATCGCGACAAACTCCATCTCCGGCGTAATAATTCCCTGCCGGGCATAGTGCATTTGTGTGACCCGACGGCCCGGCTTCGCCCGCAAAATCTCCCGCGAATTATGAAAACGGAGAGCGTCCAGCTTAGGATCTGACAAACGCTGCCGCCGGTATTCGCTCGCACTTTCCCCCACAGACTCCGTATCATCACGCTCACGAATCCACTCCAGGCGAACCGGTGCAAGCCCTGCCCGCACATCAATCTCCGCCGCCACATCAGTATAAGCACCACTCGTGTCATAAACCCGCAGCGTACCATTCTCCTCCAGGCTGCCATCTATGCGACGCGTCGGACGCATGGAGATTTCGCGCATCGGCACACGAACATCCTCACGGCTGCCGGTCACATAAACTTTCTCGCTGGCAGGAAACGGAGCCCGGGTAATAATCGAATTCGACGGGACAGTATCCGGATTCTTTCTCTCAACTCCCCGCGGCGGCGTGGCCGTAACCATCCCGCTTTCCCCGCCACCCACAACTCCGTTATCATGATTCAGGCTGTCGTTACTCATCTGGTGCCCCTTTCCAAAGGCGTATTTCGCTTCGCTGGAAAGAGGACCGATTTAGAGCTGCGTAAATACGAAAATACGCACCACACCCGCAACTCTACAAACGCCTTCCCTTCGCCGGTATTATCCGTATCAGGTTCCAAGGGTTTCACCATGGCATCATGCGGACAATGCAAACCCGCCTGTTGCCGCCGGATCATCTCAGGCCGTTTTCGGCCTCCCCCAGCGTTACTATATTACGCTTACTATTACTAACCCCACACGGGTAAGGTCAATGGAAAAGAAAGCCATGACCCAACCGCCGGCCAGCAACATCCCGCCTCCCTCCATCTAAAATAAATTCATTGACAAATCACGCTCAAGTCCACTTTCTAGTATCAGTAAGTTGTCGTTGTGTCAGGTTGTCCCAAATCAAGTTTGGAGCGTAACCCATGAAACGAACCGGATTTACACTCATCGAATTGCTCATCGTAGTAGCAATTATCGCAATTCTCGCAGCCATTGCGGTCCCGAATTTTCTCGAAGCCCAAACCCGCGCAAAAGTCAGCCGAACAACC